>DATKFM010000115.1:0-9482 GCA_035544395.1 Verrucomicrobiia bacterium
GCCCCGCTGATAGCTGTCGGGATAGCCCTTGGCGGCCATCACCACGGTCAGCGCCGCCTTGTCCTGCCAGCGGAGCTGGAAATTCTTCAACATGCCGTCATGGGTGGCGATCAGCGCCGGCAGCAGGTCCGACATCAGGCGCACGCAAAGCACCTGGCACTCGGGATCGCCGAAGCGGACATTGTATTCCAGCAGCTTCGGCCCTTCGGCGGTCAGCATGAGCCCGGCAAACAGCACGCCCTTGAACGGCCGGCCCTCGGCCTTCATCGCCGCCACGGTCGGCTCGATGATCTTGCGCATCACTTCGGCGACGACGCTGTCAGTGACGACAGGCGCCGGCGAGTAGGCGCCCATGCCGCCGGTGTTTGGTCCCTTGTCGCCGTCGAAGGCGCGTTTGTGGTCCTGGGCCGAGGCCAGGGGCAGGGCGGTCTCGCCATCGACCAGGGCGAAGAAGCTGGCCTCTTCCCCGCCGAGGAATTCCTCGATCACCACTTCCTCGCCGGCCTCGCCGAATTGGCCGCCGGTCAGCATGGAATCCACGGCAGCTTCGGCCTCGTCCACGGTCTCGGCGATGATCACGCCCTTGCCGGCGGCCAGACCATCGGCCTTCACGACAATCGGCGCGCCCTTCTGGCGGATGAAATCCTTCGCCGCCTTGGCCTCGGTGAAACGGCCATAGCCGGCGGTGGGAATGCCGTACTTGGCGCAGAGATCCTTCATGAAAGCCTTGGAGCCTTCCAGCGCCGCCGCCGCCGCTGTGGGCCCGAACGACTTGATGCCCGCTTCGGTCAGCCGGTCCACCAGCCCCAGCACCAGCGGCGATTCCGGCCCGACGACCACGAAATCGATTCCCTCGCGCTGGGCGAACTCCACGATGGCCGGGATATTTTCGGCGGCGATGGACACGCACTCGGCCTCCCCGGCGATGCCCGCATTGCCGGGGGCGCAGTAAAGCTTATCGCAGAGCGGCGAGCCCGCGATCGCCCAGCACAGCGCATGCTCGCGCCCGCCGCCACCCACCACCAGAATACGCATGGATAGAGATCTCCCAGGGGTCTTCGCGCTGTGTTTAGCAGACCGCGGCGGCGGGGCAAGGTGAGGCTGGCACGCGGCACAAGCGGCAGCCCGAAGGATAGGACAGGCCGGCTCGCCTCGCGAACCGGCCTGTCCGGCCTATTTCCGCAGCGTGACGTTGAATATGGTGATGTTTCCAGTTTTTGCGTACGTATCTCGATTTGACCGCAGGAAGCCGTAGGCGCCGAGGAGTATCAGGATGGCGGCTGCGGAAAACAGGCCATAGGCGAAGAATCTGGACAGATCAGGCAGCAAAAGTGGTATAATAGCAGTAAGAATACCGACACCGACGCTGATCAACTCTTTGGGCATGAGGGCTGTCTCCTTCCCGACGCTGAATGTGGTTCATAGGCATATCGTCATGGCATCTTATTTACGTATAATACTACGTATTATACGTAAACTGGGAGGCAATTTCGTGGTAACGGCACCCGCCTTTCTCCTGCGGTCAGCATCCCCGCTGGACGAAGCGGGGTATGGTTTTCCAACAATTCCCCGCTGGACATGGGGTTCATCGCTCGGATTCGCCGTCGCCGCTGGATATTCATCCCGCGGGATTGCTGCCGACCGGCTGCCGATGATCTAGGATACCGGCCATGAGCGATTCGATCATTGCCGCCCCCATCCCCGGCAGCAATATGCCGGAATTCACCGTCAGCGAGATCAGCCAGGCGGTGAAGCGCACCCTCGAAGGCAACTTCGAGCGCATCCGCGTGCGGGGCGAGGTATCCAAGCCGAACTACCACAGCTCTGGTCATCTCTATTTCAGCCTGAAGGACGAAGGCGCTGTGATCGACGCCGTGTGCTGGCGCGGCACCGTCGGGCGCCTGCGGTTCCGGCTGGAGCACGGCATGGAGCTGGTGGTGACCGGCCGGGTCAGCAGCTATCCCGGCAGCTCGAAGTACCAGATCGTCATCGACCAGGCCGAGCTGGCCGGCGAAGGCGCGCTGCTCAAGATGCTGGAGGAGCGGCGCAAGCGACTGGCCGCCGAAGGCCTGTTCGACGAAGCGCGCAAGCGGCCGCTGCCCTATCTGCCCGACGTGATCGGCGTCATCACCTCGCCCACCGGTGCCGTCATCCGTGACATCCTGCACCGCCTGGCGGATCGATTCCCGCGCCACGTGCTGCTCTGGCCGGTGGCGGTCCAGGGCGACAACGCGGCGGCCCAGGTGGTGGCGGCTATCGCCGGCTTCAACCGGCTGCAGCCGGGCGGGCCGGTGCCGCGGCCTGATCTGATCATCGTCGCCCGGGGCGGCGGCAGCCTGGAAGACCTGATGCCCTTCAATGACGAGGCGGTTGTGCGCGCGGTGGTGGCCTGCGGGATCCCGCTGATCTCCGCCGTCGGCCACGAGACCGACACCACCCTGATCGATTTCGCCAGCGACCGCCGGGCGCCCACACCCACGGCGGCGGCGGAGATGGCGGTGCCGGTGCGCGGGGAATTGCTGGGTGAAATCGGCGAGAACGGCCTGCGGCTGGCGCGGGCGGCCCAGCGGCTGATCGCCGAGCAGAAGATGCGGCTGGAGGGACTGGCGCGCGGCTTGATCCATCCAGCGCGGCTGTTGGAGGACATGGCCCAGCGATTGGACGGCTGGACCGAGCGGCTCGGGCAAAGCCTGAAGGGATTCTTCGCCGCGCGCACCGAGCAGGTGTCACGCGCCAGCGCCCGGCTGGTGACGCCGCAACAACTCATCCATCAAAAGCGCCTGACGCTAGCGGAAGCTGCATCCACCTTGCGCCAGGACACGCAGCGGGTGCTGGCGATGAAGCAGCAGCGTTTCGCCGGTGCGATGGCGCTGCTGCGGCCGGAGGTGCTCGAGAACCTGCTGCAGCGGGGACGCCTGCGCCTCGAGTCCCTGGCAGGCCTGCTGGACAGCTACTCCTACGAGCGGGTGCTCGCGCGCGGCTTCGTGCTGGTGCGCGATGCCGCCGATCACGCAGTTTCGTCCGCCAAGGCGGTGGGCGCGGGCGCATCCTTGCGGCTGCAATTCGCCGACGGCCAGGTGCCGGTGACCGCCACCGGTGGCGCCGACATGCCGCCGCCGGCCTCCACGCCGCCAACGTCCTCGCCCGCGCCGAAGCGCAAGCCCGACGACAAGCAGGGTTCGCTCCTGTGACCGTGGCGCGCCGGACATTGCTGGGACTGATGGCGATGCTGCCGGCTGCTCTGGTGTCGCGCCAAAGCCGCGCCGCCATGCCGCTCAATGGCGATTTCATCCAGGGCGGGTTGCTGGTGGGACAGGCTGATGAAGGCAGCAAGGCGGCACTCGACGGGACCGACATCAAAGTCTACGGCGATGGCCGCTTCCTGCTCGGCTTCGGCCGCGATGCATCGGCGAAGGCGCTGCTGAAAGTGACGATGGCCGGCGGCGTTGTCGAAGCGCGGGAGCTTGCCATTGTGCAGCGGCAGTATGAGGTCCAGCGCATCAACAACCTGCCGAAGAACCAGGTGGAGCCGTCGGAGGCGGAACTGGCGCGCATCAAGACCGAGCGCGAGCGCATCGCTGTCGCCAAGCAGCGCCGCACGCCGTCGCCGTTCTTCGCTGAAGGATTCGACTGGCCTGCCATCGGCCCGATCAGCGGCGTCTATGGCAGCGTGCGGGTCCTCAACGGCCAGCCGCGCCAGCCCCATTTTGGCGTCGATGTCGCCGCACCCAAGGGCACGCCATTGAAGGCGCCGGCCGGCGGCATCGTTTCGCTGGCCGACCCCGACTTGTTCTTCACCGGCGGCACGGTGATGCTGGATCACGGCTACGGCCTGACCTCGATCTTCGCTCATCAAAGCAAGATCGAAGTGAAGGAAGGCGACAAGCTTTCAAAGGGCGATGTGTTCGGACTGCTGGGCGGCACCGGCCGGGTCACCGGCCCGCATCTCCACTGGGGAATCTATCTCGGCACGATCCCCCTGGACCCCCAGCTCCTGGTGCCGCCGATGCCGAGCTAGCGCCCGGCGGCGCGCTTATGCGGGATGGGTATTGAGGCGGCCGGCTGCCTCACGCTGCCGGTGGCCGCTTCGATGGCGCCGAAAAGATCCTGCATCTGGTGGTCGACGGTGCCGAGCGCGGCGCTGACCTGCTCCACCAGGGTGGCGTTCTTCTGGGTGACCGCTTCCATCTGGGTCACCGTGTCGTCGACCTGCTGCACGCCCGTGGATTGCTCGCGGCTGGCCGAGGCGATTTCCGAGACGATGTCGGCGACGCGCTTAACCGCATTGCCGATATCCGACAGCGTCGTGCCGGTCTTGTTGACGAGGTCGACGCCCTTGCGCACCTGATTGGAGCTTTCGGCGATATGGGACTTGATCTCCTTCAGCGCCTGCGCGCTGCGCTGCGCCAGCGCCCGCACCTCGGCGGCCACCACGGCGAAGCCGCGGCCCGCATCGCCGGCGCGCGCGGCTTCCACCGCGGCGTTGAGCGCCAGCAGGTTGGTCTGGAAGGCAATCTCCTCGATCAGCACCACGATCTCGGCGATGCGGCCGGAGGAAGACTCGATATGCCCCATGGCCTCGACGGCCGCCGCCGCCACCTGGCCGCTGCCATCGGCGGCGGCGCGGGCGTCCAGGGCGAGTTCGTTCGCCTGCTGGGCGTTGCCGGCGTTCAGTTTCACGGTGACCGAAAGCTGGCGGATCGCCGCGGCCATCTCTTCCAGGCTCGCCACCTGCTCTTCGGTGCGCGCCGACAGGTCGGTGGCGCCGTTGCTCAGTTTTGTGGTGCTCGCCTTGATGGCGGCGATGCTGTCGGTGGCTTGATCGACCACATGTGCCAGCTGGTCGGATGCGTCGCGGAGCTGGGCGTTGGCGCTCTGCAGCTCGTCTTCCGTGCTCTTGATGTCGGTCACGTCTTGCAGCGTGCCGATATACTGCACGACCTTGCCGGCATGGTCGCGAACGGGCTCGGCGATTTCCCGCGCATAGCGCAGGTTGCCGCGCTGGGTGGTCATGCGGAAGCTGAGATCCCAGCCGCGGCCGGCCGTGGTGTTGTCGTTGATCGTCCGGTCATAGCGCTCCCGGTCGGTCGGATGAATGGTCTGCAGGATGGCCTCATGCTTGCAGAAATGCGTGAGGTAGTGATCGACCGTGGTCTCGTGGATTTTCGCCAGTTCCTCGCCGATATCCAGCATCGTGCCGTTCTCGGCGTTCCACACCCAGTGGCCGACCTTGCTGATCCGCGCGGCCATGCGCAGGATCTTCGTAATGTCGATGGTCTCGGCGGCGCTGGCCGGCTTCGAGGCCGCGGCGGGAGCGCTCACGATCTGCGGCGACAGCATCGCGGCAGCCGTCGCGACGGGCTCAGCAGTATCCCTGGCAAATAGCTTGCGCCACATCGGCGGTCGGCCCCGGTTGCGAGCGATGTTCTATTTCGAGCGAATCCCACAGCGGCCGCGAACGCAGCCACCCCGCAATAGGTAGTGGTTAATGCTTAAGAGGCTGTTAACTCGCCAGCGCCGCGACGCCTTACTGCTTGACCTCGATCTCCAGAGTCATCTGCGGATGGATAAGGCAGGTGGCCTCGAAGATCCCGGCTTCCGGGAATTGCAGCGCGGACTCGGTGCCGGGTTCCATCGTGCCGGAATCGTAGTTCATGCTCGGACCACTGACGATGACGTTGTGATAGCGATTGTCGTCGTTCACGAAGACGATCTGCTCGCCGGCATTCAAGGACACATGCTCGGGATCGAATCGCAGGCCACGCTGGGAAATACGGCGAAGTCCCGCCGTGGCGCCGGTGACTTCGGTACCCGGCAGAGCGCCCATCTGTATCGCCGGTCCGTCGCTGGTCAGAGCCTTCAGGAATTCGACGAGGTCAGCCTTCTCAGCGTCGGTGAGACCGATGTCCCGCATATCGCGCGCCAGTGTCGGCCGCTTCAGGAACCGGCCGTTGTAGTGATCGATGACGGCTTCGAGGGTTGCTACCGAGCCGTCATGCATGTAGGGCCCGCGCTCCGCGACGTTGCGCAGCGTCGGCGTCTTGAAAGCGAAATCCAGCTTCGCCAATTTGAGAACCTCGCCGCGGCCCCGATCCTCGCCGGGCAGGCCGATATCCTGGAAGGAATTGTCCGTGAAATTCCATCCGGAGTGACAGGCCGCGCAGTTACCCTTGCCTGCAAACACCGTATATCCCCGCTTGGCGCTGTCGCTGATGGCGGACTCGTCGCCGGCGATCCAACGATCGAACGGCGCCTCGGCGGAAACGATGGTACGCACATAGGTCGCAAGCGCCCGGGAAATCGTCTTCTCGTCGACCGTCGGCGACTCCGGGAAAGCCGCGGCAAACAGCTGCTGATACTCTGTCGACGCCGACAGCTCGCTGACAAGCTGTTCCATCTGCTGGCCCATCTCGCGCGGATTCTGCATAGGCCCGAGCACCTGTTCCTCGAGGGTCTTGGCGCGGCCGTCCCAGAAATAGAGGTTGCCCCAGGCCATGTTCCAGAGAGTCGGCGTGCGCCGGGGGAGCGGCATGCCGTCTAGTCCCATGGCCTTGGGAACGCCATCTTGCCAGTTGTTACCCGGCTGGTGGCAGGTGGCGCATGAGCTTTGATTGTTGCCGGAGAGAAGCGGATCCATGAACAAGTGTTCGCCCAGGCGGGCCATCGCGGCGTCGTAGGGGCGGTCCTCCGGGAAAGGCACGCTGTCCGGGCGGCGGAACTCCGCCTTCATTGTCTCGGGATCGACCGAGGTAATGGCGACGGCGGTCGCCGCCGCGCTGACCAGAAATGCGCCGGCAATACACAACGGAAGCACGCGTCGCATGAATTTGCGCTGCAGCATATCAAGTCCCCCAAGCCAGTACGTTTCAAGACCGCCAAACCGATGCGCCCACATTTGTCTAATACCGTAAGACAGTTAACCAACATCTAAGATGACAAAGAACGCATCGTGGCCGAGTTAAACCATAGCTTTCAGTGTCGTCGTAACGCTTAGGCGTTCGTTAACCGATATCGACGTAGATGGGCTGCGATCTGTCGACCGTATGACGGCATTCGGACTGTCGCCCTTACCCACGAGGCTGGGGACCTCAAGATACGATGCCACTCGTCAACCGCATTACCGCAGGCGGAAAATCAATCCAACGCTGGGCGGGTTTTAAGATTCTGGACCTGATCTACTTCGCCCTGGCGGCGATGGTGATATCCACAATCTGCGGCGGTCTATACCTCAATCAATTCATGACCGGCCTCTATGGCCAATCGGTCAGCATGACCCAGAATCACGCGGGTTATCTGGCAACCTTTCTCGACCTCGGCGACCTGGCGCAGAAGGTCAACGCGCCTGCGAACGACGTTTTCGAAAGCCACGCCATCGACGCCGAACAGAAGAAGCGGGATACCGCTCTTGCCGCCTTTGATCAGCGGCTGGCCGCGTTCCGGCAGGACATGGCGCAGAAGACGTCGGCCGAGGGCAAGTTCGTCATGCATGCCATCGACCAGGTGGCCGCTTCCATGGCGGCCATGAACACTTCCGCTGACGGCGTTTTTGCGCGTTATCGCGAAAGCCAGTTCGGCGAAGCGGCCGCCCAGATGGCGGCGATGAACCGGACCTATGCCAGCGTCACGCGCACGATCGCCGAGGCCTCGCGCACCATTCAGGACATGCAGTTTGCCGTCTTCCACGATCAATTGCAGACCGTGAGCAAGCAAACCTTCGCGCAATATATTGTCGGCTCGATCATCTTCATCATCGTCGGCGCCGTGATGTTCCTTGGTCATCGCGTACGGCGCGCCCAAGGGGCCGCGGAGGAGGAACGCCGGCGCTTTCAGGAAGACCTGGCCGTGTTTGCCGAGGCCGCGGCCGCCGGGGACCTGTCAAAGCGGGTCGCTCTATCGGGCCGTAGCGGCGTCATGTTGCAGCTGGGCGAAGGCATGAACCGCTGGGCGGACGCTGTGGCAAAGGTGCTGGCGGACGTGATGCGAATGACCTCGGCGCAAAAGGCCGAAGAGGAAGGCCGCCGCTTCCAGGAGGATCTGGCGGTGTTCGCCGAGGCCGCGGCAGCAGGTGATCTGTCCCGGCGGGTGGATCTGTCGGGGCGCAGCGACGTCATGCTGAAGCTGGGCGAGGGGATGAATCGCTGGGCGGACGCGGTGGCAACGGCACTGGCCGAGGTCGTGACTGTCATGTCGGCGCTGGCCGACGGCGATCTCTCCAAACGGGTGAGCGGCAATTACACCGGAGAACTTCTGCGCCTCAAGGCTGACACCAACGGCACGGCGGAAAAGCTGGCGGTTATCGTCGAACAGACGGTCGAGGGCATGACGGCCATCAAGGGCGCGACCAAACAGCTGGCGATGGGGTCTGTGGATCTTTCTACGCGCACCGAGGAACAGGTCGCTGGCCTGGAGGAGATGGCGGCCGCCATCCGGCAGCTTTCGACCACGGTGAGGCAGAACTCGGGCAACGCGCAACAGGCCAATCAACTTGCGCTGGACGCGCGGTCGGCAGCGGAGGGCAGCACCACGGTGGCGATGGAGGCCGTGGAAGCCATGGGCCACATCGAGGCGTCATCCGGCCGCATCGCCGAGATCGTCACACTGATCGAGGAAATCGCATTCCAGACCAATCTGCTGGCTCTGAATGCGGCGGTGGAAGCGGCGCGCGCCGGCGATGCCGGCCGTGGCTTTGCCGTGGTCGCCAGCGAGGTGCGAGGCCTGGCGCAGCGCAGTGGCCAGGCGCTCAAGGAGATCAAGACACTCATCGGCGAGAGCACCGGCCAGGTGCGCAAGGGCGTCGACCTCGTCAATCGAACTGGCGCTACCCTGTCCGATATCGGCGGCGCGGTGAAGCGCGTGGCTGACATCGTAGCGGAAATCGCCTCCGCCAGCCGCGAGCAGGCGGACGGGGTGCAGCAGGTCGACGACATGGTGACGCAGATGGAGTCGGTGACTCAGAAGAATGCGTCACTGGTCGAGGAATCGACCGCGTCCCTCTCCTCGGTGGACCGCCAAGTGGATGGGATGCTGGACGTCGTGTCGTTCTTCCATGTCGCTCCTGCCGGCGCGCAGGAACTTCAGTCCGGTCTTGCCAAGCGCCTCGGCACGGCGCCACTGTCCGACATCAAGCAAACGGCTGCAGATTTCCCAGAAACTGTTCGGCCGAGCGCGGCCAGGAATAGGTAAGGGCGACGGCGCGGCAACGCTCCGGCGCGATGTCGAGGGCGCGGCGGGCGGCGTCCGCCAGGTCGTCGCTGAGCACGCCGGCGCCCGTGCCATCCACGACATCCAGAGGCCCGGGTACCGGGTATGCGGCGACCGGCAGGCCGGAGGCCATGGCCTCAAGCAGCACCAGGCCGAAAGTGTCGGTGCGGCTGGGAAAGACGAAGACGTCGCAGGCGGCATAATAGGCGGCCAATTCCTCCCCCTGCCTCTCCCCGGCGAAATGCACGTCAGGGTATTTGCGCTGCAGCTCCGGCAGCAGC
>DATKFM010000116.1:0-2782 GCA_035544395.1 Verrucomicrobiia bacterium
GCTGCAATCGCCATTCCTCGCTTGTCAATGCGGTTGCGCGGGCTCAGACCAGTGAGCTGGAATCGAGCAGGGACGCCCGATGAATGTTCCTTCCGGACTTGGTGACGCGCTACTCAACAGCTCCTCCGACGCGGTCATTGCGACCGACCGGGAAGGGCGCATTACGTTTTGGAATCCCGGAGCGGAGCGGATATTCGGATTCACCGCCGGCGAGGCTTCCGGTCAATCGCTCGACCTGATCATTCCCGAGAATTTGCGCGCGCGGCACTGGGCAGGCTTTCGCCACACGATGGAGACGGGTACGAGCCGTTACGGTCACGGCGATCTGCTGTCAGTGCCGGGGCTGACCAGAGATGGCCGGCGCATCTCCGTCGAATTCACCATCGTGTTGCTGCACGACGATCGGCAGGAGATAACCGGCACCGTGGCCGTCATGCGCGACGTGACGAAGCGCTTTGAGGAAGTGAGAGAATTGAAGCGCCGGCTCGCACAGGCCGGCGTTTCTTCCTGATCCCTCGCTTGTTCGACAACGGCCTATTGAAACAGCTTCATGGCGTTGACGAGGGTCTGGGCGACCCCCGCAAGCAAGGGGATGCCGGCGAAACTCCAGGCCAGAACCAATTGCAGGGTTGTGGTTTGCGATGTCGAGGTATTCTGCATGATCTTTCCTATACGCCAGTGGGATTGCCTGTTGCGGCGATGTCGACGGCGATCTGGCCGGCGAGATATTTTGGCTTCATCGACGCGGTGATGCGCGAAATCTGGTAGGCAGCCCAACGCGACAGCAGTTGCGGGAACGGCGTCTTGACCTGTGATGGCGTCTCCATGACTGCCTCCTTACGCGCGGCCGGGTGCGGCTCGCGCGAAATCCGTATCCGCTTCGGGTTTCATGTGGTGGCGCTTGTCGACCGCCTTGACGCAGAGATTGGCGAGGAAGCCAACCACGAGCAGCCCGGCCATGATGTACATGGTGGTATTGTAGGCCTGCGCCTTCGGCACGCCGTGCGTGACGTTGTATTCCCGGATGTAGTTGATCAGGACCGGTCCGGCAATGCCGGCGGCGGACCATGCCGTGAGCAGGATGCCGTGGATGGCGCCGACATAGCGGGTGCCGAACATGTCGCGCAGATAGGCAGGCACCGTGGAGAAGCCACCGCCATACATGCTGACGATGACCAGGAAGCAGATCACGAACAGCACGACATTGCCGCTTGCGCCGGCATAAGGCACCGTCACGTAGAGCGCGAAGCCGAGCGTCATATAGACGAAGTAGGTGTTCTTTCGTCCGATGAAGTCGGAGAGCGAGGCCCAGCTGAACCGGCCGCCCATGTTGAACAGGCTCATCAGGCCAACGAGTCCGGCGGCAGCCACCGCCGTGATGTGGCCGGGAAACATTTCCTGGCTCATCGCGGAGGCCTGGCCGAGCACGCCGATGCCTGCGGTCGTATTGCAGAACAGCACGATCCAGATCAGCCAGAACTGCGGCGTCTTGACCGCCTGATAGACGAACACGTCGTTGTTCGTCATCAACTTGCTGGCGGTGGCGGGCGGAACGTAGCCCTCCGGCTTCCAGCCTGCTGCCGGCACACGCACGATCAGCGAGCCGACCATCATGAAGACGAAATACACGCAGCCCAGCGTGATGAAGGTGTAGAGCACGCCGACGTCGGATGAACTGGCGAACTTGCCCATCAGCCACACCGACAGCGGCGATGCGATCAGTGCGCCGCCGCCGAAGCCCATGATTGCCATCCCGGTGGCCATGCCCGGGCGGTCGGGGAACCATTTCATCAATGTCGAGACCGGCGAGATGTAGCCGATGCCGAGCGCACAGCCGCCGATGACGCCGTAGCCCAGATAGATGATCCAGAGATTGTGCAGGTAGACGCCAAGCGCCGAGATCAGGAACGCGCTGGCCCAGCATACGCCGGCGGTAAACATCGCCTTGCGCGGGCCGCCTTCCTCGACCCAGCGTCCGAAGACCGCGGCAGACAGGCCAAGAAAAACCATCGCGATCGAAAAAATCCAGCCGAGCTCGGTGAGCTTCCAATCGGCGGGGGTGGACTGCGAGACGCCCAGCAGCCGCGTCATTGGCAGGTTGAACACGCTGAAGGCGTAGGCCTGCCCGATGCACAGGTGCACGCACAGCGCCGCCGGCGGCACCATCCAGCGGCTATAGCCGGGCCGGGCGATGGTGTGTTCGCGATCCAGAAACGGCAGCAGGGTTCGTGAGGGCAGGTCGGAGCCGTCGAGTGTCGTCGTCATGCAGAATCCTCCAGCGCATCGCTTGATCTGATGGCCCAAGGAACCGACGCGATCGCGCGCTGAGGGTACGCACCGGAGCAATTTTGACAAACGAATAATATTGGCTGTTATTATCGACTATTCCGATATTATCGGGTTCGAGTTCGCACCAAATTACTGGTTCGCAGGACCGACGGATTGGCTCGCAATAAATTATCCTGACGATGTCGTTTCGCGTCCCACCCGTTCGACTGGATGTCGGCGATCCAGCCGATCAGAAGGAGCCATCGAGATGCAGTATTTGTTGATGATCTATCGGAGCGAGGCCGAGCTTGGAAAAATGGACGTCGCGGCGCGCCAGCAGATGTTGGCGGAATACGGCGCATTCACCCAATCCATTATCCAGAGCGGCCATTTCAAGGCCGGCGACGGCTTGCAGCCGACGACGACCGCAACCACCGTGCGCGTCCGCGACGGCAAGACACTGACGACGGACGGTCCGTTCGCGGAGACCCGCGAACAGCTCGGCGGCTATTAT
>DATKFM010000117.1:0-13403 GCA_035544395.1 Verrucomicrobiia bacterium
GGTTAGCTGATCATAGCGATCCGCCTTCGGATCCTTCCGCGGGTCGGCGCTGTAGACACCGTCCACCTTGGTACCTTTCAACAGCACGTCGCAGCCCATCTCCGAAGCGCGCAAGGCGGCGGCAGTGTCGGTGGTGAAGAACGGATTGCCGGTGCCGGCGGCGAAAATCACCACCCGCCCCTTCTCCATATGCCGTAGCGCCCGGCGGCGGATATAGGGTTCGCAGACCGAGGTCATGGTGATGGCCGATTGCACGCGGGTGGCAACGCCGAGCTGCTCCAGCGCGTTCTGCACCGCCAGCGCATTCATGACTGTCGCCAGCATACCCATATAGTCGGCGGTGGCGCGCTGCATTCCCTGGGAGGCGCCGGCGACGCCGCGGAAAATGTTTCCGCCGCCGATCACCATGCAGACTTCGACGCCCATCTGATTCACGGCCTGCACCTCGCGGGCGATGCGGTCGACCGTCTCCTGCTCAAGGCCGTAGTCGCGGTTGCCCATCAGGGCTTCGCCGGACAGTTTCAGCAGCACCCGGCGGTAGACGGCCTTCAGCGGCACGACATTCCTTTCGGCAACTCGATCCGCCATCTTGCACCCCCGCCCGTTGCGCCGAATCAGCCCCGGCCGGGCGTAATCATACACAAACGGCCCCCACGGCCACTAGGTATTGCCGGGAGCCTGCCCCCACCGGTCGCCGACCTTAGGGCCGTGGTGAGGCGAAGTTGTGGCAAAACCGCCGGCGGCAAGCCGGCGGAATCGCTCAGCCTTCCGCCGCCGTCTCGATGCCCTCGCCCAGGGCCATCCGAACGAAACCGGCCACCTTCACCGGCGCGCCGACATCCTTGGCCGCCGCCGCCACCACGTCCTTCACCTTGGATTTGCCGTCGATGGCGAAGGTCTGCTCCAGCAGCACAATATCCTCGAAATACTTGCGCAGGCCGCCCTCGACCATCTTGGCGATCACCGGCTCGGGCTTGCCGGAGGCCTTGGCGGTCTCCGCCAGCACGGCCTTCTCGCGCTCGATCGCCGCAGCCGGAACCGCGTCCGATGTCAGCGCCTGGGGATTGGCGAAGGCGATATGCATGGCCAGTTGCTTGCCCACGGCCGCCAGCTTGCCCTGGTCGCCGCTGGACTCCAGCGCCACCAGGACGCCGATCTTGCCCATGTTGGGCACCAGCGCGCTGTGGACATAGGCCGCCACCACACCCGGATTGGCAGTCACGGCGGCCATGCGGCGCAGCGACATGTTCTCGCCGATGGTGGCGATCAGGTCGGTCAGCTTTTCGGCGACGCTGCCGCTGCCGCCGGGAAACGGTTTCTTGGCCAGTTCCTCGACGCTGCCGCTTTTCAGCGCCAGTTCCGAAACGCCTTTAACAAAGTCCTGGAACTTTTCATTCCGGGCCACGAAATCGGTCTCAGAATTGACCTCGACGACGGCGCCTTTGCCGTTTTCGACAGCAACTGTCACCAGTCCCTGGGCGGCCACGCGCCCGGCCTTCGAGCCCGCCTTGGCTATACCCTTCTTGCGCAGATAGTCGACGGCGCCGTCGACATCGCCGCCGGTCTCGCCGAGCGCCTTCTTGCAATCCATCATGCCGGCACCGGTCATATCGCGCAGTCTCTTGACGAGATCGGCTGTGATCTCGGCCATGGTCGTTCCCTTCAATCTCTAGAGTTGCAGAGCAAATGCAGCGGATGCGGCGTCCCCGTCGCCGGGAACGCCGCTCAAATCAAGTCGTCGCGGCCGGTGCCGGCGCGCTTTCGGGCTCCGGCGGCAGCGCTTCGACCGGCGCCACTTCCTGCGCGCCGACATCAGTGCCCGAGGCGATCATCTCGCGCTGCAGGCCGTCGAGCACGGCATCGCTTATAAGGTCGCAATAAGTGGCGATGGCGCGGATGGCGTCGTCATTGCCGGGAATCGGGAAGGTGATCCCCGCGGGATCGCAATTGCTGTCGAGCACGGCGATCACCGGGATGCTCAGCGTTTTCGCCTCGGCGATGGCGATCTGCTCCTTGTTGGTGTCGATGACGAACAGCACGTCCGGCTGCCCGCCCATCTCCTTGATGCCGCCGAGCGCGCGCTCCAGCTTGTCGCGCTCGCGGGTCAGGTTGAGCTGCTCCTTCTTGGTCAGGCCCTGGGCGCCCTGCGCCAGCTGCTCGTCGATGTTCTTCAACCGCTTGATCGAATTGGAGATGGTCTTCCAGTTCGTCAGCATGCCACCGAGCCAGCGGTGATTGACGTAGTACTGACCGCAGCGCTTCGCGGCGTCGGCGATCTTGTCGCTCGCCTGGCGCTTGGTGCCGACGAACAGCACGCGGCCGCCGCCGGCGACCACGTCGCGCACGGTCTCCAGCGCCTTATGCAGCATCGGCACGGTCTGCTCGAGGTCGATGATATGCACGCCATTGCGCACGCCGAAGAGGAACGGGGCCATCTTCGGGTTCCAGCGGCGGGTGTGATGTCCGAAATGCACGCCAGCTTCCATAAGCTGGCGCATGGTGAAGGTTGGCAGCGCCATTGTTCAGTCCTTTTCCGGTTATGCCTCCGCGGGAAGTGATCCCCAAGGGCGCCGAAGCGTCCTCAGGAACACCGGAGCAGGCGGCGGGATGTCTCCCCGTCCGACCGCGGACCCGCGTGCGGTTTTAGAAGTGGCAGGTAAATAGCTGTGCCGCGCCGCTTTTGCAAGGGCGAAAGGGCCCGGACGATGCGCGAAGAACGCCGGATATGCTCCTGTTATTCAACCATTTATCCGGCCACCACAAGTTACGGTGCTGGTTGCCCGCCCTCCTGGCGCAGATAGGAAATGATATCCGCCCGGTCCTGGGGTTTAGGAACCCGGATGCCCATGGCCGTGCCCGGTACCATGTCCGGTGGATTTGTCAGCCACTGGTCCAAGGTCGCGGTATCCCAGGTAAAGGTCTGTGCCGAGAGTGCCGCGCTGTAATGGAACCCCTCAACCGACGCCACCGGCCGCCCCACCACGCCGCGATGCATGGGACCAATCCGGTTGGCATCCAGGGAGTGGCAGGCGGCGCACACCCGTTTGTAGAGCTGTGCGCCGCGTGCCGGGTCGCCGTCAGGCAGGGGGGACTGCTGCGGCGAGGCCTGGAATGTCGTGGCGATGATTGTGCCGGAGACGGCAAGCGCCAGAGTTGTGCGAATCGAACGTGAAATCATTCCAGCGCTGCCGTAATCGGTTGGCGGGCTCAGCCGCCGAACATCAGGCCTTCCTTCGGAATCGGCTCGCCCAGCGCATTGGCCAGGATCGCCACATGGAACGCTTCGTCGCCAGCCATGCGCCCGGCGACCTGGTGGAAATCCGGGCCCAGCGACGGGATCAGGCTCAGATAGGCATTGGCCGCGCCGCGCTCGAGACCGAGCGCCAGCTTCAGTACGTCGGCCTGGTCCTTCAATGTCGACGCCTTCAGGTCAGCGGCATACTGCTCAAGGGTTTTCGCCTCCGCCGGCGTGCCGCCGAGGGCCTTCACCGCCTTGATCAGCTCGTCGCGATGCAGCTTGTGATGGCCCTGGAAGGTGACGCCCACCTGCAGCACTTCAGGCTGCAGCAGCCCGCTTTCCGCCGCGATCTGATAAGCGGCAATGCCCTCATGCTCCAGGCCGATGGCGGCGTTCAGGATTTCCACATCCTGCTTCGCATAGGCTGGCCGCGTGCCTAGCGCCGCGACGCTGGTGCCCAGCAGAACCGCCACGCCGGCCACCGACAGCGTCTTGCCGGTGCCGAGGATCACGCCGCGGCGCGACGGGATCGAGATCAATGCATTGTCCATGGGTCTAGTCTCCTCCTTTGGGGTCGAGTTCAGTCCCGGTTGCGATACCGAGGGCGGTCAGTGTGCGCGCGGTCAGCCGCTCACAGTCGGCGCCGGCGAATTGGAACGCGCCCGTCAGCAAATTGCGGATCTCCGGATCGAGCGCCTGGATCAGCTTGCGCCGAGCCCGCAGATGCCGCGTCTTCACGGTCTGCTGTGGGATGTCGAGCACCTCGGCGGTTTCCTCGACCGAGAGCCCTTCGATCTCCCGCAGCACGAACACGGTGCGGAAGATGTCTGAGAGCTGGGCGACAGCGGCCTCCAGGACCTTGGCGAGCTGACGGCGCGCCAGCTCCGTCTCCGGTGTCTGTTGCTGGGAGTTTCCGCTCATGTAGGTTTCCCGATAGGTTTCGAGGACGGTAACGTCCTGCAGTTCCAGTGTTCGCCGACGGCGCGAGGCCGCGCGCTTGCGCTGCAGCGCTTCATTGACGGCGATCCGAGTCAGCCATGTCGCAAGGCTCGAGCGGCCCGTAAATCGGGCGCCAGTGGCGAAAGCCTTGATATAGGCATCCTGCACCGCGTCCTCGGCATCGGCGCGATTGCGCAGGATGCTCCAGGCGGTGCGGTACAGCCGTTGATTGTGCCGGGTGGTAATCAGCCGCACCGCGATGCCATCGCGCTTGGCCGCCAGCTCGGTCAGCTCGAGATCGCTCAGATCTTCATAATCGACGGCGCGCAGGCTCATCTTGCTTCCCTTCACTCTGAACATTTGATGCCGGGGCCGTCGAAAGGTTCCCGGCCTTGGCCGTGGCGGCGCCAGCCCTTATCCTGCCGCCGCCCATGGGTATGAACCGTATGCACGAACAGGAAATTCCATGACCGTCGCCGCCGGCTCCAGCGGATCCATCGCCCAGCCGATTTCGGCCGGCATCCTGGCCGCCGTGGTCGGCTTCGCCAGCGCCTTTCCCATCGTGCTCCAGGGACTCGCCGGCGTCGGGGCCACCCCGGCCGAGGCCGCATCGGGCCTGCTGGCGCTCTGCATCGGACAGGCGCTGCTGGCGATCTGGTTGGGGCTGCGCATGCGCATGCCCATCGCCATTGCCTGGTCGACGCCGGGTGCTGCGCTGCTCGCCTCGACCGTCGCGCCGTCAGGCGGCTTCGCTGTCGCCGTCGGCGCCTTCCTGGTGGCGGCGGCGCTGGTGATCGTCGCCGGCCTGTGGCGGCCCTTCGCCCGCGCCGTTGAATCCATCCCCACCACGATAGCCAGTGCCATGCTGGCGGGCGTGCTGCTGCATATCTGCCTGGCGCCGGTAGAAGCGGTCGGCAAGATGCCAGCGCTGGCGCTGCCGATCATCATCGCCTGGGCGCTGGCCTGGCGGTTCCTGCGGCCCTGGGCGGTGCCCATCGCCGTGGTGGTCACGGCCGCCATCGTGTTCTTCGCCACGCCTATCCCCGAGGGCGCGATGACCGACATCCTGCCGCGGCCGGTGCTCCTGATGCCGGTCTTCTCCCTCGACGCCATCATCGGCATCGCCCTGCCCCTCTTCATCGTCACCATGGCGTCGCAGAATTTGCCCGGCCTCGCCGTGCTCGGCGCCAATGGCTACCGTCCGGCCGCAGGTCCCCTGTTCCTCTCCACGGGCATCGCCAGCGCCCTCGTAGCACCGTTCGGCGGCCATGCGCTGAACCTCGCGGCGATCACCGCCGCACTCTGCGCCGGACCGGAAGCCCATCCCGACCCCGCCAAGCGCTACATCGCCAGCGTCTCCGCCGGCGCCAGCTATCTGGTGATCGGACTGTTCGCCGGCTTTGCCGCCGCCTTCATCGCGGCCTCGCCACCGCTGCTGATCCAGGCCGTCGCCGGCCTCGCGCTGCTGGGCAGCCTCGCCAGCGCCCTTGTCGCCGCGCTGGCAAAAGAGGACGAGCGCATCCCCGCCATCCTCACCTTCATCACCGCCGCGTCGGGCGTCTCCTTCTTCGGCATCGGCCCGGCCTTCTGGGGCCTGATCGCGGGCGGCATCGTGATGGGGCTGATGCGGTTGGGGAGAACGGGCTAGATGCTCGAGGGCCTGTTGGCTGTCGGCTGGCGCAAGCTGCACCATGCCTATGGCCCAGCGGAAGACGTGCCTCGTCTTCTGCACGCGCTTATCTCGCCGGACGAAAAACAACGTGACGAAGCGCTCTATGCGCTCCACGGCAACATCTGGCATCAAGGCACCATCTACGAAGCAACGGCCCATGCCGTGCCGTTCCTGTGGGAGATTCTATCCGGTCTGGAGCCTTGCGACCGTTCCGGTGTGGCCGCCCTGATTGGCCTAATCGCGAAAGGGAGCGGCTATCGTCGGTTCAACCCCACGCCGGAGGAAACGGTATGGATCGCCAACGCCCGGGCCGCCGTTCGCAAAGGTCTCGGCATCGCTGAAACGCACCTCGCCTCGAAGGACGTCGAGCTGCGAATGCTCTGCGTGCACATTCTTGCGAGCTTTCCAGAGGACGCGGAACGCTTTCGCCCTGCCCTCCGTGCAGCGCTGCAACGGGAGAAAGACATTGACCGGCGTGCGGGGCTGGGCATGGCAGTCATGATTCTGGGTGAACCCGCCCCAGAAGCGTTCGCGTCGCCGGAAATGACGAGGTTGCCGTTGGCTCGACTCCAAGAAATCACTCAGCGTGCCATCGATGGTCATACGGAACGCAAAAACGTCCTCGATTTTATCTTCGAACTGTCGCTGACCAACATCGATATCAATACGATCCTCGAATGGCTCGACGACCCCGAACGATGGGGTGGGGAAGATAAAGACTAATCCAAGCTCGTCCGGGCAAACCGGACAGCAATTCAAGGTCTGACTAAGGCACGCTCAACGCCTCACCGCCAGCACGCCCGCGACGACGATCATCACGATGCCGATGATCGTCACGACGTCCAGTATCTCGGCGAAGAACAGCACGCCCCACAGCGCCGCGAACCCGAGGTAGGAAAAATCGAATGTGGCCACCGTTGCCGGCGGGGCGATCTGATAGGCGACGGCCGCGCCGACACTGCCAATGACCGCCGCCACGGCAAGCAGAGCCATTGAGATCCATTCGGTTTCGCCCATGCTTGACCACGCGCCTAAGAGGAAAGAATTGTTCACGCCTGTGTCCACCGGCCCGCCGGTCGCCGCGATCGCTAGAGTCGCCAGCAATCCAACGACGACGAATGTGACATTGAGGCTCAGCGCCAGGACCAGTGGATGCTCGCCCCGGCATTTTGTCCGCGTCAAGATCATCGCCAGTGCGTAAAGCACGGCCGCGGCAAGAGGCAGGAGCGCATAGGCGTTGAAGCCGCTGGCTTCCGGCCGGAGGATCAGCAGCACGCCGGCAAATCCGACAAAGATGGCGCCCCAGCCGATCGGTCCGATCCTGTCGCCGATGAAGAGCGCCGCGAACAGCGTGATGAAGATCGGCAGCGTGTTGTAGGCCGCCGCGGCGACCCCCAGTTCCAGATGCGGCAATGAGGCGTAGTACGCCACCCACATGGACGCCAGCATCAAGCTGCGCAGGGCCGCCCAGCCAAGATGGCGTGGCATCAGGGATGCCGCGCCAGTGCGCCAAACAATGATGGCGACCAATGCCGGAACCGAGAAGACCGAACGCAGGGCGAAGATCTGCCAGAGGACGAAATCCGCGCTGAGCGCTTTGATCGCCGCATCGCCGAGCGACAGGCCGAGGTCCGTCACCAGGATGACGGCGATGCCGAGCCGGACATTGTCGGCGCTCGAAGTCTGAGAGACGCTCAAGCCGATGCACTCCCAAAATGAGGCGGATTGACGTGATTGCCTGACCGCAGCTTAGGTACACTTACATTAGCTGCCGCGATCTTCCCAATCGACCCAATCCACCTTGTGGCTCTCGAGATAACTGCTGACCGCGGCGCCGATGGTGGGGAAGAAGCGATCCTCGCCGAATTGCGCGAAGAGCCCAAACCGCTTGAGCTTGTCTTTTACCGGGTCCTTGAGTTCCGCTAAGCACAGATCTATCCCGCCGTCCCGCAAGGTTTTGTCCAGTTCTGCCAATACATCGGCGGCCGTGACATCCACGCTGGTGACAGGTTCCGCCGCGACCATCATCCAGCGCACCGGTGTCGGCGAATTCGCGGCGGCATCCAGCACTCGGTCCTTGAACAGCTCGGCGTTGGCGAAGAACAAAGGCGCATCCCAGCGAAACAGGACCAGGCCCGGAATTTGGCGGGCGTCGGGATAGCGGGTGATATCGTGGTACCCCTTGACGCCCTCGGCCCGCCCCAGCACCGCGGAGTGAGGTCGCCAGCCGTCCCATAGAAATTCGATGACGGCGATCACGATGGCCAGGCCAATGCCAGGTATCGCACCGAAAACCGCCACGCCGACGAGACAGACGATGGAAAGCCAGAACTCCCAGCGCTGGATACGGTAGATTCGAATGAGGTCGTTGACTTCGAACAGGCCGATCGCCGCCGCTATGACGACCGCGGCCAGCGCGGCAGACGGCAAATGCTCGAGCAGGTTGGGCGCGACCACCAATAGCAGGGCCACAGTGAGTGCGCCGACGACGCCGGTGAGTTGCGTACGGGCGCCCGCGGCCTCCGCGACCGGCGTGCGCGAAGAACTGCTGCTGATCGGAAAGCCCTGGAAGAATCCGGCCGCCAGGTTGGCCGCGCCAAGTCCCACCATCTCCTGGTTTGGATCGACACGAGTCCCCGTGCGCACGGCATAGGCCCGTGACAGCACGCTGGTGTCGGCAAACGAGACCAGGGCCACGGCGCAGCCGCCGATCAGCACGGGTATGATTTCGGCCTGGGTGATCCAGGGAAAGGCGAACGCCGGCAGGCCCTGCGGGAGCTGACCGAGAACCGACACGCCGGCGCTCGTTGCCAGATCCAGCACGCCGACGATGATGGTCGCGCCAATAACGGCAATCAGGATGCCTGGAATGCGCTTGCTCTTCTTGAGCAGGAGAATGACCGCGAGCGTTCCCACACCGATCGCGAATGCCGTCCAGTTCGTCTTCCCATTCCAAATCGCCTCGCCAATGGCCCACATGTTTCTCAACGGGCCGTCGCTTTCGATCGAAAAGCCGAAAAGCTTCGGCAGTTGGCTGATCAGAACCGTCAACGCGATGCCGTTCATGTACCCATAGCGAATGGGCTTCGAGAGAAGTTCGGTCACGAAGCCAAGCCGCGCGACGCCGGCCAGGATGCACACGATGCCCGACACGATCGCCATCATGCCGGCCAGGGCGATGGCGCGCTGTGGATCCCCGCCCGACAGCGGCAGGACCACGCCGAGTATGACGGCTGCCAGCGATGAATCCGGTCCCAGGACCAGGATGCGGCTGGGGCCGAACAACGCATAGGCCAGCAGCGGCACGATGGTCGCATAGAGGCCATAGATGCCCGGAACGCCCGACGCCACGGCATAGGCAATGCCGACCGGCACCAGCATCGTCACCAGCACGAGTCCGGCCACAATGTCTTTGGGCAGCCAGTTCGCTTGATATTGGCGCAGCATTGCCAGTCCAGGCAGCCAGCGCATCAAGCCCGTCGGACTAGCAGTTTTCAAAGTACCCAGACTCCACAGATTTGCGACGTACGCGCCGCACGATGGTAACGTCACTCAGCAATGATGGACCGCAGGCAGCACCCGAAACGCATTGACACTGGCCAATTCAAGGATACGACTGGTACACAATAATATCTCACACCAAAATTCTACAGGGAGGGTGAAATGAAAACGCTCAAGCCCATGATAAGCCTCAAGTTATGGGGAGCCGCTTTCGCCATGGCGGCCCTGGCGGGCGTATCGGCCGCGCATGCCGACGAAACTCAGGCCAAGCAAATCTTCAAGGCAATGTCTGATTACATGGGCGCTCAGCAGGCCATCTCCTTTGACTACGACACGAGCTTCGAGGTCATCACGACCGACGACCAGAAGGTGGCGCTGGCCAGCTCAGGCAGCGTGTTGGTCAATCGGCCGGACAAGGTTCGCACAACGCGGACGGGCGGTTTCGCGGATGTCGAGATGGTCTTCGACGGAAAGACGGTCTCCCTGCTCGGCAAGAATGCCAATCTCTATGCCCAAGCCGAAGCGCCCGGGACGATCGACAATTTGGTCGATGTGTTGCGAGACAAGTTTCATCGGCCGCTGCCCGGCGCAGACCTGCTGTCATCCGATGTGAATGGGGCACTGATGCCGCTTGTTACCGGCGTGAAGGATCTCGGCAGCGGCGTGATCCGTGGCCAGGAATGCGATCACCTCGCCTTCCGGACCGCCGAAGTGGACTTCCAGATCTGGATTGCCCAGGGCGACCGCCCCTATCCCTGCCGCTTCGTCGTGACCACCAAGGATGTCACGGGATGGCCGCAATACACCGTCGATGTGAGGAACTTCAAATCAGGCGCCGAAGTTGCCGCCGATGATTTTGTGTTCAAGGCGCCAGCGGGTGCGAAGAAGCTGGAAAAAGGCGAGTTCCCCGATGTGGATGAACTGCCCGCCGCTTTTGCACCCAAGTAGAGGGAGTCAGAACGTCATGTTGAAGCGAATTGCAATCTGCGCGGTTGCCCTGGTGGTTGGCGCCGTTTGTCTGGAAGTCGGCGGTTACCTTGTGCCGCAAAGCAAGCTCAGCATCATTTCAGAAGCCGAGGCTATTGTCGGCCGCCCGCTTACGCCAATGAGTGTCGCCGGCGTGACGCGGCGAACTGTGCGCCGCTGTGCGGTCGGGGTTTACAACTGCTAGGCCACGCGATGGAAGCAACAACGGTCGCGCTGACGGCGGTGAACGCCGATTGAACGACGTTGGCCACTGCTCCAGTTGGTGACCACGCGACAACAAGTACCTTGGGGGCTACACTCATGAAGGCCGGGACTGCTTTCACACTTACAGTTGTATCCCTGTTCACCGGTTGGCTTGGCGCGGCAGCTCAGGAAGTGACGGGCACGCCCGGATCACCTAGCGCCACGACGACAATTGACGGGCGGCAGATTCCTCCACCTCCTGGGCAATTTGGCGGCGACATCAATCTCGATGCGCCCAATTCGACGCCCTATTGGCAGCCGCAGGTCGTGCCGCCAAAGGGGGCTCCCAATATCCTCCTGATCCTTACCGACGATGTGGGCTTCGCCGCGCCCAGCACTTTCGGCGGCGTCATTCCAACACCGACGCTCGATCGCATCGCGAACATGGGGCTGCGCTATACGCAGTTCCACACCACATCGCTGTGTTCACCCACGCGCGCCGCCTTGATCACCGGCCGTAATCATCACTCCGTGGGGGCGGGTGTCATCGGCGAAGCCGCCACCGGATATCCGGGCTATGACAGCGTTATCACGGCCGACAAGTCCACCATCGGCCAGATTCTCAAGGCCAACGGTTACGCCACGTCGTGGTTCGGCAAGAACCACAATACGCCGGCCTTCGTAACCAGCCAGGTCGGCCCCTTCGACCAGTGGCCGATCGGCATGGGCTTTGAGTACTTCTATGGTTTCAACAGCGGGGAAACCAATCAGTGGCAGCCCGATCTCTACCGCAACACCACGCGGATTTATCCCTATCTCGGGAACCCGAAATACAACTTGATCACCGACATGGCGGATGACGCCATTGGCTATCTGAACCAGCTCAACGAGCTCGATCCGAGCAAGCCATTCTTCCTCTACTACGCGCCGGGCGGCACCCATGCGCCCCATCATCCGCCGCCGGAATGGATCGACAAGTTCAAGGGCAAATTCAACATGGGCTGGAACGCGATCCGCGACCAGATCTTTGCGAACCAGAAGAAGCTCGGCGTGATACCCGCCGATGCGGAGATGACGCCCTGGCCGGACATGCTGAAGAACTGGGATGACCTCTCGGCCGACGAGAAGAAGCTGTTCGAGCGCCAGATGGAGGTCTATGCGGCCTATCTCGCCTATACCGACAACGAAATCGGCCGTGTCGTTCAGGCGGTCGAAGACATGGGCAAACTCGATAATACGCTGATCATCTACATCAGCGGCGACAATGGCGGCAGCGCCGAAGGTTCACCGGCGGGAACGCCGAACGAGATGACATTCTTCAACGGCGTCGAAGTGCCCGTCGACGTGCAAATGAAATTCTACGATGTCTGGGGATCGCAGCTCACCTATCCCCACATGGCGGTCGGCTGGACCTGGGCAATGAGTACGCCCTACAAATGGACCAAGCAGATTCCCTCGTATTTCGGCGGCATCCGCAATGGCATGGCCATCGCCTGGCCTGGCCACATCACCGATGCCGGCGGAATCCGCAATCAGTTCCACCATGTCATCGATATCGTTCCGACGCTGCTGGAGGCGACGAATATCCGCGCGCCTGAGACCGTCAACGGGATCACCCAGGCACCGATCGAGGGCGTGAGCCTCGCCTACACCTTCGACAAGGCCAACGCCACCGCGCCTTCGCGCCACCGGACCCAGTATTTCGAAATGTTCGGCAATCGCGCACTCTATAGCGACGGTTGGATCGCCTCCACAGTGCCCTACCGGGAGCCGTGGAACGGCGCGGCGCAGCCGCCGAAGGATATCGTCAACGGCGTCAAATGGGAGCTGTTCGATCTCACCAAGGACTGGACGCAGAATCATGACGTCTCCGCGGCCAATCCCGACAAGCTGAAGGAACTGCAGGACCTGTTCTGGATCGAAGCGGCAAAGTACCAGGTGCTGCCGTTGGATGCGTCGGCTTTGACCCGGTTCATCATGCCGCGTCCCAGCATCGTGGCGGGTCGCACAGAGTTCACCTACAGGAATCCGATCGTTGGCGTGCCCCTGGGCACGGCGCCGAGCATCCTCAACAAGTCCTTCGCCATTTCAGCCGACATCGACGTGCCTGACGACGGCGGCAACGGCATATTGGTGACGGCTGGCGGGCGATTTGGCGGCTGGGGCTTCTATCTCCTCAAGGGCAAGCCGGTCTTCGTCTACAACCTCCTTGACTTGGCCCGGCCGAAGGTCGAGGGCGCAACCGCCCTTTCACCCGGCAGACATACCGTGGAGTTCGTCTTCAAGTCAGATGGCGCGGGCCTCGGCAAAGGCGGCACGGGAACCATCACCGTCGACGGCGCCGTGGCAGGCAGCGGCACATTCCCCCACACCATTCCCTTCGCGCTCGAAGCCAGCGAAACATTTGATGTGGGATCCGACACGGGGACCGGCATCAATGACGAAGACTACCAGGCACCGTTCGGCTTCACCGGGAAGCTGAACATGCTGACCATCAAGCTTGAACCGCAGGGCTAAAAGACTTGCGAGCGCTGGCCGGCGCAGTGCCGCGTGCGGTCTCGCTCTTGATGTTCGTTGCCGTCGCAGCCACGGTCGGCGTGCTCCCATCGCGGCGCGCGCGAGGGCTTCATCCTATCGGCAGGTGACGATGGCGTGGTGGTCTCGATGGATCGATTCCACCCCAATGCGACGGGCGGCTCCCGCGGGCCGCCCGTTTGTTTTGCCGCTTCTGCGCCGGGCCTAGGTCAGGACACCAGCAGCAAACTGCCGTTCGCGAGCAGCCCGTCGACGCTCGTGCTCACGCCCTGAAGTACTGCCACGTCGACGAAGTTGGCGCCGCCGATGGCGCCGTCGAGGTCGACTTGAAGGGTCGTGCTGCCGTTG
>DATKFM010000118.1:0-19264 GCA_035544395.1 Verrucomicrobiia bacterium
GTCATGCCGAGCTGATCGGCCACGGCGCAGGCATGCTGCGCGCCGGCGCCGCCGAAACAGCAGAGCGCATACTCGGTGACGTCGTAGCCGCGCTGGATCGAGATCTCCTTGATCGCGTTGGCCATGTTGGCGACGGCGATGCGCAGGAAGCCTTCGGCCACCTGCTCCGGACTGCGGTCGTCGCCGGTGGCGGCCTTGATCTCCTGCGCCAGCGCGGCAAACTTCGTCCGCACCACCGCCTCATCGATCGGCTGATCCGCTGCGGACCCGAAGACGCGGGGGAAGAAATCGGCCTGGATGCGGCCGAGCATGACATTGCAGTCGGTTACGGTCAGCGGCCCCCCACGGCGGTAGCAGGCTGGGCCTGGATTGGCGCCGGCGGAATCCGGACCGACGCGATAGCGGCCGCCCTCGAAGAACAGGATCGACCCGCCACCTGCCGCAACCGTATGAATCTGCATCATCGGCGCGCGCATGCGGACGCCGGCGACCCGGGTCTCGAAGGCGCGTTCGTACTCGCCGTCATAGTGGGACACATCGGTGGAAGTGCCGCCCATGTCGAAGCCGATGATCTTGTCGAAGCCGGCGCGGCGTGCCGTCTCCACTGCGCCAACGACGCCGCCGGCCGGGCCGGAGAGAATACTGTCCTTGCCCTGGAAATGTCGCGCATCGGCAAGGCCGCCATTGGATTGCATGAACATCAGCCGAACATCGCCAAGCTCGCCCGCCACCTGGTCCACATAGCGGCGCAGAATCGGCGACAGATAGGCATCGACAACCGTGGTATCGCCGCGGCCCACCAGCTTCATCAGCGGGCTCACCTGGTGGCTGACGGAGATCTGGGTGAAGCCGATCTCGCGAGCGATTTCAGCCGCCTGCTTTTCATGCTGGCTGTAACGGTAGCCATGCATGAACAGGATCGCGGCGGCGCGGATGCCCAGGTTATAGGCGGCTGTGAGGTCCGTCCGCAGTTGGCCGAGATCCAGCGGCGTCAGCACCTGCCCATCGGCGGTCACCCGCTCCCGCGCTTCCACCACACGTTCATACAGCAGCTCTGGCAGGCGAATATGGCGGGCGAATATATGAGGCCGATTCTGATAGGCGATCCGCAGGGCATCGGCGAAGCCGGTGGTGACCACCAGGACCGTCCGGTCCCCTTTGCGCTCCAGCAGCGCGTTGGTGGCGACAGTGGTGCCCATTTTTACAGAGGAGATATGCGCGGACGGCATAGCTGCGCCCGCGGGCAAATTCAGCAGCTCGCGGATGCCCTGGACGGCAGCGTCGCGATACAACTCCGGGTTATCGGATAAGAGCTTATGCGTCAGTATGCGTCCGTTGGGGGCACGGGCGACGATGTCCGTAAAGGTGCCGCCGCGGTCGATCCAAAACTGCCAATATGCCTTTGTGACAGCCATGCTACTGAATCCGTCCCGTGGTGACGTTTTCTGACAAGAAATTGGACAGCAGCCCTGTTTATAAATTCACCGTAGTAGCCTGTCGACCAGACAACGCGGCGGGATCGTCCCCGGCGCAGGACTTTTCAAGAAGAGCAGATAGGGAAGGCGGTCGAGGCTGCGGCGCGGTGTCGCATTTGCCCAACGGGCTCGGACCAAGGCCTTGAACGGCTGCGGATTCGGACCCACTTATGTCGGGTTTGCGACAATTTGTGAATGGCAACGGTGCTGGGGGCAGCGCCGCAATGATAGGTATTTGAAAAATGGCCGACGACAGCCACAAGAAGCCGGAATCCGACAAGAAGTACGAGCCGAAGCGGAGGAAGTGCTTGCGCTGCCAGGAATCCTTTACCAGCGCCTGGCCCGGCGAGCGCGTTTGTTCGCCCTGCAAGCAGACTAGCGACTGGCGGGACGGAATCGCGGCTTAGCGCCCGATTGCTTGCCGCCGCGCAATACCGCGGCTGACGAGGTTTTCCAGCACTGTTCAAACGTGGGCATGCCCGCGGACGGTGGAACCTTGCGTTGGCGCCGCTGTCCCTAGCCGTGACGTCCCGCCGTGCTGCCGCCATCGACCGTGATGATGGAGCCGGTCATGAAGGCGGCGCGGTCCGAGGCAACGAACAGCACCGTTTCTGCCACTTCGGCCGGCATGCCGATACGGTTTAGAGCGGCGAACCTCTCGTAATAGGCATAATACGACTTGGCGTCGCCGCTGGCGTCGGCGCATTCGCGCATCAGCTCCGTATCCATGGATCCCGGGCAGACGCAATTGACGCGGATCGAAGGCGCCAGCTCGACGGCGAGCGCGCGCGTCATGTTCACCAGACCGCCCTTGGCCGCGCAATAGGCCACATTGTTGATGATCGGCCGCAGTCCGAGTTCGGACGCGATGTTCACGACATTGCCGTTGCTGCTCTTAAGCGCCGATATCGCCGCGCGGGTGATGAAAAAGCTGCCCTTCAGGATCGTATCCAGGTGCTTGTCCCAGATCTCTTCGGTGTGGGCCTCGATCGGCATTTCCCAATTGATGGCGGCGTTGTTCACGACGACGTCGAGGTGCCCGAAGCGTTTCAGGCTTGCATCGACGATACTCTCGCAGCCAGCCACCGTGGAGATGTCCGCCGGCGCGGCCGCGAGCCGATCGCCGCCGCCGAGGCTGGAGATGGCCTTCGCAATCCGTCCGGCATCCAGATCGTTGAGCATCACCATGCCGCCGCGGCCGTGAAAGGCTGCGGCTATTTTCAATCCCAATCCCCGCGCCGCGCCGGTGACGAGAATCGATTTGCCAGTGAAATCTTCGCTATTCATCGCGTCTCTCCAATTGCGGGCTCAACCGCGATACCTGCTGAAATAGAGCGCCAGCACCGTCATGCCCATGGTCAGCGCGATCAGGATCGTGGCGCTGGCATTGATCGAGGGATCCAGGGAGGTGCGCACCATGCTCCATACCAGGGTGGGAATGGTGTTGCCGCTGCCGATGGTGAAGAACGTGATGATGAAATCGTCAAGCGATACCGCCACCGCGATGAGCCCGGCGCCGACGATGGTGGCGCGGACGATCGGCAGCGTGACGGTGAAGAAGGCCCGCAGCGGCGACGCCCCGAGATCCCGGGCGCTTTCGATCAGCGCGTGATCGAAGCCGACCATGCGCGCATGCACGATGAGAATGACGAAGGGCTGGGTGATCACCAGGTGGCCGAGCACGACTGTCGGCAGGCCGAGATTGAGATCGAGCGCGAGCCGCAGGGTCGACATCAGGGCGACGCCGATGAATAGCGCCGGAAGCATGACCGGCGCGCCGAGTTGAAGCAGGAGCGGGTTACTGATGCGCCCTGGCAAGCGCGCCAGAACCAGCGCCGCCATCGTGCCGACAGCCGTCGAGCAGATGCCGACGCAGAGCGCCACGATGGCGCTGTTCTCCGCCGCGCCCCAGAAGGTGTCGTTGGCCAGCAGTTTGCGGTACCAGTCGAATGTGAGGCCGCCCATGGGAAAGGCGGTCAGAGCATTCTTGCCAAAGCTGAAAAGCACCAGCAGCACCAGTGGCGTCAGCATGAAGGTGACCACGGCGGCGCCGAACAGGCTCCAGACAGCCAGCGAAAGCCGGCTCCTCATCGCCGCACTCCGGCGCGCAGCATCAGTCCGGCGGCGACGATTACCATGATCGACGCCGCCAGCGTGCTGAATGACATGGCGCTGCCCATCGGCCAGTCGAAGCGCAGGGAGAATTGCTGCTCGATGAAATCGCCGATCATCGCCGTGCCGGTGCCGCCAACGAAACGTGGCGTTACATAGTCGCCGGCGGCGATCAGGAACGAGAGCGCGAAGGCCGTGAGGAGACCCGGCTGGCAAAGCGGCAGGACCACATCACGGAATGCCTGGCGCCGCGCCGCGCCGAGGTCCCGCGCCGCCTCGATCAGGTCATCCTCGATGGCGCGCAGCGAACCGTAGATCGGCAGCACCGCCAGCGGCAGGAGGAAATGAGTCAGCGTCGCGATCACCGCACCGGAATTATAGATGAAGATCGTCAGCGGCTCGTCGATCAAGCCGATCGTTTGCAGCGCCGAGTTCAGAATTCCTTCGCGGCCCAAGATCGCCTTCCACGCATAAATCTTTACGAGATAGCCGCCGAACAGAGTCAGCAAGGTGATGAACAGCAGCGGCAGGCCGAAGCGTCCGGCGCGAAAGCGGATCAGATAAGCAAAGGCAAAGGCAATGACCGTCGTCACGACCGCAGTCGCCAGCGCGATAGCGATAGTCGAACCAATCACGTCGGCGTATTTTTGCCAGGTCTCGACGTAGTTCTCGAACGTGAAGTCGCGCCGGATGCGCATGGCCCGCGCCGACCAGAAGCTGAGCACGAAGAAGAACAGCACCGGCAACGCAAAGGCCGAGAGATAGATGATCACCGCCGGCGCCACCGGCAGCCAGCGGCGCAAATTGGTCAAGGGAGCAAGCCCTCAACCTCGCGAGAAAGGCGCACCGGGTTGCCCGATGCGCCTTTGCCGTCGCTGTTGTCGCCGATTGCAGTCAATGCGGCATCACCGGTCGGAGATTACGCGCGCTTCAGCCGCTCATACTCCTCGAGGAAGTCCTCGTAGGTGGCGTACTGGCCTTCGGCGGTCGGCGGCACCGGGAACAGGCGGGCGAGTTTCATGAATCCGTCGATGTCGCCGTAGTTGTAGGCGCTGCGCAATTCCTCCGGCAGCGACGGCACGGCCTTCAGGTTGGTGATGCCGGCGCTTTGTTCGGTCGCGAACTGGGTCTGCGGCCCTGGTGACAGGATGTGGTTGATCATGCCGTAGACCAGATCGGGATGCGGGCAATCCTTGGGGATGCAGAGGCAATCCATGAACATGCCAGTGCCTTCCTGCGGTATTGAATAGGTGATGGTCTTGCCCTTCCCCTTGGCCCAAACCGCGACGGCCTCCCAGCCGATGGTGGAAATGACCACTTCGTTGCGGGCAAAGGCATCGGCCATGTCGCCATAGCTGGCAAAGAATGCTCTCGCCTGCTTGGTCTTCACCTCGATCAGGAAGTCGATGACCTTGGCAAGCTGCTCCTTCGACAGCAGCGTGCCCTGCTCCGCGCCGGTGACTGGACGGCCCCACACCAGGAGATTGCCCAGGGGATCGTCGACCATCGCCACCTTGCCCTTGTATTCGGGCTTCATCACATCGAACCAGGAGGCGGGCGGCGTGGTGACCACTGAGGGATCGTACATGATCGGCAGCGAGCCCCAGTTCCAGGGCACGCCCATGAGATTGCCGTCATGCTTGATCGCATCCTGCGCGGTGAATTGCGGGACGAGATCGCCGAAGGCCGTGATGCGCGCCGCATCCACCGGCTCGAGCAGGCCGCCCTCAGCCATCAGCGGCAGGTAGCCGAAATACATAGTGATCAGGTCGGTGTTGCCGATGCCGCCGGCTTGCAGCTTGGTAATGATCTCTTCATTCGAGCCGATGAATGTCGGCTGGAAGTCGATGTCATTGTCGGCGAGGAATGTGCCTGAGGTGATTGGCGTCTCATAACCCTGCCAGCCCATCCAGGTGACCGTCGTCTTCGCCGCGGCGTGGCGGCCGGGGAGGCCCGCGGCGGCAAGCGCGCCGGCGCCGGCAAGACCCTTGGCAAAGCTGCGGCGCGACAGCCACGGCGCCTTGGCCACCAATTGCTCCATTGATCCCGTGATCTTCATGACTTTGCCCTCCCTGTTTGTTGTGATGTCCTGCGCGTCCTTCCTGGCGCCGGTCGTTGCCGGGCATCGATCTTGTTGTTGCGCGCGGAAATCACGTTAGATTTGCGGTGGACAGGGAGTCAAGGCAACCGGCGCCCATTGGCGCCCGAACCAATATGGCCCAAAGGCACGAAGTCCCATGAAGATCGCGGGCATCGACATCATCGAATTGCGGGTTCCCGGCTGGCGCGGCGACAGCTTCGACGGCTCGCGCGACGATTGCGTCATTCGCGTCCATACCGACGACGGCCTCACCGGCATCGCGGAAGTGGATTCCGTGCCGTCGATCGTGCGTGCCGTCATCGAGGCGCCGAGGTCGCACACCCACGCAATGGGGCTGAAGCATGTATTGATTGGCCAGGACCCGACCGATGTCGAAGCCCTGTGGCATCTCATGTACGAAGCCTCCGATTATCACGGTCGGCGCGGCGTGGTGATCCATGCCCTCAGCGGCATCGACATGGCGCTATGGGATATCCGCGCCAAGACACAAAACAAGCCGCTCTGCGAAGTGCTCGGCCGCAAGAGGCGCGACAGGCTCAGGGCCTACGGCACGATCTATCCCCTGGGCGCAACGCCCGATGACGTCAAGCGCAACATCGATCGCGGATTGAAGATGGGTCTGCGGGCGATCAAGATTGCCGCCGATCCATTCTGGCGCGACGACCTCAGGCTCACGGAGTCGTTGATCCGCGCCGCGCGGGAGCATGTGGGGCCGTCGATCCGCATGATGGTGGATCTGGCCGGCGCGGTCACCACGCCGGAACAGGGCCTGCCGTTGATGCCGATCTTTCTGGCGTTCGACTTCGCCTGGGTCGAGGCGCCATTGCCGGTCGACAATGTCCACGGCCATCGCCGGTTCCAGGGCTTCGGCATTCCCATCGGCGGCGGCGATCTCGGCTGCACCACGCGATTCGAGTATGAGCAGATGTTCGATCTCGGCGAAATCGACATCGCCCAGCCCGACATCAGCATGGCCGGCGGCTTCACCGAGGTGAAACGCATTGCGCAGATGGCCAAGGCGCGCGGCAGGCGGCTCGTGCCCCATGGCTACAAGACCAACATCCTGAGCGCCGCCAATCTGGCCTTTCTGGCGCAGCACGAAGATGAGGAGCTGCTCGAATATTCCACCAGCGACTCGCCGCTGCGCTGGGAGCTGACCAACGAATCCTTTGCCATCGACAAGGACGGCATGGTTTCCGTGCCGTCGGCGCCCGGTCTCGGCGTGACCTTGAGCGACGCCGCCCTGCAAAAGTTCCGTGTCGCCTGAAGAAATAGGCGATTCACAATGCCTGTTTATCTGGACATGGCGGCGCTCGCGACATGACAATGCACTCAGTGAACACCACCTGAACGATTCATGAGCATTTTCGGCATCATCGTCGGCGGCACGGCCGGCTTTATCGCTCTCGGCGGCCCGCTGGGGGCGCTGTTGGGCGCGGCCGCGGGCCATGCCGTCGACCGCTGGCGGAAGAAGAAACCGGAATCTGCTTCGGGCGGCGAATTGTCGACGGAGTCCGGCGAACAGCGCCTGGCAACGCGACAGATCGCCTTCACCGTCGCCGCCATTGCGCTTGGCGCCAAGATGGCGAAGGCCGATGGCATTGTGACTCGCGACGAAGTCGACGCCTTCAAGCAGGTGTTCCATGTGCCGCAGGATGAGATGCAGAATGTCGGCCGCATCTTCGACCAGGCGCGCAAATCCTCGTTAGGCTACCAAGCCTATGCCGAGCAGATCGCCGGCATGTTCAAGCGCCAGCCCACGGTGTTGGAAGAATTGCTTGATGGCCTGTTCCACATCGCCAAGGCGGACGGGCGGGTGCCGGAGGCGGAGATCGAGTATCTGCAGTCGGTGGCGACGATCTTCGGCTTCGACGCCGCGAAATTCGCCCGCATCCGCGCCAGCCATCTGGGGGCGGACAAGACCGATCCTTTTGTCGTGCTGGGCGTTGCCCATGACGCCGCGAATGCCGACATCAAAGCCGCCTATCGCAAGCTGGTGCGCGACAATCATCCCGACCGGCTGATCGCCAAAGGCATGCCGAAGGAGTTCATCGACATCGCCACCGACAAGCTGGCGGCGATCAACAGCGCCTATGATCGCGTGGCACGGGAGCGCGGCATTACCTAAGCGAGTGAGCGGCCGGCCCGGCGTTCCCGGAAGGCCGCCATGCGTTTTTACCGCTGGTTCCGCGGCCGGCCGGCGGGCAACACTCCGCCGCGCCCGCTCTCGTTGCGGATCCTCAGGGAAAATCGCCCCTACTCATGAAGCCCCTCGACCTGATTGGCTTGGTCGTCGTCGCCCTGGTTTGGGGCGTGAATTTCGCCGTCGCCAAGGCAGGCGTGACGATGATGCCGCCGATCGCTTTCGTCTCGCTGCGCTTCGCCGCCGTGGCGATCGTGCTGCTGCCATTCCTGCGCTGGCCGCCGCCGCGCTGGAAGGACTTGCTGCTGCTGTCGATCGTGCTGGGCGTGGTGCATTTCAGCCTGATGTTCAGCGGCCTGGTCGGCCTCGACATCTCCACCGCCTCCATCGCCATCCAACTGCAGGTGCCGTTCGCGGCGCTCCTGGCCGCCTATTTTTTCGGCGACAAACTCGGCTGGCGGCGCCTGACCGGGATGGCGATCGCCTTCGCCGGCGTGGTGCTGATCGCCGGTGAGCCAAGGCTCGGCGGCAACCTCGTGCCGCTGCTGCTGGTGGTGGCGGCCGCCTGCGTCTGGGCTTTCGCCAATATCCTGATCAAGAGGCTGGGCGACGATGTCGGTGTCTGGCCGCTCAATGGCTGGATCTCGCTTATGGCAGTGCCGCAGACCGCGCTGCTCTCCGCCTTCACCGAGAAGGATCAGTTTACCGCCATCATCGCCGGCGGCTGGCAATTGGCCGCCTGGATCGCCTATCAGGCGCTGCTGGTGACGGTGTTCGGCTATGGCGTCTGGTATAGCTGCATGCGCCGTTACAGCGTCAATCAGGTCATGCCCTTCACCCTGCTGGTGCCGGTGTTCGGCGTGCTGTCGGGCGTGGTGTTCTTCGATGACCGGCTGACCTGGCCGATGCTCATCGGCGGCATGGGCACGATCCTCGGCGTGGCCATCATCACCATCCGGCGGCCGAAGGTGCTGGCGCCGTCGACGAAGGCCGGTTTGTAGGCGATAAGGGCGGATGCAGTTCCGCCAAAGCCCTTCGCCCAATCATGATGCCCGGCCGGCCGGGACGCCGGTCGATATCCTGCTCCTGCACTACACGGACATGCGTAGCTGCGATGAGGCGGTGGAACGGCTGCGCGATCCCCTCGCGCGGGTCAGCGCCCATTACTGCATCGGCATCGACGGCACGGTGCATGCGCTGGTGCCGGAGGATCGCCGCGCCTGGCATGCCGGGATCAGCTCCTGGGCCGGCGCCGGCGACATTAATGGCAGATCCATCGGTATCGAGCTGGACAATCCCGGCCATCAATTCGGCTACCGGCCCTTTGCAGAAGCGCAGATGCAGGCCCTGATCGAGCTCTGCCGGGGCATCCTGGATCGCCATCCCATCCCGGCCCACCGCGTGCTCGGCCATTCGGACGTGGCGCCGGCGCGCAAGATCGACCCCGGCGAGCTGTTCGATTGGCGGCGCATGGCGGCGGCGGGCATCGGCCTGTGGCCCGACGCCACCGGATTTGCCGATCCCGGTGCCGCCGACACGAACGACGCCATGGCGCGGGTGCAGTCGGATCTCGCCCGCTTCGGCTACGATGTCGGTGTCACCGGTATTGGCGACAGCCGCAGCCGAGCAGCGCTAGCGGCCTTCCAGCGGCATTTTCATCCGTGCCGCGTCACCGGCGAGCCAGACGGGGGCACGCGGCGCATGCTGGCCGCGCTGATCGCCCAATTGCCGTTTCTCTGAACCAAAGCTCCAATTGACGCGGGGACCGGCAGCGCCTACCTGATGCTGCGCCAGACGGCCGGATGGCTGCTCTTCGTGCTTTGCACGGAGGGAGGAAAGTCCGGGCTCCACGGAAACACGGTGCCGGGTAACGCCCGGCGGGGGCGACCCCAGGGACAGTGCCACAGAAAGCAAACCGCCAGCGGCGCAGGATTTCGGTCCTGCCGCCGGGGCAAGGGTGAAAGGGTGCGGTAAGAGCGCACCGCGCCGCCGGTAACGGCGGTGGCAGGGCAAACCCCACCGGGAGCAAGACCAGATAGGGGCGGCATGACGGGCAACCGTCGAACGCGTTTCCGCGCGGCCGCCCGGGTAGGTCGCGCGAGGCGTCCGGCAACGGACGTCCCAGATGAATGGCCGTCACCGGTCGCAAGACCGGTACAGAACCCGGCTTACAGGCCGTCTGGCGTTCTTTCTCTGTTCAAATGCGGTAACCAGATGTTGGCCGATGTGTAAGACCGCATACTAAATCTTGCTCAAACAAGAACTTTCGAGCAACTTTGTTATTGCCGATTCGTTCACGGCCATTTCTCCGCGTCTTGTCATGGAGTTGTAAGACGATCTTTGGAGCGCTTGGTAACTTCTGGGAAATCTCCGTTAACTGCCTGAAATTTCCCACGAATTACTGTTTCAGCCCATTGACGCCCATAATATCCCATGATATCCCAATCCCGCATCGGCAAAATCGCCGATCAGCCATGCCGCCAGGGGAAATGGAGCATGGCAGGCCGCCACCCTGAACCCGGACAGATTCGGGGCGAGCGGTTCAAAGGGGGAGACGGCTGTACGCCCAATGGCTCTGTTCCTCGACACCTTTGTGAACAAGATCGACAGCAAGGGACGCGTGTCGGTTCCAGCCAGTTTTCGGACGGCGCTCCAGGGCCTGTCCTTCCACGGCATCATCGCCAGCCCCTCGATGAAGTTTCCCGCCATCCAATGCGCCGGGATCGACTGGTTTCAGCGGCTGAGCAGTGAACTCAGCAACGGCGAATTGTTCTCCGATGAGAATGACGACCTAACCGCGACGCTGTTCTCCGACGCCAAGCAGCTCGCCTTCGACGGCGAAGGCCGCATCATGCTGCCGGAATCCCTCACATCCCACGCCGGCATCGGCGAAGTCGCGGCGTTCGTCGGGCGCGGCTCGAGCTTCGAGATCTGGTCGCCGGCCAAGTTCGAAACCTACAAATCCGAAGCGCGCAAGCGCGCGCTGGAGAAAGGCCGCACGCTGAAGCTGCGGCAGGACGGCGGCAAGTGAACGCCGCCACCGCTCACACACCCGTGCTGCTGCGCGACGTCATCGAAGCGTTGGCCCCGCGCGCCGGCGGCATCTACATCGACGGGACGTTCGGCGCGGGCGGTTATTCGCGCGCCATCTTGGAAAGCGCCGACTGCACCGTCTGGGCCATCGACCGCGATCCCCAGGCGATATCAGGCGGCGCCACAATGAGCGCCAGCTATGCCGGCCGCCTGCATCTGAAGCAGGGCCGCTTCGGCGATATGCGTGCGCTCCTGGCGTCCGAAGGTGTTGCAGGCGCCGACGGCATCGCGCTGGACATCGGCGTGTCGTCGATGCAAATCGACCAGGCGGAGCGCGGCTTTTCCTTCCGCTTCGATGGTCCGCTGGATATGCGCATGGAGAGCAGCGGCCCGAGCGCTGCCGATATCGTCAACCATGCCGGCGAAGGCGAACTCGCCGATATCATCTTCAATTTCGGCGAAGAGCGACGCGCCCGCTCGATCGCCCGCGCCATCGTGAACGCGCGCAAGAGCAAACCCTTCTCTCGCACCCTTGAGCTGGCGGAAATCGTGCGCCGCGCCAATCCCGGCCGTGGCGCCGACGGCATCGACCCGGCGACGCGCACGTTTCAGGCCCTGCGCATCCATGTGAACGACGAGCTCGGCGAACTCGAGCGCGGCCTGCGCGCCGCCGAGGCGCTGCTGAAGACCGGCGGCCGGCTGGCTGTCGTCACCTTCCACTCCCTGGAAGACCGGCAGGTGAAGAACTTCCTGCGCGATCGCTCTGGTGCGGCACCGCGCGTCTCCCGCCATCTGCCGCCCGAAAGCGCCAATGATGCCGTACCTTCGTTCCGCTTACTGCCGCAAAACGGCCGCACGGCCGGCGAAGATGAGATCGCGCGCAATCCGCGGGCGCGCTCGGCGCGGCTGCGTGCGGCGGAACGGCTGGCGGCGCCATCCGGCGACCGGAGGGCCGCATGATCACCCGCGCCACCCTGATCTGGGCAGTGCTGGCGATCGCGGCCGGTTTCGGCCTGTTCCAGGTATCCTATCGCGTCGCTTCGCTGGAAGAAGAGCTGAACAAAGTGAACCGGCAAATCGTCAATGAGCGGGAACGGCTCCATGCCCTGCAGGCGGATTGGAGCTATCTCACCAATCCGGCGCGTCTGGCCGATCTGGCGCGCCGCCACCTGCCGCTGCAGCCGCTCGCCGCCGAACAGATGATCCGCATCGAGGATCTGCCGCTGCGTCTGGCGCCGCTGGTGGCCGAAAGCGACGGCTTCCAAAAGGCCGAGCCCGCTTCTTCGCCGGAGGCCGCCGTTGCGAGCGCGACGCCGCCGGCCCCGGCCGAGCCCGCGGAAAAGCCAGCAACGCCCGCGAATGCCGAAAAGCCGCAGCCGGCCGCCAAGTCCGCCGTGGCCGCGGCGCAGGACGTCCCCGCCGAACATTCCGACGATCCCATCGGCGATCTCCTGCAGAAAGTGAATGCCGAGCAATGACCGGCACTGCGCATTCCGAGACCCTGCAATTCCGCACGCCTGGGATTTTTGATTCCCGGCCGTCGCGCCGCGACGACACTCTCCTGCTCGACGGCAACGCCAAGCGGGCAATCGAGATCGGCCGCTCGCGCCTGCTGTTCGGCGCCGCCATGTTCACGCTCGCCTTTCTCGTGATCGCCGCGCGTCTGATCACGGTATCGCTTCTGTCAGACGGCGCGGAGCCGCGCCTGACGATGCTGGTGCCCGAGGGTGCCGAGCCGGAGCGCGGCGAAATCCGCGACCGCAATGGCGTCGTGCTGGCCACCAATCTGGCGACAGCTTCGTTGTACGCGAATCCGCAGCAGGTCATCGACGTCGACGAGGCAGCTTCCAAGATCAGCCAGGCGCTGCCGGATGTGGATCCCATCGATCTCCTGGAAAAGCTGACCAGCGACCGATCCTTCATCTGGGTCAAGCGCGGCCTGACGCCGCGGCAGCAGGAAGCCGTCAACCGGCTGGGCCTGCCTGGATTCTACTTCCAGCGCGAAGAGCGGCGCGTCTATCCCCAGGGCAGCCTGACGGCCCATGTGGTCGGCTTCGCCGACGTGGACAATCACGGCCTCGCCGGCATCGAACAGTCGTTCGACGAAACGCTGCGCCAGGGCGGGCGTCCGGTCACGCTGTCGATCGATCTGCGCATCCAGAACATCCTGCGGGAGGAGTTGGGCAAGGCGATCGCCGATTTCACCGCCATCGGCGGCGCCGCCGTGCTGCTGGATATCCGCACTGGCGAGATTCTCGGCATGGTGTCGCTGCCTGACTTCGATCCCAACGAGGCGGGAACCGCCAGCGACGAGGCGCGCTTCAACCGCAACGCGCTGGGCGTCTACGAGATGGGCTCCACCTTCAAGATCTTCAACACGGCGATGGCGCTGGATGCCGGCATCGTCGGCATGAACGACGGCTTCGACACCCGCAAGCCGATCCACATCGGCGGCTTCACCATCACCGACTTCAAGCCGAAGAACCGCTGGCTCTCGGTGCCCGAGATCTTCATGTATTCGTCGAACATCGGCTCGGCCAAGATGGCGGAGCAGGCCGGCACCGAGCGGCAGCAGCTGTTCATGAATCGCCTAGGCTTCCTGAAGCCGGTCGCCCTGGAACTGCCCGAGCGCGGCCGGCCGATCTATCCGTCGGACTGGAAACCGATCAACACGATGACCATCGCCTATGGCCACGGCATTGCCGTGACGCCGCTGCATCTGATCAGCGGCGTCGCCGCCGTCGTCAATGGCGGCCTGCTGCGGCCCATGACGCTGATGAAGCGCGACTCCGACGATCCGGCACCCGGCCGCCGCATCATCCGCGAGGAAACCTCGGAGAAGATGCGACAGCTGCTGCGTCTGGTGGTGCAGGGCGGCACCGGCAAGTTCGCCGACGTCGCCGGCTATATCGTCGGCGGCAAGACCGGCACCGCCGACAAGCAGAAGGGCCGCGGCTACAGCGAGAACTCGCGCGTCGCCTCGTTCGTCGGCGCGTTTCCGATGAACGATCCGCGCTACGCCTTCCTGATCATGGTGGATGAGCCGAAGCCCAATGAACATTCCCACGGCTACGCGACCGGCGGCTGGGTCGCCGCGCCCGCCGTGCACAACATCGTCGAGCGCATGGCGCCGCTGGTCGGCCTGCCGCGCGTGCCCGACACGGACGCTGAGGAAGTCAACGACCTCTTCATCACGGTGAGCGCCGCGGACTGAGAATGGCCCGGTTGGAGGAACTTATCGGCACGGCATCGAACATCTGGCAGGCAGGCACGGGACGCGCCGATCTCGACATCAGCGGCGTGACCGCGGACTCGCGCCAGGTGCAGGCCGGTTTTCTGTTCGCCGCCCTGCCCGGCAGCCGTGCCGACGGCAGCCGGTTCGTCGCGGACGCGGTGAAGCGCGGCGCCGTCGCCGTATTGGCGCCAGAAGGCGCCTCCGTCGGCAATCTGCCAGCCAGTGTTGCCCTACTTCGTGACGAGAATGCACGCCGGCGGCTGGCGCTGCTGGCCGCGGCCTTCTACGCCCGTCAGCCGAAGACCATTGCCGCCATCACCGGCACCAGCGGCAAGACCTCCACCGCCGATTTCACCCGCCAGCTCTGGACGCGCCTGGGCCATCAGGCCGCCAGCCTGGGCACGCTCGGCGTCGTGCTGCCGGACCGCCATATCGATGGCGCGCTCACCACACCGGATCCGGTCGCCCTGCACAAGCAGCTCGCCGAGCTGGCCGATGCGGGCATCGATCACCTGGCGATGGAGGCCTCCAGCCACGGCCTCGACCAGTTCCGCCTCGACGGCGTGCGGGTGCAGGCCGCCGCCTTCACCAATCTCAGCCGCGATCATCTGGATTACCACGGCACGCTCGAAGCCTATTTCGCCGCCAAGCGCCGGCTGTTCACTGACATCCTTCGCGACGGCGGGCTTGCGGTACTGAATGCCGATGCGCCGGAATTCGCGCCGCTGGCCGAGCTGTGCCGCGCCCGCAAGCTGAAGGTCATCTCATTCGGTCAGAAGGCCGGCGATCTCCGCATCGTCAGCGCTCATTCCCGCACCGATGGCCAAGACCTGACCATCGCCGCATTCGGCCGCAACTTCGACCTCGCCTTCCCGGTGCCCGGCGCCTTCCAGGGATTCAATCTGCTGGCGGCGCTCGGCCTAGTGATCGGCGGCGGCGGCGACACGGATAAGGTGATGCAGGCCGCGACCACGCTGAGCGGCGTGCGTGGCCGGCTGGAGCTGGTGGCGATTCATCCGTCGGGCGCGGCCATCTATGTCGACTATTCCCACAAGCCCGAGGGCTTGAGCGCCGTGCTGGGCGCGCTGCGGCCCCATACCGGTCATCGCCTGTCGGTCGTGTTCGGCTGCGGCGGCGACCGCGACAAGGGCAAGCGGCCGCAGATGGGCGAGATCGCTGAGCGTCTGGCTGACGACGTCATCGTCACTGACGACAATCCCCGCAGCGAGGATCCGGCACGCATCCGCGCGGAGATTCTGGCCGGCAGCAAGAACGCACGGGAGATCGGCGATCGCGCCGAGGCTATCCGCGCAGCGGTCGCCACGCTCAGCGCAGGCGACATCCTGGTCATCGCCGGCAAGGGCCACGAAACCTATCAGATCGTCGGCGACAAGACCCTGCCGTTCGACGATGCCGAGGTGGCGCGCAAGGCCGCGATTGCCCTCGGCGGCAGCGCTGCCGGTTCCGCCGGCAAGGCGGCGAAATAGCCATGGCCACAGCATCCGACATCCTTTGGACGACAGACGAAGCCGTGAAGGCCACGGGCGGCCATGCCACCAGCGACTGGTCGGCGCGCCGCGTCGCCATCGACAGCCGCACGGCGCAGCCGGGCGATTTGTTCGTTGCGCTCAAGGGGCCGCATTTCGACGGCCATGATTTCATTGCCGGTGCGCTGAAAGGCGGCGCAGCCGCGGCTGTCGTGCATCGCATGCCGGAAAATCTCTCGAGCGACGCGCCGCTGCTGCTGGTCAACGACACCATGATTGCCCTGGAAGCGCTGGGCCAGGCCGCGCGGACGCGAACGAAGGCCAAGTTCGTCGCGGTTACCGGCAGCGTCGGCAAGACCAGCACCAAGGAGGCGCTGCGTCTCGCCCTCGCCACTGCCGGCAGCACCTACGCGACGACGGGCAACCTGAACAATCAATGGGGCGTGCCACTGAGCCTGGCCAACATGCCGCGCGGGTCGCGCTTCGGCGTGTTCGAGTTGGGCATGAATCATGCGGGCGAGATCGGGCCGCTGTCAAAGCAGGTGCGGCCAGAGATCGCCATCATCACCAATGTGGCGCCGGCGCATCTGGAATTCTTCGCGTCGGTCGAAGCGATCGCCGACGCCAAGGCGGAGATCTTCGAAGGCCTGCCGAAGGAAGGCATCGCCATCCTCAACCGCGACAACGAGCATTTCGACCGGCTGGCCGATCACGCTCGCCGCCAGGGCCTCAGCCGCATCATCGGCTTCGGCAGCCATGCCGAAGCGACGGCGCGCCTAATCGACTATGCCGCCGAGGGCAATGGCGGCCGCATCCGCGCCCGCATCCTCGGCCGCGATATCGAGTACGCGGTCGGCGCCGCGGGGCAGCACCAGGCCATCAACAGCCTGGCCGTGCTGGCTGCGGTCATGTCCCTCAATGTCGATGTTGATGTTGCCGCCACGGCGCTGGCGCAGATGCAGGCTCTCAAGGGCCGCGGCCAGCGCTCCAATGTCGCCCTTGCCGGCGGCAGCTTCGAGATTATCGATGAAAGCTACAATGCCAGCCCCGCCGCCATGCGCGCGGCGATCCAGGTGCTGGCGCTGACGAAACCCGCCCGCGGCGCCCGCCGCATCGCTGTTCTCGGCGATATGCGCGAATTGGGCCCTGAGGGTGGAAAACTACACGCCGACCTTGCTGCCGACCTCTCCGCGGCGGGTGTGGACCTCGTGTTCACCGCAGGGCCTCTGATGGCGTCGCTGAACGCGGCGCTACCGGCGGCCCTGCGTGGCGCCCATTTCAACGACTCGGCCAGCCTTTCGCCGGCGGTGCTCGAATCCGTGCGCCCGGGCGACGTCGTGCTGGTCAAGGGATCGCTCGGCAGCCGCATGGGACCGATCGTCGAGGCGCTGAAGGCGCTCGACGCCGGCGGCATGTCTCGGGCGGTCAACGGGCAGTAAGGAAGAACAAGAATGCTCTATAACCTGCTTGCCCCGCTGGCCGACGAGAATGCGGCGTTCAATATCTTCCGCTACATCACCTTCCGTAGCGGCGGCGCTGTCGTCACGGCGCTGATCATCGCCTTCATCATGGGGCCGCGCACCATCCGCTGGCTCAAGAAGAAACAGCGGGAAGGCCAGCCGATCCGCAGCGATGGACCGGAAAGCCATCTTCTGACCAAGCAGGGCACGCCCACCATGGGCGGCGTGCTGATCCTGATGTCGCTGCTGGTCTCCACCCTGCTCTGGGCCGACCTCAGCAACGGCTATGTCTGGGTCGTCATCTTCGTGACCCTGGGCTATGGCCTGATCGGCTTCGGCGACGACTACCTGAAGCTGACCAAGCGCAACAGCCGCGGCCTGCGCAGCAGGCACAAGTTCATCGCCCAGGTCGTCATCGGCATCCTGGCGGGCATCGCAATTGTCTGGCTGGCGCCGCCGAATATCGAGACCGGCCTGGCGATCCCCTTCGTCAAGGATCTGCTGCTGCCGCTGGGCTGGTTCTTCGTCATCGTCGCCATGTTCGTGATGGTCGGCGCCTCCAACGCCGTGAATCTCACCGACGGGCTGGACGGCCTGGCCATCGTGCCGGCAATGATCGCCGTCGGCTGCTACGCGCTGATCGCCTACCTGGTCGGCAATTCGGTCTTCGCCAACTATCTGCAGATCGTCTATGTCGACGGCACCGGCGAACTCGCGGTCTTCTGCGGCGCCTTCATCGGCGCCGGCCTCGGCTTCCTCTGGTTCAACGCCCCGCCTGCCATGGTGTTCATGGGCGACACCGGCTCGCTGTCGGTCGGCGGCGCGCTCGGCGCCATCAGTGTCGTCACCAAGCATGAGCTGGTGCTGCTGATCATCGGCGGCCTGTTCGTGCTGGAGACCGTTTCCGTCATCGTGCAGGTGGCGTCGTTCAAGCTCACGGGCAAGCGCGTCTTCCGCATGGCGCCGCTGCATCATCACTACGAGAAGAAGGGCTGGGCCGAGCCCACCATCGTCATCCGCTTCTGGATCATCGCCTCGATTCTGGCGCTGGCCGGGCTCGCCACCCTGAAGCTGCGCTAGGACCGGCATGAGCACAGCGCAATTCCATATTCCCGATGTCGCCGGCCGCACCTATGCGGTGTTCGGCCTCGCGCGTTCGGGCATGGCCGCGGCGAAGGTGCTCGCCGCGAACGGCGCGCGCGTCTGGGCGTGGGACGACAATACATCCGCGCACGGCAAGGCAGCGGCCGCCGGCATTCCGCTGGTCGACCTCTATCACTGCGATTGGGCGGAAATCAGCGAGCTGATGCTGAGCCCCGGCATTCCCCATACCTATCCGAGGCCGCACCCCGTCGCCGCGCTGGCGAAGCAGCATGACTGCGCCATCATCGGCGATATGGAGCTGCTGGCCCGCGCCGATACCGGCGCGCGCTTCGTCGGCATCACCGGCACCAACGGCAAATCCACCACCACCTCCCTGATCGGCCATATCCTGAAGCAGGCTGGCTTGAGCACGGAAATCGGCGGCAATCTCGGCACCGCGGCGCTCGACCTGCAGCCCCTGGATGCGCGGGGCGTCTATGTGCTGGAGGCCTCGTCCTATCAGCTCGAGCTGATGCCCTCGATGGTCTTCGACGTGGCGGTGCTGCTCAACATCACGCCCGATCATCTGGACCGCCATGGCGGCATGGACGGGTATGTCGCAGCCAAGCTGCGCATCTTCGAGCGGCAGACGCCGAAGCAGGCGGCGATCATCGGCATCGACGACGAGCATTGCCGTAGCATCCGCGAGCAGATCATCGATCTGAAACAGCAGCGTGTCATTCCGATCTCTGCTGCGAACCGCGCCGCCGGCGGTGTCTATGCTGAAGCCGGCATGCTGATCGACGACATGGCCGGCGACGGCCGCGCGGTCATGAACCTTGCCGACGCGCCGCGGCTGCCCGGCCAGCATAACTGGCAGAACATCGCCGCCGCCTATGCCGCCTGCCGCGCGCTTGACATCGCCGTCGAACAGATCGTCGCCGGCATCAAGTCCTTCCCCGGTCTGGCGCACCGGCAGGAGCTGATCGCCACGATCGGCGGCGTCGCCTATATCAATGACAGCAAGGCCACCAACGCCGACGCCACGGAAAAGGCGCTCGCCTGCTACCAGCCGATCTACTGGATCCTCGGCGGCCGCGCCAAGGAGACGGGCCTCGATGGACTCGAGCCCTAT
>DATKFM010000119.1:0-20568 GCA_035544395.1 Verrucomicrobiia bacterium
CTCGGCCAGCATCTGCAGGGCGCGGCGCTTTGCTTCAGCCTCGCCGGCGCCCTGATGGATCATCGGCACCTCCATGAGCTGCCGCCCCACCGGGATCACCGGATTGAGGCTGCTCATGGGGTCCTGATACACCATGGCCAGGCGGCGGCCGCGGATCTGCCGCAGGTCGCTGTCACTCATCTTCGACAGGTCGCGGCCCTCGAACAGGATGCGCCCGCCGGTCAGCCGCCCCGCGCCGCCCAGATACTTCATGATCGAGAAGGCGACAGTCGATTTGCCGCAGCCGGACTCGCCCACCAGCCCGATCGCCTCGCCTTGCTGCAGCGTGAAGCTTATGCCTGGCACGACATTGATCTCGCCCGCCCGCGTGTAATAGGAGATACGGGCGTTATCGAGTTCGAGGACGGGGGTTCCGGCTGGCTGTCGGCTGGCCATACTGATGTGTCAATCCCTCAGGCTGATCTCGCGCAGGCCATCAGCCAAAAGGCTGAATCCGACAACGAGGGACGAAAGCGCGATGGCCGGCGCCAGTGCCATATGCACCTGGCCGCCAAGCATGAAGCCGTAATGGGCATTGATCATGCCGCCCCAGTCGGGCCAGGGCGGCGGCAGACCGACGCCGAGGAAGCCAAGAATGCCGATGGTGATTGCCGTGTAGCCGGTGCGCAGGCAGGCATCGACAATCAGCGGTCCGCGGGCATTCGGCAGGATCTCCACCAGCATGATGTACCAGGCCGGCTCGCCGCGCATTTTTGCTGCGGCCACATATTCGCGTTCGCGCAGTTCCAAGGTCTGGCTGCGCACGAGGCGCGCCACCTGGGGCGAAGCGATGAAGGTGACGGCGACGACGATATTGATCGCCGACGGTCCGAACTTCATCATGATGATGACGTAGAGCACCAGCACCGGGAACGACAGGATGATGTTGCAGATCTGCATCAGCACTGAGTCGACCCAGCCCCGATAATATCCAGCCAGCAGGCCGATGGTGCAGCCGACGATGTAGGCGCAGAGAGTCGCCAGCGGCGCGATGGTCAGCACCAGCCGCGAGCCGTAGATGATGCGCGACAACAGGTCCCGCGCCTGATCGTCGGTGCCCAGCCAATGTTCGGCCGACGGCTCCGCATTGACGCCGGCATCGTACAGATTCTCGTTCGGTGGGAAGGGCGCCAATACCGGTGCAAAGATGGCAACGAAAATCCAGAACAGCACAAGGAACAGGCCGACCATGCCGACTGGCGATTCGCGCAGCAAGCTCAGCGTGCGCAGCCAACCCGGCACGGCGCGCCGCGCTTTCGGTGTCTTGGCAGGAGCCGTTATCACGGTCATTGCGACATCCTAACTGAACCTGATCCGGGGATTGAGCAGCATGTACAGGAAATCGCCGATGATTTGCGACGACACCACCACGAAGACCGCAAACAGCGACGCGGCCTCGACGGTCGCCAGGTCCTTATAAAGCGCGGCCTCCACGATCATGCGGCCGAAGCCGGGAAAGGCGAACAGAGCTTCCACGATCACCACGCTGGTGAACAGGAAGTTGAGCTGCATCAGGATCGCGGTGAACGGCGTGATCAGCGCGTTGCGCATCGCATGCTTGATCACGACGTTCGGGAACGACATGCCCTTGAGGACGGCAGTGCGGATATAGGGCCGCGTCATGACCTCCACCATCGAGGCCCGGACCATGCGCACCAGATAACCGAGGTAGTAGGTCGTCAGCGTCGCGATCGGCAGCACCAGCTGCGCGGCGATGGACCAGCCGCCACTGGAATCCATCGGCGCGGTGCCCGGCAGCAGCGACAGCCAGACAACGAAGATCGCCGCCAATATAGCGCCGGTGCAGAATTCCGGGACCGACGTCGTGATCGTACTGAGCAGTGAGATCGTGCGGTCGAGCGGCGAGCCTTCCCGCATGCCCGCGGTCACGCCGAACAGCACCGACAGCGGCCCGATGATGGCAAAGGCGATCAAGGCCAGCAGCGTCGTGTTGCCGATACGATCCCAGATGAACGTGTTGACCGGCGTGCGCCACAAATGGGACTCGCCGAAGTCGCCCTGCAGAATGCCGCTGATGTTTCCATGGCAATCCGGCAAGACGCCAAGCCACGCCCCGTACCTGTTCGTGAAGGGATCGATCAGGCAGTGTTCTTTATTATAGAGATCGAGCTGAGCCTTGGTCGCGAACTGGCCGAGCGCCGTTTTCGCCACGTTTTGCGACGAGAACTCGAATGTGAGAAAGATCAGGAATGACACGATCAGCATGGTGAAGAGCAAGCCGCCGACGCGCTTGGCAAAGAACTTCAGCATGCTGCCTCACCGATGCCGTTCAGGCGATTCAGTGCGGGAATGCGCGGGATTTTCCGGCGAGCGTCCGTAACGACACTCGCCGGAACTCCTGCAGCATTACGCTTCCACCGACCACTTCCACGGGAAGATGTAGTTGGTCGGATGCGACTCGAAGCCTTTCACCTTTTTATCCATTGCGGAGAAAACCGAGCGCCAGAGCGGTTGGACGATCGGGCCCTCCTCCTGCATGAGGATCTCGATGTCCTTGACCACTTCGCTGCGGGCCTTCGGATCCAGAATGCCTTCGGCCTTGCTCAGCAGTTCATCGAACTTCGCGTTCGACCAGAAGCTCTCGTTCCACGGCACGCCTGTCCGATAAGCGAGACCCAGGACCATCACGCCAAGCGGGCGATGGGTCCAGGCGGTGAAAGCGAACGGATTGGTTGGCGCGTTCCAGATTTCCCAGTATTGGGCGGCCGGAAGCACGTTCACCTTGATGTTGACGCCAATCGCCTTCCACTGCTCCGCCATGACGTTGCAGGCCTTGGACTCCCAGTCCGGATCCTTGATGCAGACCAGTTCCGCCTCAAAGCCGTCGGGCACGCCGGCGTCCGCCAGCAGCTTCTTCGCGCCTTCGATGTCCTGCTTCATGAACGGCAGCTTGTAGTATTCCGGATGCACCGGCGCGACATGGTGATGTTCGGCCGGCACGCCGAGGCCAAGATACGCGACCTGCAGCACCTTCTCCGCATCGACGCCCAGCCGCATCGCCTTGCGGACGCGAGGGTCCTTCCAGGTGTCGCTGGTCGGTTGCATGCGGGCAACGCCGGTTTGAGCCGTCACTGCCTGGTAGAGCCCGATGTTCGCAAGCTTCTGCACCGCAGCGATTTGCGACGTGTCGACTTCCCAGATGCCGTCCACCTGGCCGGATGCGATGGCGCCGAGCGCCGCCGCCGGATCATCGCCGTGGTCGATGAACACCACGCTGTCCAGTGCGCCGTCGCCGGCCCAATAACCGGTCTTTTTCATGACGACGCATTTCTTGCCAAGCTCGTACTCGGTGATTTCGCCCCAGCCGGTGCCGATCGAGCCGACGCCCGGGAACTTGCCTTCCGAACTCGGATGCATCATCGGGAACGGATAGTGGAAGAAATGCTCCGGCACAGCCAACTGCGGCACCTGCGCATTCAGACGCACCGTGTTGTCGTCAACCTTCTCGATGGCGTTGGCGTCCCACAGCTTGGTGGACATCTTCGCCGCGCCGTTCTCGTCCTTCTCGCCGGTGTCGAACTCGGTGAGCATGTAGCCCTTCATCAGGCCCAGCACCGAGGAACCCGTCGCCGGATCGAGGCAGCGAGTGATGTTCCAGATCACATGATCGGCCAGGAACGGATCGCCGTTCGACCACTTCACATCCTTGCGCAGATGCAGGGTCCAGGTCTTCAGGTCGTCGCTGGCTTCCCACTTCTCGCAGAGCCAGGGCCGCGTGATATTGTCGCCGCCGGTCTGAGTCAGATACTCGATGACGTTGCGGGACATCATGGAGTCCTGGATCCATGAATAGGTGTGCGGGCTTTCGATCGGTTGCACGCGCATCGACAGACGCACCGTGCCGCCGGCCGCAGCGCGCGCCTCGCGGCTCGTCCACGGGTTCGGCAAGCCGGCAATCGAATAGGCGGCGCTAGCAGACAAACCGAGCAGGGTCGCCGTACGCAGGAACTCGCGGCGGCCGAACTTCTTCTCCGAGAAGTCCTGCGCCAGTTTCGGCAGGTAGGAATGGATTTCCTCTAAGCGGGTTCTATCGCTCATTGTTTATGCGTCTCCCTTTGTTGAGCTCATCATGTTCTTGCTGACAGCGACGCGGATTGCGTCCGGTTTGACCCCGGACTTTCGTACCCGCTTCAATTTCAGCGCCTCACCAGTCTTGATTCTTATATTAATGGCTAGCAAAGCACTGTTTGGGCGAGGGGTTCAAGCGTTTCCTTTGGGACCCGGTGCGTGGCGACGGGAACTGGTCCCGGGTCTGGCCTACCCCGGACACACATGTCCAGACAAAACACCCGCTCACAGTTTCGTGACGGCTCGCCTTGTGACAGCCCGCTTAGCCTGGGTATTGTGGATCGCTGCCGGGGCGGGCCCGAGGGCGGGCATTCAGCGGTGCCGGCGGCGAACCTCCCGCGGAGATTTCATGGAATCCACAGTCACCGACCACCGGCGTCCACGGCGGCGCAATACGGAGTCGCGGCGGCAGTCGATCCACCAGCTTCCCTGGCGGCAGGTGCGCAACCCCTACCCGCCGATTGAACCACTCTCGGCGGACCAAATTCAGACCATTCATCTGACATCCCTCGACATCCTCAAGGAAATCGGCATGCGGGTCCTGCTGCCGGAGGCGCGAACCATTCTAAAAAGGGGCGGCGCCCTGGTGGATGAAGACACCCAGATGGTGCGCTTCGATCCCCATCTGATCGAGCACGCTCTGAGCACCGTGCCCTCCTCCTACACCGTCCATGCCCGTAATCCCGAGCGGAACATCGTCATGGGCGGGAACCACATGAATTTCGGCACAGTGGGCGGGCCGCCCTATGCCCTGGATATCGACCGCGGCCGGCGCCCGGGCACCCTGGCCGATTTCACCGAACTGGTGAAGCTGGCCCACAGCCTCAACATCGTCCATTTCCTCGCCGGCTCGGCGCCGGAAGCCCAGGATGTCGCTGTGCCGATCCGCCACATGGTCATGGGCCGGGCGGTGCTGACCCTCTCCGACAAGATTCCATTCGCCGGCACAATTACGCCCCAGCGCATGCGCGACTTCTTCGACATGGTGTGCATCGTCCGCGGCATCACCGAGGATCAGCTGCTACGGGAGCCGAGCTACTACTCCGTCATCAACACCAACTCGCCTTTGCAACTCGACGGCCCGATGGCTCATGGCGTGATCGAGATGGCGAAGTTCAATCAGCCGCTCTGCATCACGCCATTCACCCTGCTGGGCGCCATGGCGCCGGTCACCCTGGCGGGCGCCCTGACGCAGCAGAATGCCGAGGCGCTCGCAGCGATTACCCTGTCCCAGCTCGTCCGTCCGGGCGCACCATTGATTTATGGCGGCTTCACCTCGAATGTGGATATGCGCAGCGGTGCTCCCGCCTTCGGCACGCCGGAATACATCAAGGCGGCGCTGATCGGCGGCCAGATGGCGCGGCGCTACAAGATGCCCTACCGCTCCTCCAACACCAACGCGTCCAACTGGCCCGATGCCCAGGCAACCTACGAAGGCGCCATGTCAATCTGGGGCGCGATAATGGGCCATTGCAATATGATGATTCATGGAATCGGCTGGCTCGAGGGCGGTCTGGTCGCCTCCTACGAGAAATACATCATCGACGCGGAAATGTTGCAGATCATGTCGGAGTTCTGCCAGCCAGTGATCGTGGACGAGTCCACCCTGGCCGTCGATGCCATGCGCGATGTCGGTCCCGGCGGCCATTTCTTCGGCACCCAGCACACGCTGGATCGGTACGAGACAGCGTTCTATACGCCGTTGCTTTCCGACTGGCGGACATTCCAGCAATGGTCCGCCGACGGCGCCATGGACGCCACCAAGCGCGCCAACAAGATTTGGAAGACCATGCTGGCCGAATACGTACCGCCGCCCCTCGACCCAGCCCGTGCCGAAGCACTCGACGCCTTCATCGCCCGCCGCACCGAAGAAGGCGGCGCGCCCATCATCTGAGATCACTGCCATGCAGATCAGCGTCTTTCCCCAGGATCCCCGGCCCAGCGGCTGGTACATGACCATGCCCTCTGCCCCACCGCCGGTCCGCCGGCTGGAGGGGGAACAGAAGGCGGACTGGGTGGTGGTCGGCGCCGGGTTCACCGGGGTGGCCGCGGCTCGGCGGCTGGCGGAACTGGCGCCGGATGCCCGGGTCGTCCTGATCGAGGCTCAACGGGCCGGAATGGGCGCCTCCGGACGGAACTCGGGCTTTGTCATCGATGCGCCCCACAACTCCGACGCCTCTGCGGCCGAGATGGAGGCCAATCAGCGCGTGCTCAGGCTCAACCGCTTTGCCATCGATTGGCTGGAAGAGCTTGTGGAAAAACATCAAATCCGCTGTCATTGGGCGCGGCGCGGGCAATACCGGGTGGCTGCGACGCAGGCCGGCAGTAAGGGCGCGGAGCCGATCCTCACCCTGGCCGGAAAGCTGCGGCTGGAATCTGAGCGCCTGACCCGCGACCAGATCGCGAGCCGCCTGGGTACACGCTACTACCAGGATGCCGTCTATCAGCCGGGCACAGTGCTGATGCAGCCGGCCGCCCTGGTCAGCGGCCTCGCCCACACCATGCCGGCCAATGTGGATGTATTCGAGGAGTCGCCGGTCATTGGTTTCGAGGCTGGCCCGCCACACCGCCTGCGGACGGCCGAGGGCGAGATCACCACGCCGCACCTGATCCTGGCCACCAACGGCTTTACCGACGGCTGGGGTTTCCTGGAGAACCGGCTGGTCCGGCTGGTCACCTACGCGACCCTGACCGAGCCCCTCAGCGACCGGCAGCTGCAGCAACTGGGCAGTGATCCCAACTGGGGAGTGACCTGCACCATTCGCATGGGTTCGACCGTCCGACGGACCGCCGACAACCGGCTGATGATGCGCAATTGCTTCCGCTATGGCGGCGATACCGCCGTCGGCGACCGGGAGCTGGCGCGGGCGCGCAAGAGCCATCTCAAGTCCGTCACTGACCGCTATCCCGACCTGGGGCCAGTGGAGATCGTCACAACCTGGGGCGGCTTCGTCTGCCTGTCGGCGAACGCTGCACCCTATTGGGGCGGACTGGCGCCGGGAATTTTCGCCTCGGTCTGCTGCAACGGCGTCGGCGTACCCAAGGGCACTTTCGCGGGCCGCGCCATCGCCGAGTATGCGCTCGGGCGCGACACCGAGCTGGTGCGGGAGATGATGACGTTTCCGCAAGCCGCCAACCATGGCTTGGGACCGCTTATCGGCCCCGCGACTTCGCTGCGCCTGGCCTGGACCCAGTACCGGGCGGGCAAGGAACACTGAGCGTGTGCGCGTGTTCTCGTTTTGCGGATTAGCAGTTAACTAAAGCCGTAGGGGTTCCAGAGCCGCATTCGTTGATCTAGCTAAGCGCCGGACACGAGATCGTGAAGATGCTTTGGTAAATTTGCGCCGGCATTAACTGTGATATTCGTCACCGCAAAAACTTGAGACCTATTTAGCTTGAATGCTCGAATATGCTATCCTGTTTCGGATAGGCGGCATGCGCTGTGTGGGCGCGCCTGATCGATAGACAACATCGCGAGTGAACATCTCGCCGACGTTTGCGGCATGAACCGCAACAACGGAGACGCTTCATGGCTACATTCACCGCTGGCGCCGGACAGGCAATTGACTTCGGCAATTTCGATATCGCCAGTCTGATCTTGGGGACAGTCACAGTTCAGAACGCGACGACGTTCCGCCGCGAAGTTTCTGCAACAGAGTTTCAGGAGTTCACCGGAAACTTCACTTATCCAAGCGGCAATTGGACTGGGACTATCACCGCTATCCGCGTAGTCGAGCCAACGGCAAATCCCGCATATGAAATCACCGGAATAAGCCTGCCGGTCGCGAACTTCCTGAATTTCGCTACTACGAATGATCCGGAGAGTTTTCTCGCTGCGATTTTTGCTGGGAACGATACGTTCACCAGCGCCGCAGGAAACATCGCCGACAACATCGATGGATTCGCCGGCAATGACACCATCACAGCAGGTGGTGGCGATGACACCATCAACGGCGGCGCAGGCAACGATTCGCTTGTCGGCGGCGACAACGATGACATTTTCGATGGCGGCGACGGCAACGATACGTTGGATGGCGGGAGTGATGCTACCGGCGATTTTATGACCGGCGGCGACGGCAACGACACCTACATTGTCGACTCGAGCGACGATGATGTCGACGAGGCTACCAGCAGCGGCATCGATACCGTCATCGTGTCAATCGATGACTACAATCTGCTTGATGCCCTTGGCATCGTCGAGAATCTGACGTTGGCTTCAGGTGCTGGCATTCTCACGGGCACCGGCAATCTGGCCGCAAACAAGATCACCGGCAACGAGAACAACAACACGCTCTTTGGTGTTGATGGCGGCGACACGCTATTCGGCGGTCTCGGCAACGACGTTTTGGATGGCGGCTCCGGTCTGGACTCCTTAGCAGGCGATCAGGGAAACGATACATTGCTGGGCTTGACTGACCGCGATGCACTCAATGGCGGCGACGGCGATGACTCACTGGACGGCGGCACTCTCAATGACACCATGGCCGGCGGCGCAGGCGATGACTCCTACCAAGTCGACCATCCATCGGACGTTGTAGTGGAGGCTCTCGATGCGGGCACCGATCAGGTTTTCAGCAAGGTCGACTTCACGCTGGGGCCAAATATCGAGAACCTCACGCTTCTGGATACAGCCTTCAAGGGCGTCGGCAATGCACTCGACAATCTGCTGACGGGCACTAACAACGCGAACTTCCTCGACGGCATGATTGGCGCGGATACGATGCGCGGCAAGGGCGGCGCCGATACATATATCGTGGACTCTGCAAAGGACCTCGTCGATGAAAGTGTCGGCGGCTCCGGCTCCGATACAGTCAAAAGCCTGGTGACATTCGACCTAAACGCAGGCGCAGGACAGGCCCTCGGTGATGTCGAGAATTTGGTACTCACGGGCAAGGCGGCCATCGACGGCATCGGCAACAAGCTGGCCAACTCGATCACCGGCAACATCGCGAAAAACAGCCTGACCGGCGGCGATGAGGCCGATACGCTGGATGGCGGTGTTAATGCCGACACGATGAACGGCGGCAATGGCAGCGACCTCTATTTCATCGACAATGTCGCCGATGTGATCCAGGAAACCGGCGCCGAGCTAGATGACGCGGTAAATTCGAAAATCAGCATCGATCTCGGTCTCGCAAAGTACGATGGCATCGAGCATGTCACGTTGGTCGGCACCGCTGCCCTATTCGCCTATGGCGATGACGCAGACAACAAGCTCATCGGAAACGGCGGTAACAACAAGATCAAGGGCAACGCCGGGAGCGATACGATCGATGGCGGCGTTGCGCAGGACAGCCTCGAAGGCCATTCCGAGAATGACAGCATCGATGGCGGCTTGGGCAATGATACGCTGGATGGCGGCACCGGAGACGACACGCTGCACGGCGGCGACGGTAATGATACCTACCGCCTCGATTCCGCCGGCGACAAATTCGAAGAACTGACTGCTGGCCCTGCCGGCGGGATCGATCTCGTGATCAGCATGGTCGAAACGACCACGCTCGGAGCCAACTTCGAACATTTGACGCTGCTGGCTGGCGCCAAAGACGGCACGGGCAACGATCTCAACAACCAGATCCTCGGCAATGACGCCGACAACAGCCTGTCGGGCGGCAGCGACGGCAGCGATACGCTCGTCGGCGGCCTCGGCAACGATACGCTCGATGCCGGAACGCTGGGCAAGGACGTCATGAGCGGCGGCGCCGGATCCGATGTCTACAGTGTCGATGACGGCGATCGCATCATCGAGAGTATCGCCGGCAAGAATGGCGGCGTGGACTTGGTAAACTACTTTGGCAGCAAGGGCTTAGTCCTTGGCGCCAACCTGGAGAATCTGGAGCTGTTTTCGACAGGTAACGTCTTTGGCTTCGGCAATGCGCTCGCCAACAAGATCACAGGCGGCGTCGGCAACAACTCCCTCGCCGGCGGTGCCGGCAACGACACGATTGCCGGCGGCGTTGGCAATGACACGATCGACGGCGGCGTGGGCCTCGACTCCATGACCGGCGGGGCCGGAGATGACCGGTATGTCGTCGACAATAGCAAGGACATTGTCGATGAAACCGGCGGTGATGGCCTCGACACTGTTGTCAGCGCCGTGTCGTTCGATCTGAATGCCAATGGCACGACGATTCTTGGCGATCTGGAATCGCTCACTCTGGTCGGCAAGGGCAAAATCAGCGGGACCGGCAATGCGCTGGCAAATGTCATTTCTGGCAATGCGGCCGCCAACATCATCGATGGCGGCAGCGACTCCGATACACTGTCCGGCGGTGCCGGCAATGACAGCCTCGCGGGCGGTATCGGCATATTCGCAGACAAGCTGGATGGCGGCGTCGGTGCAGACACGATGGTCGGCGGCGACGGCGACGACATCTACTTCGTCGACAGCGCTTCCGACAAAATCACTGAACTGGCTCTCGCCGATAGCGGCGCCGATGACTCTGTCCAGGCTTCCGCCAACTACGTCCTTGCAGCGAATGTCGAGCATCTTACGCTTATCGGCAATGCGCTGATCGGCTTCGGCAACGATCTGGACAATACGATCACCGGCACCGGCAAGAACAATCGCTTGCTGGGTCTCGCCGGCAGCGACACGGTATCGGGCCTGGACGGCAATGACACGCTTGATGGCGGGACCGGGAACGACTCGCTCCTCGGCGGCATTGGCAACGATCTCTATCAGGTCGACTCGGCCGCCGATGTGGCGGATGAGACCGGCGGCAGTGGCACGGATACGGTACTGACGACAGTTTCGTACTCGCTCACTGCAAACGCCGTCGGCGACATCGAGAATCTGACCTTGGCGGCAAAGAGCGGCAGCATCTCCGGAGACGGCAATGCTCTTGCCAACTCCATAGTCGGCAATGAGGGTGCCAATGCACTCAACGGCCTCGACGGAAACGACACGCTGAATGGCGGCACCGGCAACGATACCCTGGCCGGTGGCATTGGCGACGATCGGATCATCGGCGGCCTCGGCGCTGATTTGATCGTCTATAGCGACACACTATCCGGGCACGATGTCGTGCTCGGCTTCGATGGCAATCCAGCCGGCGGACAGGACAAGCTCGACCTCGACGCATTGTTTGACGGTCTCAAAATTGACACCCTCGATCGTGCTGGTCTGGTTGAGATAAAAGACAACGGGGCGACCGTCGACGTGAAGGTCGATACCGACAAGGACGGGATTTTCGATCTCCATGTTGCGACGCTGCAGACCCCTGACCTGATTACTATCGGCGACGATGTCATCATCGGCACGAGTTAGTAGACGCGTCCGAATTCTCCAACTAGGTGCGATTGGCATCGCTATCGGCGTTCTTGGGTGGGTTGGGCGCAGTTGACCATTGCGAAGTTTCGGAATGTTCCTATCTCTAACTGGCGCAATTGCAGTGATGCTGCCCGGGACGGAGTTATCAGACCTGAGAAACGAAATTTCACTTGCGGCCTCCAGCGCCGCGGAGAGTGAGCTGACGGCACTTCATGCATGGCTCGTGAAAGCCGGCTTGAGCAACCTGCCGATGGCGGCAATCCTCAATGAGCTCTGCCAGCGCCTCAATGCCGCAGGGCTGCCGGTTTCCCGCGGCTTCTCCTCGATCGAAACGCTGCACCCTCTGCTGCGCGCCCATTCCGCGACCTGGGAACGCGGCGCCGTGGCCGAAAGCGAATTCCAGCACGACGACCTGAGGCGGGCGATGTGGCATGAGAGCCCTTTCCGCCACATGATCGACAACCTGGTCCCGCGCCTGGATCGGGATCTGACCGGACCCCACGCCAAGTTGGATTACCCCGTGCTCCAGGAATTTCACGATGCCGGCTACACGGCGTGGATGGCGCTTCTGCTAGGCATCGAGAGGCCGGATGCCACGTCGGGCTACGATCTCGGCGTCATCTGCTCCTGGTGCACCGAGCGGCCGGGCGGCTGGACACCGGCGCAGCGCGACGCCATCGAGGACATTTCCAGGACCATGGCGCTGGCTATGCGCAGTAGCAGCGGCTTCCGCGTCACCCGCGACCTGCTGGCGACCTATCTTGGCCGAGATGCCAGCAACCGGGTGACAGCCGGCGACATCCGGCGCGGTGCCGTGGGCGAGATCGAGGCCTGCCTGCTCTATGCCGATCTGCGAGGCTTCACCGATTATGCGGAAGCGACGCCGCCGGCGGCCGTGGCCGAGCGGCTGAATGCGTATCTGGATTGCATGGGCGCGCCGGTCGAGGCGCGGGGTGGGCAGATCCTAAAATTTCTCGGTGATGGCTTGCTGGCGGTGTTCATGCTCGGCCACGGTTCGGACAAGACTATCATCTGCGGCGCCGCATTGGATGCAGCCGAGGATGCGCTCCGGCGCATTTCGGAGCTGAATGCCAGCGCCGGCGCGGATCGAATCCTCACGGCGGACATCGCCCTGCATTTGGGGCAGGTTCTCTATGGCAATGTCGGCACTGCGCTGCGACTCGATTTCACGGTCATCGGTCCGGCGGTCAATGAGGCGGCCCGGCTGGAAGGCTTGTGCCGCGATCTCGGGACGAACCTGCTGATCTCCGGTTCCTTCCATGCCGAAGCCGGGCCGGCACAAACGCGCATGAAGTCACTAGGTCAGCACCGGTTGCGCGGCGTGCGCGACGCCCGCGAGGTTTTCACGCTGCGGTAGCACCCGCGGCGGTCACGCCTCGATCAGCTTGTCGATCCGATAGCCGGCGCGCGGCAGCATCACCTGCAGCAGCGGCCCGGTCATGACTGTGGTGGCAATTGCCATGATCACCAGCATGGTGAAGACATCCTGGGGGATAAAGCCGAGGCTGAAGCCGATATTGAGAACAATCAGTTCCATCAGGCCACGCGTATTCATAAGCACGCCGAGCAGGGCCGATTGTTGGCCGCCAATGCCGGCGAACCGTGACGCGACGTAGACGGGCAATACCTTCACCGCGGTCGCGGTGAACAGGATGGCGCCACACCAGAGCCAGTCCGATGCCGAATCGAGACCGAGCACATTCGTGCGCAGTCCGGTATAGGTGAAGAAAATCGGCAGGAAGAACACCAGCACGATTTGCCCGATCTGCCGGCGCCACGCTTCGACGAAGGCATGATGCCGATGGAACAACAGGCCCACCAGGAAGCCGCCGAAGATTGTGAAGATGCCCAGCTTCTCCGTGGTAATCCCTGCGGCAAAGATCAGCGCCAAGACGACGGCCACCAATCCGTTCGACGGCAGCCCGTCCTCGATCGGCAACTTGCGGATCAGCCAATCGGCCGTTGGCCGGCCAACGAACCACAGGACTACCAGCAGCAACAGGATGCCGCCGATCTGCAACGCCGACTGACCCGCCGAAAACCGCGCGGAGGCATAGGCGGCAACGCCCGCCAGCGCGACCCAGCCGACCACATCGTTCGCCGCCGCGGCGGTGATGGCGATGACTCCAGTCTCAGTTCGTGTAAGGGAGTATTCCCGCAGGATTCGGCCGAGAACCGGAACAGCAGTGATAGCGAATGCGATACCGACGAACAGGCTGTAGGTCAGGACATCGATGCCCGGTGCGAGATACGGCGCAGTCAGCAACCCCAGAAGCAGGCCCACTACCAGAGGCACACAGATGCTGGCGATCGATATGTAGACGACCGCCCGACGGTTGCGGAGGTCCCGCAAATGGCCGAACTCAAAATCGCTGCCAATCTGGAACATCAGGAGAATCAGGCCGATCTGGCTGAGGATCAGCGTGGGTGCCGCGGCGTCGGCGGAGAATATCGCGCCCGACAGGTCGGGCCACAAGAACCCCAGCAATGAGGGCCCGAGCAGTAGGCCAGCCACGACCTCGCCCACGGCGCGCGGCTGCCGCACCGCACGTGCCGCGCTGCCCGCCACCCGCGCAAACAAGATGATGACAATGAGCTGCAGCAGAGTTGCGACGACCGTATGCTCGATAGCCTGGACCGATGTATTCAAACCACACCCGGAGGTCAGAGAATCAGTCGGGAGAGGTTACATCCGTGAGTCACTTTGGGAAACAGCGGATTGGTTCGGCGGGCTAAAACTATAGTCCGGAGGCGGACTTGGCCTCGTAAGCATCAGCCAGCGCCTGCTTGATCTCGGCAATTTTCCGGATATTGGCGGAGCCGATCAAGCCGGACAGCACCTTGTGCGCCTCTTGCCATTTGGGGATCGCTGCCTCCAATCGCAGCGCTCCCTTCTCCGTCAGCCAGACCGCGCGGCGCCGCAAATCCTGCTCGGCAATGGCTATCTCGACCAGCCCGGCCTGTTCGAGGCCACGCAGGTTTCGCGACAAGGTGGATTGGTCCAGGCCCGCACGCCCGGCAAGGTTGCCGATGGTGTCGTCGCCGGCTGCGGCGATGTGGGTCATCAGGCCGAACTGGGCGAGGTTCAGATCGGTGCTCTGCATCCCAGCTTCCAGGAAACGGGTGACCAGCCTCGCGGCCAGTCGAGCATTCATTCCCGCGCATGTCGCGACAACAAGGCGCGCATCGGCGACAAGCGACTTCCGGGAGGGTTGCTTTCGTGGTTTCACAACTATATGTATATACATTATTTGTATATACATGCAATAGGGGATGCCGCATGCAAAGAGCGATAGCTGCGAGCAATGAACCGGGTATCGATGCATCAATCCTGCAGCGCATCGGAGGCACGCCCTTGCTGCAGCTCCGGCGCATCGTCCCGGAGGGCTGCGCCCGCATCCTGATCAAGATCGAGAGCGTCAATCCCACCGGCAGCATGAAGGATCGCATGGCCCTTGCCATGATCGAGGCCGCCGAGCGGACCGGCCGCCTGATGCCAGGCCAGCGGGTGGTGGAGTATACCGGCGGCAGCACCGGCGTCTCCCTCGCCCTGATCTGTGCAGCGCGCGGCTATCCCCTGAGCATCGTTACGTCGGATGCTTTCAGCGCGGAAAAGCGCAATCACATGGCCGCCCTCGGTGCCGAACTGACTGTCATTCCCAGCAGCGCTGGCGGCATGGATGCCGCATTGACACGCAATATGGTCGAGACCGCGCGCCGGATCGCGGAGCAGACAGGGGCGTTCTGGACCGACCAGCTCAAGAACACCGACCAATTGATCGCCTATCACGGCATGGCGACTGAAATCTGGGACCAGACCGGCGGACGGATCGACGCGTTCTTGCAAAGCACGGGGACGGCCGCGTGCGTTCGCGGCGTGGCCGAAGGCCTGCGCAAAAAGAAGCCTGGGGTCCGCATCGTCGCGGTCGAGCCGACGGAGTCGGCCGTGCTCTCCGGCGGCAAGACCGGTGTTCACAAGATCGAGGGCATCGGGGCCGGCTTCATCGTTCCTCTGTGGAAGCCATCGATCGCCGACGAAATCGCGACTGTTTCGACCGAGGAGGCGATGGGCATGGCGCGACAATTGGCGCGCGCAGATGGCCTATTTGCGGGAACCTCCACGGGGGCGAACCTTGTTGCGGCCATCGACATCGGCAAGCGGCTGGGGCCAAAGGCGACGGTGGTCACGGTGATGTGCGACACCGGACTGAAATACATGAGCACGCGGTTATATGATCAGGCGCATGCCCCCGTTTGAAGCAGCTGTCCCTACTCCACCGGCCCAATGCCGCGGGCGTGGAAGATGCGGCGCAGGGCTACGACATGCCGTCCGCGGTAGAGATTGCGATCGGCGTCAATGATGGCGCGGGCGGCGCGGGCAAACTTGGTGAAGCCGTCGAGCTGGAAATGACTCTCGATGATGATGCGGTCGGCGATGTCGCGGCCGAACCGCTCGCGAACGTCCCAGAGAGTTGCCGACCAGATCTTGCCATTCTGATGCTCGTCGGCATCTTCGGCGTTGTCGAAGTTCTCGAAGGTCATCGGCAGATTGACCCGGCGCAAACAAGGCGGTTCGAACTCCTTGTCCGTGATCTGGTCCCAGCTTGAGATCGACACCCGCAGTTCCTTGTCGGTTTTGTACTCCTCGAAGAAGCTGGCGGCAAAATAGTCGCCGAAGCCCTCGCCCATTGCCGCCGCTTCGGGCGACTGGCCGAAATCCGGGCAGATCGCGTCCTGCAGCGCATGGCCGAACTCATGCAGGATCGTCTCAGCGTCCTCTGCGTCATCGACGCCGCCAGTGCCGAAGGTCAGCCGCTTCAGGCCCGGGCTGTACCAGGAATTGTCCTTCCGGGTGCCGTGGGCATTGATCTCAATTGCTTTCTCGAAAATGGCCCGCTTGCCGCGATAGCCGAGCGACTTCAGATACTCCACGGCGCGATCGATATGGAAATAGACCATCGCCTCGTCGAAACCCGCCTCGGTTGACTCGAAATCGAAACGCAGATCAGGACGCTTGATGCGATTGCGCGTGCGGCAGGTCGTGACGTGAGCGCCCTCGAGATAGCCGGTTCCCTTCAAATTTCTCAGAGTGACCGTCCTGTAGACATCCGCAGGCGGCCGCTTCGGTTTTCCGTCTTCACTCAGCAGCGATTTCCAATCGTTCAAGGCAACGACTGGATTGGGATCGAACACTCGCGCCATGGCGCGGCGCATGGCCAGGTTGTCGTACTTGTTCAGCAGCTTGCCCTTGCGGGCGTCGATATAAACGATCCAGTCTTCGTAGGGCTGCAAGCGGTGAATGCGCACGCGGAAGGCCGGTCGCAGGAACTTCTCTTCTGGGTACCACAGCTTCTCCACATCCAGCACGCGGCAGTTCTTGCCGCCGCGGCTGACGCTCCTGATGGCGCGGCGGCGCGCCCGTTCCCGGGTCAGCAAGAATTTGCTTTTCTTTGGATCCAATTTCGGCGGCAGGAACTCCGCGGGGACGGCACGGTTCTTCGCCATATAGATCCGGTTTTTCAGATCCATATGCACGGTGACGTAAGCGCGATGGATGCGCAGGCCGAGATGGCTCTGCTGGAAGATCAGATGACGCGCGCCCAGGCTTTCGATTTTTCTCTGCAGCTTGATGCGGCTGGATATGCCGGCCAGCCCGAAAAGGTCGCGATTGGCTTTCAAGAAGTCGCGCGCCCGGTTCGCCGGCCGGCCTCGCGCGGCCTTGGTTCGAAAACCCCAGATTTCCTTGGGAGTCTTATAGTAGTAGCCGGCAACGGCCTTGTAGCGGCCCTGTTTCATCGGAGTCATGGCAAAGCCCCTGTGACCTGTCCCCCAGCCCGCCTCGGACAAGGTTTAAGTCCGCACAGCAAGCGCAGACCCGCCACGACCGTCTGTGATGATTCTCACATGGGCGCTTAACGGCGCACGGCCTCGAAGGAAATAGCGATATCCCCGGTTCTCGGCGGGCGGCCATGCTCGAAACCGCCGGAAATGATCGGCGGGGCGAAACCGGCCGCGGTCAGGGCCATCGCCATCTCATGCATGCCCCACCAGCGCAGGATGAGAATTTCAAGCTCGCTTCGCAGCAGTTTGCCGTCGCGCCAATGTTCGTAGCGAATGGGCGTAACCGAGCATTGCCGCACATAGTCCAGGTCGGTTTTGTTTTCCTGCAACGTCAGCAGGTCACCCTCGGGCGAGGTCCAGCGCCTGATGCTGTAGTCGCTGGTGAAACAGTCATCCGGGCTGATGTCGAGTATCAAGCGGCCACCGGGCACGAGATGATCATAGAACCGGCGTAGGACCGCACAGGCTGTCTCGAATTCGGTGATGAGCATGAAGGTGGCGGCAGTCATGACAATGGCCGCGAACTTGCGGTCGTACTGGAACGTCTCCCATCGCATCTGACTAAGGCGCGGGGAGAACCCGCGCGCCTGGCAATTCCTGCGGCAAACCTCCAGCATCTCATTGGAGGCATCGAAGCCCTCGACATCATGGCCGGCTTCCAGTAGCCGAATGAGCACGCGGCCGGTGCCGGCAGCGGGTTCCAGGATTGGGCCATTGCAATCCTTCAATCGGCCGAGCAGGAATTCTATATCGCCGAAAGAATGCCCGATCGGCTTGTCAAGGTCATAGGCCCAGGCAGAGAGACTGCCATAGCGGTTGTCGGCGCTGGTTGGCACGGGATTTCCTTGTCGACGCGGATCAGTGATCTTGCCGAGGTCGCCCCTACAACGCCAGCGCTAGCTTCCTTGCCTCGTAAAACGCCATGCTCGCCGTTCGCGCGGCAACCGCGTCGCCGATGGTCTTGACCTCCAGGCCCGCGTCCGCAAGTTCCTTGGTCAGTTTATCCTCAGGTGTATTGGTGGTCGCCAGCACGAGGGTATCGAACTCGCGGTTTTCCTTGTCGTTGGTGTAGAGATTCAGCAGCGTCGCGGTGTTGCCATGCCAGGATTCGAGCGCCGTCGCCAGCAGCACCTCGATGCCCTGCTTGGCGAAGCGCTCGCGAGTGGTATCGCCGGTGGCGCTGTTGTCCAGCGCGCCAGCGGCTTTCTCCGCCGCCGTGGCGATGGTCACCTGATGGCGCTGCTTGGCGAGGTGGAGCGCCGTGCCGCTGGCGGGCCACCAGCCGTTGATGTCGTCCAGCAGCAGCACGCGCTCGCCCGGCGTTACCTTGCCCTCGAGCACGTCATGGATGGTGCAGACATTCGGCTGGCCGGCGCCGGGCAATCCCTGGCGGTGTGGATAGGAGCGTTGGAAGCCCGTGCGGGATGGCGCCGATCCGGTGCAGAGCACCACCACATCAGCACCCGCCGCTTTCACGTCCTCGGCCTTCACTTCCGTGCGCAGCTTCACCTGCACTTGCAGCTTGGTGAGCTGGGTCTGGTACCAGTTCAGCAATGCGCCGATCTCGCCGCGCTCCGGCTGCCCGGCGGCGAGACGGAATTGCCCACCCAATTCGCCGGTCTTCTCCGCCAGCGTGACGCGATGGCCGCGCGCCGCAGCGACCCGTGCCACTTCCAGTCCCGCCGGTCCGCCGCCCACAACCAGCACATGGCGCGGCTTCTCCGCTGGTGGCGTGGAGTCACCATCCCATTGGGTTTCGCGCGCGACCGACGGATTGGAAATGCAGGACACCCAGTAATCCCGCAGCCGGCGGCCGAGACAGAGCTGGTTGCAGGAGATGCAGGGTCGGATGTCCTCCGGCCGTCCCTCTTTCGCCTTGTTGGCCAGATGCGGATCGGCGATCTGGCCGCGCACGATCGAGACCATGTCGGACTTGCCTTCCGACAGGACCTTTTCGGCGTTCTCCGGTGTCTTCACCCGGGCTTCCGTGGTGATGCGGGCATGCTTCACCACTTCCTTGAACCTCGCCGCAACGTCGGCGCCGAGAAACATGGGGAAATGGAATGACGGTACGATCTTGGAAAACTGATTGAGATAGCCGCCAGTGCCGCAGGAGAAGTAATCGACGAGGCCCAGCCGGTCGAGATGGCTGATGATCTCTTGCTTGTCTGCGATAGAGAGCCCGCCGGGATAGGGTTCGGCGCCAGAGATCGTCATGCCAATGATATACCGGTCACCCGCCATGGCGCGGATGCGGCGGCAGATCTCCACCGCGAAGCGCATCCGGTTCTCCAGGCTGCCGCCCCATTTGTCGTCGCGCTTGTTGGTGATGGGCGACCAGAACTGGTCCACCAGGCAATTGTAGCCGGCGAAAATGTCCGTACCATCGAAGCCGGAATCGCGGTCGCGGCGGGCGGCCTGGACGAAGGCCTCGATCAACTCCTCGATCTCCGCCTCGGTCATGGCATGGCTGCCCCATTGGTCATGCATGGAAGGCAGACCCGAAGGCGACCAATAAGGTTCCCAGGAATTATCCTGATCGCCATGGCCGCCGACATGATAGGCCTGATGCATCATGACGGTGCCGTGCTTATGGCACTCGTCGGTGATGCGGCGGAAATGGGGGATCACCGCGTCATTCTCGGCCAGGAAATTGCCGCGGATCAGCACGGCGGTGCGATGCACAGGCGCCGGTTCGACCACGATCATGGCAGCCCCGCCACGCGCGCGCTCGCGGTAATAGCCGAAATGCCGGTCGCCCGGCAGCCCTTCATGGCTCATATTGACGGTGTGCGCGCCGAAAACGATGCGGTTCTTCAGTTCCAGATGCCGCAGTTTGACCGGCGAGAACAGCGTGGGAAACTTGGCTTGCATACGGACTTTCCTCCTGCCAGCCTGCGTACGGCAGGCTCGCGAAGTCGACACTTTAGGCATAGCCATGGCGATCGGTAAACGAGGCTTAAATGCCTCCGAGTGATCAGGACGCGCCGGCACAGACGGCACGCCATACGTCGCGCCGGGCCGGCCATCCCCGCCGCGATAACTCGCTCTATCAGACGCCTTGGCGGCAGCTGAGCAATCCCTTCCGCCCGTTGGAACTGGCTTCGGCCGATGAGATCGAGGCGATTCACGGCGCGTCGCTGGAGATCCTGGAGCGGATCGGCATCCGTTTCTCCCTGCCGGTAGCGCGGCAAATCTTCCGCAGGGCGGGAGCGATGGTCGATGAAGAAACGATGCGGGTACGAATCGGCGGTGACATCGTCGCCCAGGCATTGCGAACGGTACCCGACAGCGTGACGCTGGAG
>DATKFM010000120.1:0-12712 GCA_035544395.1 Verrucomicrobiia bacterium
CCGCTCCATGTGGCCCACGCCCGCGGCGCTGTCTATGGCGACGCGCTGGCAAGTCTGCTGGCCAAGGCCGGGCATAGCGTCACGAAGGAATACTACATCAACGACGCGGGCACCCAGGTCGATGTGCTCGCCCGCTCGACCCATCTCCGCTACCGGGAAGCCTTGGGCGAAACCATCCCGGCGATCCCTGAGGGATTCTACCCCGGCGAATATCTGATTGAAGTTGGCCAGGCCCTGGCCAAGCGTGATGGCAAGAAGTGGCTGGATAAGCCGGAGAGTGAATGGCTCGTCCCGGTCAGGCAGTTCGCCATCGATCAGATCATGGTTGGCATCCGCGAGGATCTCGAGCTCTTGGGCATCCGGCAGGATGTCTTTTCCTCCGAGCGCAAGGTCGTGGAATCTGGGGCGGTCGAACGCGCGCTGAAGAAACTCGAGGATGACGGTCTGCTCTACATCGGCGTGCTCAGCCCGCCCAAGGGCATGAAGCCCGACGATTGGGAGCCGCGGCCGCAGACCCTGTTCCGCTCGACAGACTTTGGCGACGACGTTGACCGGCCGCTGCGCAAGTCCGACGGAAGCTGGACCTATTTCGCCTCCGACATTGCCTACCACTACGACAAATTCCTCCGCGGTTGTCCGGAGATGATCGACGTCTGGGGCGCCGATCATGGCGGCCATGTGAAGCGGATGAAATCGGCGGTAAAGGCGGTCACCGGCGGCAAGGGCTCGCTGGATCTGAAGCTCTGCCAACTCGTCACGCTCCTGCGCGACGGTCAGCCGGTGAAGATGGCGAAGCGCAAAGGCATTTTCGTCACGCTCCGCGAAGTCGTGGACGAAGTAGGCAAGGGCGCCGTGCGCTTCATCATGCTGACGCGCACCAATGACGCGCCGCTCGAGTTCGACCTGACGAAGGTTATCGAGAAATCCCGGGACAATCCGGTGTATTATGTTCAATACGCGCATGCGCGCGCACGGAACGTCTTGCGTCGAGCACCTGAAGAAATGCCGAGCCTCGATGTGAGCCCTTCAGCGCTTGCCGCTGCCGATCTCTCAAAGCTTATTTATGAGGGCGAATTGGCCCTTATCAAGCAAATGGCGGCTTGGCCGAAAATTGTAGAAGCAGCAGCTGAGGCGCATGAACCGCATCGCATTGCATTCTATCTGAATGATTTGGCTGCCGCTTTCCACTCATTGTGGAATCAAGGAAACGAGAACGCCGTGCTGCGCTTCATCCGGCCGGATGATATACCGCTGACAACGGCACGATTGGCGATGCTTCAAGCATTGGCGTTCGTCATCGCCTCTGGGTTGGAAGTCATGGGGGTAGAACCGGTTGAGGAGATGCGCTGATGATACCCAAGGACCCGAAATTTTTCCCACGACAGACCCATGGCGGCCCCGCCTTGCAGCGGCACCAGCCCGTGCTTGACCCTGTGTACAGCCAGGATCGCATCCTGACAGCAGCCTCGCGAGCGGCGATGGCCGCAAACCAGCCTGGCGAAACCATCCAGGAGCCGCAGCTTTTTCCTGACCTGGCGGTGGATGATGGCGACAGCGGCCCGGAGATTCCGCCGAGTCCCAGCCAGGCCGGCCCAGCCGCCGCGCCGGGAGCTTCGACGTTGCCGGATAGTCCCGGCCGCACAAAGCCGCTGCTCTGGATCGGCATTGTTTCCGTCACCGGCTTTGCAATCTTGATGCCGCTGCTGATGCTGCTGAACCACGGGGAGCAGACCGTCGTCGCCGATGGGGATCTGCCCGTTGTGGCACCTGAGCAGGGACCGGAGAAGGTGCGTCCGACTGATGAAGGCGGCATGCAGCCCCCTAACCAGGACGTGGCGATCTATGACACGTTGAGCGGCGAGGCGAAATCGCAGACGGAAGTCCTGCTCGGACAGCCGGAGGCGCCGATGCCCCTGCCGCCGGCAGCGCCCGCGGCGACTCCGCCGGCGAGCAGCGATGACTCCTCTGACGCGTCCGGCGCCATCCCGCAGGTTCCGGCGCCGGCCTTTGACGTGACAGACGACGCAGCGGCGGCCGCAGCCAAGGTTGAGCCGAGTGCCGGTGGCGGCGGCGCAAGCGAACCCGCGGTGGAAGCGCCTGCCACGCCGGCTGCGCCAACCATTTCCGATGTTGTCGAGCAGACCGCCTCCCTGGGCGATGCTTACCGCGTTCAACTAGCGGCGGTGAAGACCAAGGACGGCGCGCAGGAAACCTGGACCAAGCTGCAGAAGAAGCATGCCCAGCTGCTTAGCGGCAAGGAACTCACCGTGGTCGAGATTGACAAGGGCAGCGACGGCAAGTTCTACCGCGTGCAGGCGGGTCCCTTTGCGGATCGTGCGGCCGCCACCGATGCCTGCGTGGCGCTGAAGAAGCTGGAGCAGGGCTGCATGGTCGTGAAGCCGTGAGCGTTTGTCGCTGATGGCTGCACCGCTGGCCTGCATCTTCGGCTGCCTGGGAACGGCGCTCACCGATGATGAGCGGCGCTTCTTCCGTGCGACAAAGCCGCTCGGCTTCATCTTGTTCCAGCGCAACTGCGAGTCGCCGAAGCAGATCCGCGCCCTGATCGCCGACATGCGCCGCTGCATCGGCCGCCGCGACGCTCCCGTCATGATCGACGAGGAGGGCGGCCGGGTGCAGCGGCTGAAACCTCCGGCTTGGCGCAAGCGGCCGGCAGCCGCCGTGATCGGCGAATTGGCCCGACGCAACCTCGCCGCGGCGCTGGAGTGTGCTCGGCTCAATGCACGCCTGATCGCCGAAGACCTTGCCGTGCTTGGCTTCAACGTCGACTGCGCTCCCGTGCTCGATCTCAAGCTGCCAATCACCCATCAGGCCATCGGCGATCGTGCCTACAGCGATGATCCGGCCGTTGTCTCCGCGCTCGCGCGCGCCGCCTGCGAAGGCTTTCTCGATGGCGGCATCATTCCCGTCATCAAGCATATTCCCGGCCATGGCCGGGCCGTGGCCGATAGCCATGTGGAACTGCCGCGGGTCACCGCGGCGTCGGAGGAATTGCTCCGCACCGACTTCGCGCCATTCCTGGCCTTGCGCGACATGCCCTGGGCCATGACCGCGCATATTCTCTTCACCACCCTCGATGCCGCCGCACCGGCGACTGCATCGAAGACGATCATCGACAAGACCATCCGCGGCACGATTGGATTCCAGGGACTGCTGTTTTCCGATGACCTATCGATGCAGGCACTGGAGGGCAACTTACGCCAACGGGCGGAGCGCGCCCTGGCGGCGGGCTGCGATGTAGCCCTCCATTGCAACGGCAAAATGGACGAGATGCGGCAAGTGGCGGAGGCCGTGCCGCCGCTGACGCCAAAGGCCCTGGAACGGGTCGAGTCCGGCCTCCGGATCGTTAATACGCGAGAACGAATCGACATCTCCGCCATGCAAGCGCGAGTCGATGCGCTGCTCGCTGCTTGACGGGGTAGACAGGGCCGCGGCAAGGCGGTAATCGCTGGCCATGGCTGCGATTCTGCGCGGCCAGGGACCCAGGCCGGAAATTCCTTTTTCCGGGGAGAACAGGTTGAGCGACGAATTCGAAGACAGACCGCGGGAGCCGATGAGCGACTCCCAATTCCTGCTCGATCTCGACGGCTATGAAGGGCCGATCGACGTGCTGCTGACCCTGGCCCGGGATCAGAAGGTCGACCTGAAGAAGATATCCATTCTTGCCCTGGCCGATCAGTATCTCTCCTTCGTTGCCCGCGCGCGGCGGCTGCGGCTGGAGCTAGCGGCCGACTATCTGGTGATGGCGGCTTGGCTTGCCTTCTTGAAGTCGAAGTTGCTGCTGCCGGAGCCCGAAGTGGAGGGCGGCGAACCCACAGGCGCCCAGATGGCGGCGGCCTTGGCCTTCCAACTGCAGCGGTTGGAAGCCATGCGGAAGATCGCCGGCAAGTTGATGGAACGGCCGCAACTCGGCCACGACTTCTTCCACCGTGGCGCCGCCGAGCGGCTGCCGGTGAAGCAGAAGGTCGTCTACAATGTGAAGCTCTTCGAACTCCTCCGCGCCTACGGCTCGATTGCGACGCGGCGCCAGCAAGGCATGCTGCGAATCATCCCGACCGAGCTCTACTCGATGGACGAAGCGCTGAAGCGGCTCGGCGACATGCTGGGCCATACCCTGGAATGGAAGACGCTCTCGACTTTCCTGCCGCAGCAGCTCAATGACGGCATGGGCGGGCGCTCCGCCGTCGCGGCGATGTTCGCGGCAACCCTGGAGATGGTGCGGTCGGGAAAGGCGGAGTTGCGTCAGGAGCAGATATTCGGCCCGATTTTCCTGCGTGGCCGCACGAGAGTGGAGCAATGAGCGAAGAACGCTTTCAACAGATTCGCATGGTCGAGGCACTGATCTTCGCCTCCACCGATCCCGTGTCCGACGCCGGCATCAAGTCGCGGCTTCCCGAGGACGTAGATGTTCGCGCGTTGATGGACGAGGTGGCGGGCCTTTATGCCAACCGTGGCGTCAATCTGGTGCGGCTCGACGGCAAATGGATCTTCCGCACCGCGCCGGATTTGGGCACGCGGCTGCAGATCGAAGCCAAGGTCACGCGCCGCCTGTCCCGCGCGGCGCTGGAGACCCTCGCGGTCATCGCCTATCACCAGCCGGTGACCCGGGCGGAGGTCGAGGAGGTAAGGGGCGTCGCCCTGTCCAAAGGCACCCTGGATACCCTGCTGGAGATCGGCTGGGTCCGGCCGAAAGGCCGCCGCCGGACGCCCGGCCGACCGGTGACCTGGGTCACCACCGACGCTTTCCTGGGGCAGTTCGGCCTCGACAGCCTTGATGCCCTGCCTGGCGTCGAGGAGTTGCGCGCTGCCGGCCTGTTGGATGTGCGTTCGGCCCTGTCGGCGCTTGGAGCCCAGGCGTTGTCCGACACGGCCCGGCCGGCCAATCAGGACAATCCTGAGGGGGAAGAGGGCGATAGTGACGATACTGATGACCAGGAAGAGCTGATGCCCATGGGAGACTTCGATGAAGCTTCCCTCGTGGGCGACCTGGAGCAGCTCCCGGACGAGGATTAAGGGCCGGAATCGGACCAAAGAAACCGGCCTAATCCCTTGATTTTCCCTTGAACCCGGCTGGCCCGCGCCAAATTATAGGGGCAGAATGTCGTATTGCGGGGGTTATGGCGTTTTGCCATAGTCCCGCGCGCCGCGAAAATACGGGCTAGGAGGTCCGCCATCATGGGTAGCTTGAGCATTTGGCATTGGTTGATCGCTTTGGCCGTCGTCCTGCTGCTGTTCGGCGGTAAGGGCAAGATCGCGCAGATCATGGGCGATACCGCGCAAGGCATCAGAGCCTTCAAGAAGGGCATGAAGGACGACAAGGAAAAGGTCGAAGCCGAGGCCGGCAAGGTGATCGACAACTCGGTCACCCAGAAAGACAACGCCGCCTAAGGCGTTCGGCGGCCGCGCACGAAAGGCGGCGCGGGGAGCAGCATGTTCGACATCGGTTGGTCCGAGATGGCCGTTATCGCCGTCGTAGCCCTTGTGGTCATCGGCCCCAAGGAGCTGCCGGGCGCGCTCAAGACATTCGCATATTGGATGAAACAGGCGCGCAAGATGGCGCGCGAGTTCCAGAGCGGCGTCGACGAGATCGTCCGCGAGGCTGAGCTGGAAGACGCCCGCAAAGCCGTCAGCGCAGTCACCGGCCGCAGCGTCAATCAGATGCTGGAGAAGACAATCGATCCCACCGGCGAGATGAAGAAGGCGCTGAACGAGGACGATCTGAAAAAATCCATGAGTGTTACCGCGCAAGCCACGACACCGATTGCCGCTTCCGGCAGTTCTTCAACCACTACATCAACATCAGCAACTGGAACGCCTTCGATTCCGGTTGCTGCACCGGCGGCGGCCGCGCCGGCACCGGCTGCTGAGCCAACAGCCACGCCGGAAGCCAAGACGGCATAGTTGTCATGGCCACGCCGAAACCCGAGGAAGATCCGAACGAAGCGAAGAAGATGCCGCTGCTCGATCACCTGATCGAGTTGCGCAAGCGCCTGATCATCGCCTTCGTGTTTCTCATTGTTGCCTTCATCGGCTGCTGGTTCATTTCCGAGCAGATTCTCGCCTTCCTGGTGAAGCCGCTCAACGATGCCTGGATCGGCAAATATGGCACCGATATCCCGAGGATCATCTACACCAGCCTGACCGAAGCCTTCTTTACCCGCGTGAAACTGAGCGTGTTCGGCGCTCTCGTCGTCGCCTTTCCCGTGATCATGGGACAGGTCTGGGCCTTCGTCGCGCCGGGCCTCTACAAGCAAGAGAAGGCGGCATTCCTACCTTTCATCGTCGCCACGCCGTTCATGTTCCTCCTCGGCTCGGCCTTGCTCTACTACCTGATGCTGCCGGCCGCATGGGCATTCTTCATCGGCTTCCAGACCGTTGGCGCGCCTGGCGATCCGCCCCTCGAACTGATGCCGAAGGTCGGCGAGTATGTCTCCCTGGTGATGTGGCTGATCTTTGCCTTCGGCCTGTCGTTCCAGTTGCCGGTGCTGCTGACGCTGCTGGCGCGCGTCGGCATCCTGTCGTCGGAAACCCTACGCAGTAAGCGGCGTTACGCGATTGTCTTCGTGTTTATCTTTGCCGCCGTCGTGACGCCGCCGGACCCGATCAGCCAGCTCAGCCTGGCGATCCCGCTCTGCTTGCTCTACGAGGTTTCGGTGATCGTCGCCCGCATGGTCGAGAAGAAACGCGCGGCCGAAGAGGCGAAGGAAACGACTGCCGCCGCCGAATAGCGCCGTCGCCGCAGACCCCGTAGACGGACTCCCAGCCAAGCCCTATACATTTACGCCGTTGATTCGGCACGCATAACGGCTGGCTATGCACGACCTCAAGACCATACGCGACGATCCCCAGCGCTTTGACGCGGGCCTGCGCAAGCGCGGCCTCGCCTTGCAGTCGACGGAAATCCTGGCGCTCGACCTGGCGCGCCGGGCAGCCCAGACGCGGCTGCAGGAGCTGCAGGCCAAGCGCAATGAGGTCTCCAAGCAGGTGGGCGCCGCGAAGTCCAAGGGCCAGGACGCCGGCGCCTTGATGGCCGAGGTGGCCAGCCTGAAGTCCGCCATGGAGGAGTCCGAGGCGGAGGAGAAGGCCCAGGCGGAGAAACTGGATCAGCTCCTGTCGGCGATCCCGAACCTGCCGGCCGAGGACGTGCCGCAGGGCGCCGATGCCGACGCCAATGTGGAGATCCGCCGCCACGGCAATCCCCGCAACTTCTCGTTCGCGCCCAAGCAACATTTCGAGATCGGCGAGGCTCTGGGCCAGATGGATTTCGATGCGGCGTCCAAGCTCTCGGGCGCCCGGTTCGTGGTGCTGAAGCACAATCTGGCGCGCCTGGAACGGGCGCTCGCCGGCTTCATGCTGGACATTCACACCCGCGAGTTCGGCTATACGGAAATCGTTCCACCGTTTCTGGTGCGGGATGCCGCCGTCTACGGCACCGGCCAGTTGCCCAAATTCGCCGCCGACCTGTTCCATACGGAAGACGGCTTCTGGCTCATTCCGACATCGGAAGTGCCGCTGACCAACTTGGTCGCCGACAGCATCGTCGATGAGGACAAGTTGCCGCTGCGCTTCACCGCCCATACGCCCTGCTTCCGGTCCGAAGCGGGGGCAGCCGGCAAGGACACCCGCGGTATGATCCGCGTGCATCAATTCTCCAAGGTAGAGCTGGTCAGCATCGCCCATCCCGATCATTCCGGCGCCGAGCATGAGCGCATGACCTCTTGCGCCGAGGAAGTGCTGAAGCGCCTCGGCCTGTCCTACCGCGTCGTCACCCTCTGCACCGGCGACATGGGCTTTTCCGCACAGAAGACCTACGACATCGAGGTCTGGCTGCCGGGGCAGCAGGCCTATCGCGAGATCTCAAGCTGCTCCAACTGCGGCGACTTCCAGGCCCGGCGCATGAAGGCCCGCACGCGCAAATCCGGCGAGAAGGGCACGCGCTTCGTGCATACGCTCAACGGTTCGGGAATGGCCGTTGGCCGCACAATGGTCGCGGTACTGGAGAACTACCAGGAGGCAGACGGGCGGGTGACACTGCCGGAGGTGCTGGTGCCCTACATGGGCGGCGTGAAGGTGATCGAACCCTATGCTTAAGGCACCCCTGATTCTATCGCGTGCCCGAATCCTCGTTTCAAATGACGACGGTATCAACGCGCCCGGCCTTAAGATCCTGGAGCAGGTCGCCAAGAAGCTGTCGAAGGATGTCTGGGTGGTGGCGCCGGAGATCGAGCAGAGCGGCGCCGCCCACTCCCTGACGCTGCGGCGGCCCTTGCAGGTGCGCAAGCTCTCCGCGCGCCGCTTCGCTGTCGACGGTACGCCGACCGATTGCGTGCTGGTGGCGGTCAACAAGCTGATCCCGGGCAAGCGTCCCGACCTGGTTCTGTCCGGCGTCAATCGCGGCGCCAATCTGGGCGAGGACGTTACCTATTCCGGCACCATCGCCGCGGCCATGGAAGCGACTCTCCTGGGCATTCCGGCGATCGCCCTGTCGCAGCTCCGCGACGGGCTGAACGTGCATTGGCAGACCGCGGCCGATCATGCGCCGAAAGTCATCCGCAAGCTGGTTTCCGTCGCCTGGCCCAACGGCATCCTGATGAACGTGAACTTCCCCAAGGTAATGTCCGATCAGATCAAGGGCATTCGTGTCGCGCGCCAGGGCCGGCGTCCCAGCGGCATCGAGATCGTGCCGATCAAGGATCCCGTCGGCCGCGCCTATCTCTGGATCGGCGACTACCTCAGCGACGATGCGCTGAAACCCGATACCGATCTTGCCGCGACCCGAGCGGGGATGATCTCGGTCACGCCCCTGCATCTGGATCTTACCCATCAGGCGACGCTGAAGAAGCTCAAGCGGGTCTTCCCATGAGCCTGGCGGCGCGCAAGATCCGCTTGATCATGCAGCTCCGCCAGTCCGGCATTACCGACACGCGCGTGCTCTCGGCGATCGAGCGCGTGCCCCGGGAATTGTTCGTGCCCGCGCCATTTCAGGATCAGGCCTACGAGAACCGGGCGCTGCCCATCGGCCATGCGCAGACCCTGAGCCAGCCGGAAATCGTCGCCATCATGACCCAGGCATTGCAGATCGGTCCCCGGCACAAGGTGCTGGAGATCGGCACCGGCTCCGGTTATCAGGCCGCGGTGCTGGCAATTTTATGCCGCCGCCTCTACACCATCGAGCGGCACAAGCCCCTGCTCCTGGAGGCCGAGGCCCGACTCCTGTCGTTGCGCCGCCATAATGTTACCACAAGGCATGGGGATGGTAGCGCCGGCTGGAAGGAGCAAGCGCCGTTCGACCGAATCATGGTAACGGCTGCCGCGGCAGAGGTGCCGCAGGCTTTGCTCGCCCAGTTGGCGGTCGGCGGCATCCTCGTGGTGCCTGTTGGGCCGGAACGCGGTAACCAGGAGCTGATCCGGGTGACGCGAACGGAAACGGGGTATGAGCACGAGCGGGTGTGCGATGTGCGGTTCGTTCCCCTGATCTCCGGTGCCTTGCCGGAGGAGGGCGGTGCGGATCAGCCGACATCCCGCAAGCGTGCGCGGAGTTGAAATGATGACAGACTTCATTCGCAGAGCACCGGTTGCGGTGCGCATCGGCTTGGGTCTCGGCGTGCCATTGCTGATCGCGGGCTGCAACTACTCGGGCGCGCCCGAGGGTGCGAAGATCACGACGACTGGCGACGGGCAACCGACCAATTCGCAGTCCACGGCGGAGGGATCCTCCGACTACGCGGCGGCGCCTGCCAGCGCTGCGCCCTATATTGTCGTGCCCGGCGATACTATCTATGGCGTCGCTCAGCGCATGCATGTTCCCACTCAATCCCTGATCGAGGCTAACGGCCTGAAGCCGCCATACCGGCTGACGCCGGGCCAGCAGCTCGCCGCGCCCGGCAGCGGCAATTATGACCCCGATCTTGCGGTGACAACGACTGCCCCTGCCGCTTCATCCACCGCTGGTAGCGGCGATACCTACACCGGTGCGCCGCCGCGCGTGACCACCTCGACAGGCGGCTCGATCGCCATGGAGGATCTCTCACCTTCGGCTGGCGGGGCGAGCAGTTCGACGCGCGCGCCCGCGGCATCGACGGCGCCGGCAACGCAGTCCGCCGAGACAGCGCTTCCTCCACCGCCAATAGAAGACGAGACGCAAAGCGATCTTCCACTGACTCCCAGCGTCAAGCCAGCAGAGCCGTCATCCGGGTCGAAGGAGGTCGCGGCAATTCCAAGCGCGACGACGTCGGACGAACGCTTCCAATGGCCAATACAGGGAAAGATCATTTCCCGTTTCGGCGCCAAGAACGGCGGCCAGCACAATGACGGCATCAACATCGCCGCCAAAGAAGGCGCCAAGGTGTATGCCGCCGACAGCGGCACCGTCGCCTACGCCGGTAACGAGCTGCGCGGTTTCGGCAACCTGCTGCTGATCCGCCATTCCGACGGCTGGATCACCGCCTATGCCCACAACGAAAAGCTGCTGGTGAAGAAGGGCGACAAGGTCACCCGCGGCCAGCCGATTGCGCTGGTGGGCGCCACCGGCAACGTGGACTCACCGCAGCTGCATTTCGAGATCCGCCGGGGCTCAGATCCGGTGGATCCGCTGCAGCACTTGGCTGCCCAGGGCTAGAAACGCTGTGTCATAACTGGCGCGGAGCATCGTCGCCACACGAAGCAGTGGGTATGCGGTGTCAGGCTCCATTGACCGCCCGCGCCTGCGGCAGCTGTGTTGCGCCAACGCATCGCACAGTCATGAGCAACGCCCGGCGGTTAGGTTAGATCGCGATATCATTCCCCGGCGTGCAGGCAGGCGTTGCGTTCCGCCAGGCGCCGCAAGTGCCGCGGCAGGCCGTGCAGCGGGTCGATATCGCCAGGTGCTTCGGCCGAGGCCGCACCGGGCAGGACATGCAGATCCCTGAACTCGCCGCTGATCTCGACCGGCACGTCCAAAGCAAAGAAACTGGTGGAGGCGGCGACGGACTGAATGATCAGATCGAGACGCTGAGCCAGAAAATCTACTTGCCCCTTGCCGACGATCGTCCCATCGGAAGTGCGCAGACGCAACGGCCAGATTGCGCCGATGCCGTTCTGAAGATCGACGATTCCGAGGAGACAGGTCAACTGCACCATATCCTCCTGCGTGCGGAACAAGGTGCGCAGATCGGTCGAAATCCGTTCGATCAGATCGCGTGCAATATGGGCTTCGGTTACCGCTAGCACGATGTGGCCGTTGCCCATCTTGAGGGCTGACTTCACGGTATTGCCGGTCATGTCGAGCGTCAGGCCGCCATCGAGCCGGCCGGAAATCTGTCCCGCCTCCCCGCCGGCAATTCCTGCAAGCTGGGCGGCGTCAATCCCCGCGAGAGTTGCCACCATCGCCATATGGCCGCCGTTGGCCGCGTTCTTGACCGAGCCCGATACGTCGACCGAACCTCCGGCCAAAGCGAACTTCAGCTGTTCAAGCGCGATTGCACCGGAGGCAAGACGGCCGTGGGTATCGACATCGAGTACACGCATCTTGCCGTATTTGAGCAACCTGGCGGCAATGTGCCAGGCAATGTTCGTCCCGCGCTTTTCCTCGACGCGCAGCGAGAGATTGCGCCAATCTGCTATTTTCACACTGTCGGCGCCATCTGCGCCCTTCATCAGGGGGTCGAGGTCGAGCTTGGGAAAGGCGAGATCGAAGCCGACATCATCAGGTTGACCGCGGGGGGCTTCATCCAATACCAGGCCGCCGCTGAACGCGCTGCCGCCCAGCTCTCCCTGGACTGCTGACAACTGCCAATGGTCTTCCTGACGCTGCAGATCGCCGGCGAAGTGGACCGGCGGATCGATGCCGCTCTCCGCACCGAAGATCCGCAACAAGCCGTCCAGTTTCTTTGCGTCGATTGCCAGCGACCCGAGCACGCCGTCGAAACCCAGGGGATCCTGGAGGGTGCCCTTGAATTCGATGGAAGTGGACGCACTGGCAATCGAGAAGTCGATGCCGTAGGGGCGGGAGGTGTCCCGTAAGGCATCGAAGGACTGCGCATCGGCCGTCAGCTTGGCCTGAAGGTCGTTGTAGGCGCCGTCCAGGGTGATGGTCAGGGGCCGGTCGGCGCCGCCGGAGCGGATTTCCAGGTCGTCCAGTGCCACGCGCAGCCAATTGCCGCTGGTAGTGCGAAAGCTGACATTGCCGCCGCGCAGGGTAAGTTCGATCAGGGTCGGGAACTGCGAGCGGCTGGCGGAACGTTCCGATGACGAAACGATTTTCCCAATCTTCCAGTTGCCTAGGCCGTTGGCGTCGCGTTCGAGGACGATCACCGGCTTGATGACTTCCAGCTTCTCGAACCTGATAGGTCCACCGAATAGGGACCAGGGGTCGATCTCCGCGGTGACGCTTTCAATCCGCACCATTTCGGCAGAACTGCCCCAGGCCGCATTGGCGAGGCGCAAATCGCGCAGTTCCAGAGACAGAGGATCGCCCCAGCCGATCCGCAATGTGCCGATGGTCATCGGGCGTTCGAACGAACTGCTGCCGTACTCCTCGATCCAAGGCCGCAGGTCGACCGTAACGAGCAGAAGGACGGCGCCGGCGAGCAGCAATGCGACGGCGCCTAGCAGTCCAAGGCCCCAGACAACCAAGCGCCGGCCTGAATTCTTCGTTTTTTGCGGGGAATTGGCGCCGATTGGCGGGCTAGAATCTGCGGCCGCCGGCTCAATTGCG
>DATKFM010000121.1:0-2647 GCA_035544395.1 Verrucomicrobiia bacterium
TTCGGCGCCAGATTGCCGCGCAGCACCACGATGCCGCCCATGGGCTTGAAGGGTTCACCGCGGCTCATAATGACATCGCGGTTGAAGCACTCAGCCTCCTTGATGTTCTCGGCGATAGTCTTGCCGGACACCGTCATAGCATCGCCATGGATCAGATCGCCGAGCTCGCGCATGACCGCGGGCAAGCCACCGGCATAGTAGAAATCCTCCATCAGGTACTTGCCCGACGGCATCAAATTCACCAGGCAAGGCACCTGCTGGCCAAGCTTGTCCCAATCGTCCAGCGACAGATTGACGCCGATCCTGCCGGCGATCGCCAGCAGATGGATCACGGCATTAGTGGAGCCGCCGATGGCGCCATTGACGCGGATCGCATTCTCGAACGCCTTGCGGGTCAGGATCTTCGACATCCTGATGTCTTCACGCACCATCTCGACGACGCGGCGGCCGGCGAGATGGGCCAGCACATAGCGCCGGGAATCGACGGCGGGAATCGCCGCGTTGGTCGGGAAGGCGATGCCCAGCGCTTCCACCATCGAGGCCATGGTGGACGCCGTCCCCATGGTCATGCAGTGACCGGCCGAGCGGGACATCCCCGCCTCCGCCTCCATGAAGGCGGCCAGGGACATCTTGCCACCGCGCACATCTTCCGAAAGCTGCCAGACGCTGGTGCCCGAGCCCATGGTCTGGTCGCGGTAGTGACCATTCAGCATCGGCCCGCCGGAGACGACGATCGCCGGCACGTCGCAACTCGCCGCGCCCATCACCAGCGCCGGTGTGGTCTTGTCGCATCCGGTGAGCAGCACCACGCCGTCGAGCGGATTCGCCCGTATGGATTCCTCGACATCCATGGAGGCCAGATTGCGGAACAGCATCGCAGTCGGTCGCAGATTGGTCTCGCCCAGGGACATCACCGGAAACTCCAGCGGCATGCCGCCGGCTTCATAGACGCCGCGCTTCACATGGTCGGCCAATTTGCGGAAATGCGCATTGCAGGGCGTGAGCTCGGAAAAAGTATTGCAGATGCCGATGACCGGCCGGCCGTCGAACAGATCGTGGGGGATGCCCTGGTTCTTCATCCAGCTTCTGTGCATGAACCCGTCGCGGTCCGGCTTGCCGAACCAGGCGGACGAGCGAAGCTTGGGGGTTTTATCGTTCATAGGGCGCTCCGATGCTCCAATTCATTAAGTATGACAAATTGACCGCCATGGTCCTGCGGCCCGATTGACAAGTCAACCGTGGCGCGGGAACGTTTTGCCGGCCAAAGGGGGACAGTCAGCGGAATGAGCCTGATTACCATTAGCAGCGGCGACACGCATTTGACCATTGCGCCGCATCTGGGGGGCACGATTGCCCGCTATTGGCAGGCTGTCAGCGGCGGAGTCTTCGAATGGTTCCGCCCGGCGAAACCGGCCGATCTCGAGACCATCAATCCGGAGGGAATGTCGCTGTTTCCGCTGGTGCCTTATTCCGGGCTGATCCGCGATGGCCGGTTTGCCTGCAATGGACAGCGCATCGTTCTGCCGCTCAACTGGCTGCCGGAGCAGCATACCATCCATGGCCATGGCTGGCAGGCCCGCTGGCATCTGGCGGAGACCGATGGCCGCCAAGCGCGCGTGGAATACCGCCATGCGGCAGATGCATGGCCCTGGGCCTACCGGGCGCAGCAGTGCTACCGCCTCGACGGCAACCGGCTGCGAATTGAGATGAGCGTAGCCAATGAGTCCAATTCGCCGATGCCTGCCGGGATCGGGCCCCATCCCTACTTCGTCCGCACGCCCCGCGCCCGAGTGACCGCGCAGATATCCCACGTCTGGCTTGCCGACAGCGAAAACCTGCCGACCGAGCTAGTGCCCCCGGAGCCGCTCTACGATCTGCGTGTCGGGCTGGTGCCGTCGCGCCAGGCCATCGATCACCTCTATTCCGGCTGGGATCACAAGGCGGTGGTCGAATGGCCGGAATGGAACGCCCGTCTGACCATGACGGCAGAATCACCGCTGGATACCCTGGTAGTCTACACACCGGCTGGACAGGATTATTTCTGCGTTGAACCCGTGAGCAACACGACCGATGCTTTCAACGGCTTTGCGGCCGGGCGCAAGGATACCGGGACGGTCTTGCTGCAGCCCGGTGCGACCCTGTCGGCCGCGGCCGAATTCCAACCCGAGCTCACATGAACGATGACTGACAGCATTCTCAGCGACTCCGATCTCGCCAGGCTGCGCGCCCTCGACACGCCGACGATCTGCAATGCGCTGGAGATCATCCTGCCGGCGCGGCGCGGCATAGGTTTCACATCCAAGCCGCTGGTCTGCGCCCGGCCCCATCTGCCGCCGATCGTCGGCTATGCCCGCACCGCCACCATCCGTGCCACCCATCCGGCCGACGGTGACGCCAAAGCGATGCGCCAGCGGCGGCTGGACTATTACCGCCATGTCAGCGAGGGCCCGGCGCCACGCATCGTCCTGCTGGAGGATATGGACGCTGAACCCGGCTATGGCGCCTTCTGGGGCGAGGTGAACAGCAACATCCACAAGGGCCTCGGCTGCCTGGGCGTCATCACCAACGGCAGCATCCGCGACATTCCCGCCTGCGCCGAGGGCTTCCAATTGTTGGCGGGACGGGTGGGTCCGTCCCATGCCTATGT
>DATKFM010000122.1:0-3661 GCA_035544395.1 Verrucomicrobiia bacterium
GCCCTTGGGCGCGTACATCTTGTGGCCGGAGATACTCAGGAGGTCGATCTTCATGGCCTCGACATCGAGGTCAATCTTGCCGGCGGCCTGGGCGGCATCGGTATGGAACAGCGCGCCCTTCGAGTGGGCGAGCCTGCCGATCTCCGCCAGCGGCTGGATCACGCCGATCTCGTTGTTCACGGCCATGATGGTGACCAGCGCGGTGCGCTCGGTGATCGCGGCTTGCAGCGCTTCGAGGTCCACGAGTCCGTCGCGGCCGACGGTTAGCCAGGTAACGGCGAAGCCCTCCTGCTCCAGCCGCTTCACGCTCTCCAGCACGCATTTATGTTCGGTGATGCAGGTGACGATGTGGTCGCGCCGGTCTTTCAGGAAGCGTGCTGCGCCCTTCACGGCGATGTTGTTGGATTCCGTGGCGCCCGAGGTGAAGACGATCTCCCGCGCTTCCGCGCCGATCAGGCGCGCGACATCTTCGCGCGCGGCTTCCACCGCCTCCGCCACGATGCGGCCATGGCTGTGGCTGGTGGAATGGGGATTGCCGAATTTCTCCGTGAAATAGGGCAGCATGATCTCGAGCACCCGCGGGTCCACCGGCGTGGTGGCCTGGTAGTCGAGATAGACCGGCGTCTTCGGCTGGTTCGGCAGGTGGCCGTTGGTGGGCTTATTGGACATCGGGGAAGTGCAACCCGTATCTACGCCGCCGTCAAGCCGCCCGGCGAGGAAGCCGCCAAACCACGGCGTCCCGCGAATTCGTTCCAGACCGCGAGGAAACGCTCCACATCGGGTGACGTGCTGGCCCAGCCGAGGCTGACGCGGATCGCGCTGCCGGCGATCTCGGCGCCGAGGCCCATAGCTTTCAACACATGGGAGGCTTTCACCTTTCCGGATGAACAGGCGGAGCCGGCGCTGACGGCAACGCCGGCGAGATCCAGCGCCATCACCAGCGTCTCCGCCCCCACGCCCGGCAGGGCGAGGCAGCTGGTGTTCGCCAGGCGCGGCACGCCGGCGCCGATGATGCAGGTGGCCGGAACGTCGGCGCCGGCGTCACGCTCCAGCCGGTCGCGCATTGCGGCGATCGATTCCAGCCGCGACAGATCGCGGCGCGCTTCCCCGGCCGCGGCGCCAAACGCGGTGATGGCGGCGACGTTCTCGGTGCCGGCGCGGCGGCCGCGCTCCTGCCCGCCACCGCGGAGTTGCGCGGTGAACGGCACGGCATCGGCGACGATCAGCGCACCCGCGCCCTTGGGGCCGCCGAACTTGTGGGCGGAGAGCGACATCAGATCCACGCCGAGTGCGGTGAAATTCAGCGGCAGTTTGCCGGCAGCCTGCACCGCGTCGCAATGAACCATCGCGCCGGCGCGATGGGCGATCGTCACCACCTCCGCCAGCGGCTGGATGATTCCGGTCTCGTTATTGGCGAGCATGACGCAAACTAGCGCCGGTATCTTGTCCGCCTGCAGCAATCGCTCCAGCGCGGCGAGATCCACCACACCATCGCCGGTAACGGGAATGCACTCGGCCTCGGGTGCGGCGGCCAAAATGGAGTCATGTTCGATCGCGGAGACAAGAACGCGCGCGCGGCCGCTGGCCGCCAGCGCCAGATTGTTGGCCTCCGTGCCGCCCGACGTAAACACGAGCTGCGCCGGCTTGGCGCCCGCCAGCGCCGCCACCTGTTCCCGCGCCGTCTCTACCGCCGCCCGCGCCTGGCGGCCGAAGCCGTGGACGGAGGATGGATTGCCGGTCAGGCCCAGCGCCCGCGCCATGGCCTCCGCAGCAGCGGGGCGCAGCGGCGCAGTGGCGTTGTAATCGAGATAAACAGGGGAATTCATCGGCGGCTCGCCTGGTTAGCCTGTCGCAGTCTAGCAGTCCGGCGTGTGGCGATCCTCGGGATTGATTGTCACCGGCGTGGTGACAGGAGTCTCGGCCTCGCCATTGCCGGCACGGTGCGCGGCCTCGCCTTCGAGTTGCTCGACGCGGGCCTTGAGGCGGGACACCTGGTCCAATAGCCCGTCGATGGCGCGCGTGATGGGATCGGCGATATCGTCGGTCGGCATGCCGTAAGCGCGGAACTCCTGCGACGCCTTGCGCGGCACGATCACCTTGGCGGGGATGCCGACAACCGTGACGCCAGCAGGCACATCTGCGACGGCCACGGCATTGGCGCCGACCCGCGCGCCCTCGCCCACGGTGATCGGGCCCAACACCTGGGCACCCGAGCCGACGATGACGTTGTTGCGCAAGGTGGGATGGCGCTTGCGATCGATTTGCGCGGCGGAGTCTACCGACGGCGCCACGCCGCCGAGCGTAACGCCCTGATAAAGGGTGACATCGTCACCGATCTCCGCCGTCTCGCCAATCACCAGGCCGGTGCCATGGTCGATGAACAGGCGGCGGCCGATGGTGGCGCCGGGGTGAATGTCGATGCCAGTAATCAGGCGGCCGAAATGGGAAACCATTCTCGCGAGCAGGCGCCAATGGCGCACAAACAGCCAATGCGCGCCGCGGTAGAGGACCACCGCATGGAATCCCGGATAGGTAAGCACAACTTCCAGTCGCGACCGGGCGGCGGGGTCCCGGGCGATCATGCCGTCGATATCGTCGCGAATGTTCTTGAAAAGCATGCGACCCAACATGATATGATCCCGTCCGCCTTGGCTCAGGTCTCGGCCGGCGTCGGGGTGTGTGCCCGCTCCTTGTAGGCATATAGTATATCCGACTAAATTGGTCAAGATTTGGTCGGACGGCCCGATGAATCAGTAATAACAAATGGTTGAAAACGCCAACGCAAGTTTGGCGTCAAAAGACCGAACGTGGCTGGGAAGCCGTCATTGAATGCCTGAAGTCATCATCAACGGACCGGAAGGCCGGATCGAAGCCCGTTACCAGCCTGGCCGGGAGCCGACCTCGCCTATTGCGATCGTGCTGCACCCCAATCCGCAGCATGGCGGCACGATGAACAACAAGGTCGTGTATGCCGTCTACCAGACGTTTCAGAAGCGCGGCTATGCGGTTCTGCGGTTCAATTTCCGCGGCGTCGGCCGCTCGCAAGGACGGTTCGACCGCGGCGAGGGCGAGCTGAGCGATGCGGCGTCAGCGCTGGACTGGCTGCAGGCCCATAACCCGAATGCGGCGGCCTGCTGGGTCGCCGGGTTTTCCTTCGGCGCCTGGATTGGCATGCAGCTATTGATGCGGCGGCCGGAGATCTCCAGCTTCATCTCCATCTCACCGCCGGCGAACATGTATGATTTCAGCTTCCTCGCCCCCTGCCCCTCCTCGGGCCTGGTGATCCAGGGCGACGAAGACGACATCGTGCCGGCGGAGTCGGTGAACAAGCTGGTGCAGAAGCTGTCGAACCAGCGGGACATCAATATCGACTACCGTCTGGTGGAAGGCGCCAACCATTTCTTCCACGACAAGCTGGACGAGCTGACCGGCGAGATCGACGACTATCTCGCGGGCCCGTCGAAGCCGAAGCGGGCAAAGGCGGCGGCGAGGTAAGGCGCACTCCACCAAGGTTGCACTAAATCTGACCCCTCTCCCCTTGCGGGAGAGGGCGAGAAACGTCCGCGCAGCGGAGGTTTCTCGGGTGCGGGGTCCGGCGCCGATAGGCGCCAAAGAGTCGATCTCCAGCAGCAATAGTACTTTCCCGTAAGCAGAATCTCTT
>DATKFM010000123.1:0-10965 GCA_035544395.1 Verrucomicrobiia bacterium
ATCGAACAGATTGCGGCCGCTGTCGTCCAGCAGGCTGAGATGCACATGCTGGCCGCTGCCGGTCTGGTTGGCATAGGGCTTGGGCATGAAGGTCGCCTCCATGCCATGGCCGCGGGCGACCGATTTCACCACGCGGCGGAACAGCGCGGCTTCGTCGGCGACGCGCAGGATGTCGTCGCGGTGCTGCAGATTGATCTCGAACTGACCGGGCGCGAATTCGGAGATCGAAGTGGTGGCGCCGATACCCTGCAACCGACAGCCCTCGGCGATCTCGCCGAGGATATGGCCATAGGCGTCGAGATCGTCGACCAGGTACGGCTGATTGCCTGTTTCCCGCACATTCGTGCCGGGCCGGAGCGGCGGCTGCGGATGGCCGGCCGCATCGCGGGCGCGGTCGATGAGATAGAATTCGTACTCGACAGCCGCCACCGGATGCATTCGCGCGGCGCGGTAGCGGTTGAGCACGCCTTCCAGCACCCAGCGCGGATCGGCGCGCGAACGGCGCCGGTCGGGTTCGTAGAAGGTCAGCAGCACCTGCGCGCCCGGCCGCTCGCTCCAGGGGATCGGCGCCAGCGTGCCGGCAATGGGCATCGCGGTCCCGTCCGGCGCGCCGTTGCCGATGCCGATGCCCAGGGGATCGCAGGAGTCGCCGGTGGCGTCGATCAGATGCAGGGCATAGGGCATCTCGATGCCCTGGCTGAACAGCTTGCCCGCCTGGTCGATGGGCATGCGCTTGGCGCGGAAACCGCCGCAGAGATCGGCCACCAGCGGATCGATGAATTCCGTCCGCGGATGGGCCGCCAGCAGGCGCTCGAGCTCCCCGGCAGGGCCGGGCGCGGCGGCGCTCGCGCCCGCCGCGGCCCCCTTCTTCTGTGCGGCCATCAATTGGTCGCCTTGACCTCCTCGAAGGCCCGCTGCAGCCGCTCTTCACCGATGATCGGGCGCTGCAGGATGCCGGCATTGAGCACGGTATCGGGGTTCGGCGACAGGCCGAGATCGGCGAGTTCCTCCGCGCTCAGGATCGAATAGGGCGATTTGGTGGAGGAGCCGTAGCCGAAATTGCGCATCTCATAGGCCCGCGATTCCGGATCGAGCATGGCGTCGATGATCTCGTGCGCCTGATCAAGCAGCGGCGTGTCCTTGACGATGCTGAGCCCGCAGACCCAGGTCATGGCGCCCTCCTTCGGCTCCATGAACTTGACCGGCAATCCCTGCTTGCGCAGGCGGGTGATGGATTCGTTCCAGCCGGTGACGGCGACGATCTCGCCGGTCGCGAGTCCCTGCTCCAGGCTCGCGGAGTCGGGCACGAAATAGCGGAGCTGCGGCTTCAGTTCCGTCAGCTTGGCTTTCACCTTTGCCAGGTTCTCATCGCTCGAATAATCGAAGGGATCCTTCAGGCCGGCGACGATGCCGGCGACCACCGCGCCGTCGGTCAGGCTGTCGAACATGGCAACCTTGCCCTTGTATTTCGGGTCCCAGAGGATCGACCAGGTCTCGTTGCCGACATATTCGGGACAGAGGTCGGTGCGGTAGATGATCGAGGTCTGACCCCAGTCGATCGGCACCCAGACGCGCTTGCCGTCCTGCATGCCGGCGGGAATCGCCTTCAAGCTTTCGAACACATCGGACCAATGGCTGAGCTTTGCGGTATCGATCTCGTTGAGCACGCCGTTCTCGTACCATTTGGCGATCTTGTAGGCGCAGGGGAACACCACGTCGGGCTTGAAGCCGCTGCGCAGCTTCAGCAGCCCCTCCTCCTCATCGCCCCAGATGGCGAAATCAGGCGCGGCGCCGTACTTCTTGACATAGGCGGGATAGAGCGCGGGGTCATCGTAGCCCGACCAGAGATACATGGTGGGCGTTTCCGCTGCGCGGGAAGCGCGCATGCGAAGAGTCGTGACCGCGATGCCGCTCGCGGCGAGGGTACGCATGAAATTGCGACGACTGAGTTTTCCGGCGCGCATCTCCTGGCGCAGGCGCGATACATCGATCATGCCACATCTCCCTTGGTTTTTTGTCCTGGCTTGTTGGGCCCTGGGTACGCCGTTCTACCTCACGCTGCCGGTTCGTGCCGCCGGCAGTCGATTCCTGTTGATGGGTAAGTATTCGTCGCGGCAGCGACCGAGTCAAACCGACGCGCCGGGACTATAGCGGGGATCGACACCGGGACGAGGGCCGGCGTTGCTGTCGTCAGAGCTTCGTCAAGTCGATGCCCAGATGGCCGAACAGAGCCTCCTCCCAACCTTTTCCGGCAATCCGAAAGCGGCGCGTTCCTCCGGCGTCTTGGCGCGCCAGTATGCGAGGCTCTGCTTGATGGAGTCCTTCATGCCCTGCTGCAGCAGATCCTTTGTCTTCTGGACCGGCGACGGGGAGTCGAGCCAGCGTTCAAGCGAACTTGCGAGGTCCGGCGCATCGGGCTTGAAGGAGCGCTTCCAGACCTTGTCGCTGCCGCCGTCGGCAACTTCCTCCTCGTCTCAAACGACGATCTTGCCGCTCTGCGCGTCGATACAATCATGGCCCGGCTGATTGTCCGTCACCGGGAGCAAGGATGCCGGCCATGCCTGACCACGGCGCCCGTGCGGAAAAGGGGCGGAATCGATTTCCGCCCCCTGTTTCGACTGCACATTGTGGAATTTGTTCTCAGGCGGTGCGGATCAGGCCTTCTTGCGGACGATCGCATCGAGGCTCCAGGGACCGCCGCCGGCCGCGGAGAGATAAAGGAAGACAAAGCAATACAACGCCGCCAGCTCGCCGCCATTCAGCAGCGGATAGAGACCCTGCGGCGCATGCGCCATGAAATAGGCCACCGCCATGAAGCCCGACAGAACGAAAGCGACAGGTCGCGTGAACAGGCCCACGACGATCAGGGCGCCGCCGACGAGTTCCAGCGTGCCGGTGATGAGCGTCATGCCGTCGGTGCCGCCGGACATCGGCGTCAGCGGGAAGCTCAGGAGCTTTGTCGTGCCGTGCTGCATGAACAGCAGCCCGGTCATGATGCGAAGCGCGCTCAGCAGATGTGGACGCAACGAGGTCCATGCAGACAAACCACTGGCCATTAAAGTCTCCGGTTATTGTTATGGGAAGGGCTGCGCCACCATGCGGGGCGAAGCGTCACCAGCGATTTAGGCGACCTGCCGCGACAATACAATGCGCAATCGGCTTCCTTGATTTCCCCCAAGTAACCGCATTGGCCTACGCTGCCGGCAGGGACCGCAGCCAGGCGACGTCATCGGCCAGTCGCGCCGCCTGCCGTTCCAGCCAGCGGCGCGTGAAGATGCTGCTGGCCGGGCAGTGCCGCGCGGCATGAACGGCCGCAGCGTGGTGGCGTTCCTTGGCGGCAATGGCTTGCGCCAAAAGGCGGGCGCGGCCGTCGGCATCCAGCTTGTCCATCAGACAGAGCTTGAGCGCAAAGGCGAGATCGGCCTGGGGTGCCGCATCGTCCGGCTCCGGCGCCAGCAGGAGATCGCGCAACCGCTGCGCGCCCGCCGCCGTCACTCGCAGATGCAGCGGCAACAACACCTCCGGACGCGCCTTCGCGGTAGGAGGCGCGGCTGGATCCCGCGCCATCTCGACGTGGCCCGCCTCGATGAGACGCCGGGCACGGCCCGTCACCACATCCAGCGTCGGAGACAAGAGCGGGCCGCCAAGACGACGCAGCAATCCGGCCGCGCGCTCCACGGTGAGGCGCTGCCGGGGCGGACGAGGTTCTGCCGCCAGCCCCAACAGCGCCAAGTCAAGAATATCGCCGGTATCCAGCGGCTCCACAGCGAGCCGAGTGCCGCGCTCGGCGATGCCGAACGCCATCAGGCCGCGGCTGCGGGTGAAGGCGGGATCGATCGCCGACATGTTAATGCAGCACGCGGGGCCGGCCGCGTCCGGCCTCTTCGTCGCAACTGCTCTCGCAATCGAAGCCGTCCGCCTGGAGCGGCGAAGGCTCGGCCGAAGGTGCGGCTTCCAGCGCCAGCGTCGTGAAATCCCAGTCGCGCAGCGGCAGCGCCACGCCCGATATCGCCAAGGCCCGCGCCGCGCCGCGCGCCGGCTCGACGGTGAGACGCGCCGCCGCCGGCGCCAGCAGCTCCAGCATGACGTCGAGCACGGCATCGTCCCGCGCGGCCTGCGCCGAGGCCAGGGCATGGATCAACCGCGCCTCGTCGGGCGACAGGCCGGTGCAGTTGGGGCAGCGCATGTCGATCGGCCGCCGCGCCGCTGTGCCGAGATTGTAGAGCATGCCATGCAGGCCGGGCGCGGCCTCGGCGGCGCCATGGTCGGCGAGATGGCGGTACAGCACCGGGCCACCGCATTCATTCTGCATCGCCCGGCGCACCCACAGGCGCATCGCCACCAGCACCAGCTTCTCGTCGGGCTGCAGGTCGGCGGTTTGATAGGCCGAGCCGAGAACGGCACTGTTCGGCGTTGCTGGCTGGACCGGCGCCTCCGCTTCGGCCGGCAGATGCTGGCCGGCGGCGGTGAGGCAGGCGGCGAAAGCCAGGGCGCCGTCGAGCATTTGCCCCTGGCCCGCCGGCCGCACCAGCCAGGCAGCCACGGCGGCGGCGGTCAGGGAATCGTTGCGCTGGGCCGCCGCGATCAGGCGGAGGACCGACAGCTCCGTATGAGAAAGATAGATCCGGTGGATACCGGAATCATTTGCCGCGCCGATGGTCTCAGTTGCAGGAGGCCGAGGCCGCGATTCCGTGCGCCGGCCATGGCGTTCCAGGGCGCCGATCAACATTCCGGCCGCCGCCAACCCAGTCTCGACTCCGCCGAGTCCGAAAATCTGGCGAAAGGTTCCCGCCAGCCCTTCCAGCCGCTCGCCGCCGGCGCGGTAGCGCCGCAGCATCCAGATCACGATCTGCTCCGCCAGGACCAGATCCGTGACCGGGCGCAGGCCCGGTTCTTGGCAGTGAGGCTGCGCGTTCTGAGCCATTCCCTTCTCCGGTTCGCCGGGACGAGCTGTCGCGCCCGCCTATTCTGCAATTAAGAATGACTCGCAATCTCAAAGGCGTCAAGGGGTGATTGGGAGATGAGGTGGCTGTGATTTTGATGGAACGGAGAAGCGGCGGAATGCGCCGCGGCGGCGATGGAGCGCTAAGCGCTGCCCTCGCGCAGGACTTCCTTCACCTTGCCGGCAAGCTGCTTCAGCGTGAAGGGCTTGGGCAGGAAATGGATGTCGGCGTTTTCGTCCAGGCGCTTCCGGAACGCGTCCTCGGCGTAGCCCGATATGAAGATGACCTTCATGGTCGGCTGCTTCGAGCGCACTTCCTTGATCAGCGTTGGGCCGTCCATGCGCGGCATGACGACATCGGTGATCAGGAGATCGATCGGCTGTTTGTTCGCGGCGGCGGTATTGATGATCTCCAGCGCTGCCTCGCCGCTGCGGGCCTCCAATACGTTGTAGCCCTTGTTGCGGAGCGCGCGGGCGCCGAACAGGCGGACGGCGTCCTCGTCCTCCACCAGCAGCACCGTGCCGATGCCCGTGAGATCGGCGGTCTGCACCGCTTCGGCCATGTTCTCGGCGATGACCGGCTCGGGGCTGGCCGCATCCGGCACATGGCGCGGCAGATAGATCGAGAAGGTGGCGCCCTGCTTCGGCTTCGATTCCACGAAGATGAAGCCGCCGGTCTGCTTGACGATGCCATACACCGTCGACAGGCCGAGGCCGGTGCCCGAGCCGACTTCCTTGGTGGAGAAGAAGGGATCAAAAATGCGATCGACGATTCCCGGCGGAATGCCATGGCCGGTGTCGATCACCTGCACCATGACGTAGCTGCCCGGCGGCATGATTTCGGAGCCTCGGGTCATCGGCTGGCCGGTGGCTACGTTCTCGGTGCGGATGGTCAGCGTGCCGCCGCCGATCATGGCGTCGCGGGCATTCACCGCGAGGTTGATGATCACCTGCTCGAGCTGGCCGTGATCCACCTTTACCGGCGACAGATCGCGGCCGTGGGTCATCTTCAGTTCGATGTTCTCGCCGATCAGGCGGCGCAGCAGATGGGACAGTTCCGCCAGCACGTCGGTGATGTTGAGCACCCGCGGCTGCAGCGTCTGCTGGCGCGAGAAGGCGAGCAACTGCCGCACCAGGTTGGCGGCGCGGTTGGCGTTCTGCTTGATCTGCATGATGTCGGCGAAGGACTGGTCGCCGGCGCGGTGGCGCACCAGCAGCAGGTCGCAGAAGCCGATCATCGCCGTCAGCAGGTTGTTGAAGTCGTGGGCGATGCCGCCGGCGAGCTGACCGACCGCCTGCATCTTCTGCGACTGCGCAACCTGCACTTCCAGGTTCTTGCGCTCGGTGATGTCGATGAAGTGGGCGATCCAGCCGGCGGTCTCGCCGACGGCGGTGTCGCGGGGGGATATATAGAGAGTCGATTTTCGCGGTTGCAGGGACTTCAGGCTGACATCCACGGGCGTGCCCGGGCCGCTGGCATTGGCGGCGGACAGGCGGGTGGTGACCGCCGGCCGGTCCTGTTCGTCGATAAAGCCGAGAAACTCAAAGCCGACGAGATCGCTGGACTGCACGCCGACCATGGTGCGGAAGTGGGCGTTGCATTCCTGCACGCGGCCGCCCTGGTCGATCAGCACAATGCCGATCGGCGCTTCGGCGAAGAACCGCTGGAACCGCTGTTCCGACGAGCGCAGCGCCGCTTCGAGCGCGCGTTCGCGGCCGAGATCATGGACCACCGACCGGGTGCGGAGGCCGGAGCCGGAGTCGCTGGGCACCACTTCCTGCCGGATATAGGCATGGAGCGTCTTGCCCTCGGGACCGCGGAGAGTCACTTCGCCGCCTGTCACCTCGCCGGCGAACGGGCTGTAGGGCGGCGTGTCCGGCGCCACCGGCGGCGCCAGGAGATCCTGCAGATAGACACGGCCGGCCGCCACATCGGCGCGCGGCACACCCAGCCAGAACGACAGCGTGGCATTGATGAACTGGAAGCGGCCGGTCTCGTCGACGGAATAAAATCCGATGGGCGCCCGCTCCACGAGGTCGGCGAAACGCTCCTGCTCCCGGCGGATCAGGGCTTCGACCTGGCGGCGCGGCGTGACGTCTTCGACGCCCCACACCACATAGCCGGGCAGAAGCTGCAGCGGCGAGGCGCTGACATCGCGCCACTCGACGCCGCCATTGGCCATGCGCACGGTAACCTCGGCATGGCCGGCGATGCCGACGGCCGCTTGGGCCTCCAGCCGCGCCAGGCGGTCGGCCTCGTCGGGCTCGCCCACAAGTTGCGCGGCCAGCGTGGTCTTCACCGGCTTGTCGACGCTCGGGAACATCTGCCGGAACGCGGTCGAGGTGAACACCACCTTGCCGTCGGGCGAAACGATCTGGCGGGCGATCGGCAGCGTATCCAAACTGGAAGCAAAGAGATCGCGCTCGCGCTGGGCGCGGCGGCGGTTGATCAGCAGCGAAACCGCCAGGGACAATAACGACAGACCGATGCCGACGCTGATGCCGACCCAGTAGAAGGCCGTCACCTTGCTCATGCCGACATTGGTGGTCAGGATAAAGAATGCCGAGACGCTGAGTGCCGCGCCGAGGAATGCCAGAATTATCGCCGGCCACTTGCCTTCCGACGATGACTGACTCCGTCCTTCCAGGTTAGCGCTGGACATGACGCGCCCTAAACGGCCCTTTCACGGCCTGCCGGCGCCTTTACGGTCCGGCTTTGCAATCGCGATCCCCTATCCCCACGCGCCCCCAGACGGGCGCGACCCCCGACTTCTGGGCAGCAACCGGGCAAACGCGCTCTGCCCGAAATTCTTACGATAATCCTAACCGGATGCGCTTAAAAATAGGTAAAGTTAATGAATCCCTACCTCGGTAGCCGCCCTGCGTTACCGGATTTCCGGCGGCCCAATGCCTTTCCGCATGAAAGTCAGCGGCGAATCGCCGTGTGGTGACCGTTCAGTCGTCGCGCCGGGTCCGCTCGAGCCGTTCGTGGCGTTCCTGGGCCTCGACGCTCAGGGTAGCGATCGGACGGGCCTCCAGGCGCTTTATGCCAATCGGCTCATTGGTTTCCTCGCAATAGCCGTAGGTGCCATCCTCGATCCGCCGCAACGCATCGTCGATCTTGGAAATCAGCTTCCGTTCCCGGTCCCGGGTACGCAATTCCAGGGCCCGGTCGGTCTCCAGGGATGCCCGATCAGCCAGATCCGGCTCCGCCAGGCTCTCTTCCTGGAGGTGGGAAAGGGTTTCGGTCGATTCCTGCAGCAGCTCGGACCGCCAATCCAATAATTTTCGGCGAAAATATTCGCGCTGCAGGGGATTCATAAATTCTTCCCGTTCGCTGGGACGGTAATCGGGAGGCAAGGTAACCTTCATGTCTTTCGCTTTTGGTGGTCTTTTCCAACGTGAAGCGGCGCGGAGTATATGGGATTCCATTTTCCCCGCAAGATCGCCGCGGCGATTAAGGTTCACAGCGTATTATCCTTATAATTCAGTTTGTTATAACAACTTTTCTGTTCTGTTGGCGATCCCCTGTTTGGCTCAGAATTGGTTCCGCCGCCAACCATCAGTCGGATTGGCCGGGGCGCTAGATATGGGGTCAGGATCGGCCTGATTTCGGGCCTGTGAGCAGTCGGTATTCCATTAGTCTTTATTAAGGTCCGACGCCAACAGAGCCAATCAAGACAATATCTTAACGGGTCAGTTTAGGTTTTTTTTAAGTGCCCGCCTGTATTGTTTCGGGCGTGGATGGAGCACGCCTTGAGTCTACGTGTGGATAGCAGGAGAAGTTGATGAGCCTAGAGCCGGACAATCACAAGGGAGCGGCGCGCGGGCCGGAGGGTGAACCTCTGACCCTCGACGATTTGCCGCCCCCCGGAACTAAGCGCTGGGTCATTCGCCGAAAGGCCGAAGTGGTGGCCGGCGTACGCGCTGGGCTCATCACGCTCGATGAGGCCTGCCAACGCTATACGCTTTCGGTGGAAGAGTTTCTGTCTTGGCAGCGTCTGATCGACCGCCATGGCCTTCGCGGCCTGCGGGTGACGCGACTGCAGGACTACCGCAGCGACGAACAGCCAGCCGGTAACTTGAGCTAGAAGCCACGGCGAAAAACCGGCGACCGAAGCAGATATGCAAAGGGCCGCGACCTCAGGGTTGCGGCCCTTTTGCTTGGTTTTTCGGGGATTCCTAGGAACGCCGACCGCGCGCGCGGCGGGCCTGGCGGAACTGCTCGGGCAGCGGCGAATTGCGTCCCGCCTCCCGCCGCTCGATATGGCCCAATTCAATGCGGGCCTGCGCCAGATCGGCTTGGGCACGCGACAGCGCGCCATCGGCGTCGGCGATGGATTGCTCCAGCCGAGCGCGCCGGCCAGTGACGGCCGGATCGATGAGGCCGCTTTGCTCTGGCACTTGCAGCTGCAGAAGATCGCCGCGCAGGCGCTTGGCAAGGCGTTCCAATTCCTCGAGGTCCCGCTGTTTCTCGCGGCACAGCCAGCGGTGGACCCGAAGCATATGGTCAAGGGCAGTCACTAGGCTCTAACCCCTTTGCCCGCGTGCCGTCTGACAAGGTTATCTTTCGGCAACCCTCCCGGCGGGCTTTCCGGCCATCAGCGAAAACCCGAAACCACGGATTAACCGCCGACGAATCAATAAGTTAAAGGGAGTATGCCGCTCCAATAGTTAAGCAAACGTGAACGCTCTTTTTAAACGATTGGACAACTTTTTTTCGGCGGCGGTAAAGGTTTGTTAACTACCTAGGCGTCAAAGTGGTTAAAGGGTTAAGCTTTATCCACAGACTAACTGCCGGAGCGGGGCTCATGCGGGTACTACTCGTCGAAGACGATTCGAACACGGCTCAGAGCATCGAATTGATGCTTAAGTCGGAAAATTTCATTGTCGATTCAACGGACCTCGGGGAAGACGGTCTGGAGATCGGCAAGCTGTATGATTACGACATCATACTGCTCGACCTGATGCTTCCCGACATCGACGGCTACGAAGTGCTCCGGCGGCTGCGCCAGGCACGGGTCAACACGCCGATTCTGATCCTGTCGGGTCTCAGCGAACTGGACAACAAGATCAAGGGTCTCGGCTTCGGCGCCGACGACTATCTCACCAAGCCGTTCGACAAGCGCGAACTCATCGCCCGCATCCAGGCGATCGTGCGCCGGTCCAAGGGCCATTCAGACTCGGTGATCAAGACCGGCAAGCTGTCGGTCAATCTCGATACCCGGGTCGTCGAAGTGGAAAGCCAGCCGTTGCATCTCACCGGCAAGGAGTACGGCATCCTCGAGTTGCTATCGCTCCGCAAGGGCACCACGCTGACCAAGGAGATGTTCCTCAACCATCTCTACGGCGGCATGGACGAGCCCGAGCTGAAGATCATCGACGTGTTCGTCTGCAAGCTTCGCAAGAAGCTCGCGTCGGCCACCGGCGGCGACAACTACATCGAGACCGTGTGGGGCCGCGGCTACGTTCTGCGCGATCCCTCCGAGGAAAAAGATACGGCTAAGCCGGCCGCCTAACAGCGGCCAAGAATTTCCGGCACAAAAAACCGGGGTCCGAATTCGGATCCCGGTTTTTTGCTGTGCGGATTTCGGCCCTCGATATGGGCCGCGACCAAGGAAAATTACTGACCGGGCTTGCGCACGAAGAGATCGTCGGCTTCCGCCATGATCGTCGCTGCCGCGGCACTGCTGCGTTTCTGCTTGCTCGCGGTGCGTCGCGCGGCGACGCGCGTGCGCTGGCGCAAGGCTTCGGCCAGGTAGTAGGCCGGTTCGATGACCTCGAGTTCCTGGCCGTTCACCGTGGCCAGGCCGGCGCGGCCGGCATGGAGATCGGCATAGGACGTGTCGACGATCGCGCTGGTGACGGTGCCGATTTCCGCGGTCATCAGGCCAAGCCACTGGCCGTCGAACGACAGCACAATGACCGGCACCGGGCCTTTTTCCGGCAGCGCCAGGTCGCGGTCGCAAGCGACCAGCGGCACCAGCAGTTCATCAATCTCCGCCATCCAGAGGGCGCGGCTG
>DATKFM010000124.1:0-7898 GCA_035544395.1 Verrucomicrobiia bacterium
CTGCACGCCATCGATGTCTTCGTCATTTCCTCGATCCTGCCGACGGTGGTCGGCGATATCGGCGGCGAGGCTTACTACGCCTGGTCGACGATGCTTTACATGGTGGCATCGATCGTCGGCACGGCCGGCGGCGGCATCCTGAAGGCGGCGATCGGCGCGCGGCGCGGCTATGCGCTGGGCGGGCTGATTTTCCTGGCCGGCACGGCGCTCTGCGGTCTCAGCCCCTCCATGCCGGTGCTGCTGGCGGCACGGCTCATACAGGGAACCGGCGGGGGCCTCCTGCTCAGCCAGTCGCTGGCGCTGGTGAGCGAACTCTACCCGCAGGAGCTGCGCACGCGCATCCTCGCGCTGATATCCGCGATCTGGGGCGTGGCGGCGCTGATCGGCCCCCTGATCGGCGGCATCTTCGCGGAGATCGGCTGGTGGCGCGGCGCGTTCTGGTCGACCACGCCGATCATCGCCGGATTCACCCTCGTCGCCTGGCTGTCGCTGCCTGGGCAGGCGGTGCCCGGCAAGTTCCCGCGCTTTCCCATCCGCCGCATGAGCACCCTGGCCATTGCCGTGCTGGCGGCCGGCATCAGCGGCAGCGCTGGCGACATGCTGGGCAACGGCGGCGACGGCGAGCCGGTGCTCTCCAGCGGCGCGCTGCTGGCGGTGCAGGGCGCGCTCTTGCTGCTCAGCCTGCTGCTGCTGCTGCGCACCTTCCGCATCGACGCCGCGTCGGAGAAGCGGCTGTTCCCGCCGCGGCCGCTGGCGATCCGCACGCCTGTTGGCGCGGCCTACTGGATATTCATCCTGTTCTCCGTGACCCACACGGCGCTCGGCATGTTCCTGCCGCTGTCGCTGCAGGTGCTGCATGGGGTGACAGCCCTGGCGGCAGGCTACAGCGTAGCCGCCTTCGCGCTGAGTTGGACGGCGGCGTCCTTCCTGACCGCGAGCTGGCGCGGAGCGGCCGAGCGGCGGGCGATCCTGGGCGGGCCGCTGCTGACGGCTATCAGCCTGGGCCTCTTGACGCTGACCATCGACAACGGCTCGGTCTACGTCATCTATCCGCTGGTCATCGGCGCGGGTCTGGGCATCGGCGCGGCCAACCTGCATCTGACCTCCACCACTATGCGCCTGGCGGAGCCCGGCTATGAGACGCTGACGGCCTCCTCCATTCCCACGGTGCGGTCCCTGGGCATCAGCCTGGGCGCCGCCGCGGCCGGCCTGGTGGCCAACGCTGCTGGCATGGACCGCGGCATCGACCCGGAGACGGTGCGCCGCGCTGTGCTCTGGGTCTACAGCCTGGCGACTCTCTGCCCGGCGGCGGCGTTCCTGCTGGCGCTGGCGTTCATGCGGATGACGGCGCGGCGGGATGCGGTGACGGCGGCGGGGGAGTAAGTACCAAGGTTAGTTGAACCACAGAGGTATTTCCGCCCATTTAAATTGCTGGTCCGCTTCGGCAATTCGCTAGAATCCGGGATTCCGGGGACCCTGATTTTTGGGAACGATGCCATGCAAGGGAATCACCTCGCACCGGCGGCCATGAACGCGGCGCGGCGCATACGGTATTCCGATAGACAATTTCCAACATCGCGGCCGCGGACGCGATGCGCAGCGGATTCCGATCTAGGAACTCATTCCGGAGATTCAAGGCGCGCGCCACCCCATGCCCTTGCCTCAATCGATGATTGTGGCGATCATTTGGGTGAGTGTCCTTGGAGTTGCCGCCGATGTCCGTGCCCGCCTCCGACCCTAATCCGCCGCCTGCCCGTAAGGAGCCCTATTTCAAGGGGGCGTTCTTCTGGTTTGTCGCGTGGCGGATCCTGCTCACCGTGGCGTTCATGGTGGGCACGTTCGCCTATTTCTTCATCGCCGCGATGCTCTTTCCAGAAAATGCCGGGGCCCTTCTGGAACAGACCGAGGCCTGGGAAAAGGCCGCGAACTTCATCGGGATCATCCTGGCGATTATTCTTTGCGTCTTCGTGGCGGGACGGTATGAGCTCGGCTTCGGCAAGGGCACCGGGCTGTTCTTCGCCGGCAGTGTCGCCGCCAACATCATCTGCCTGCCGCTCTATGGCGTGGCCATGATGGGCGACGAAAATGCGGGCATGGGCTGGCTCGCCGGCCTTCTCCTGCTCATCCTGGCCTACACGGGCGGCTGCGTTTATCTCATGTGGCGCAAGCGCAAGGAACTGGTTGCGATCAAGACCCAGACTGCGGCGATCGCGACGTTCGATTGAGCGAAGCGACCATCAACGGCGCTGGCTCGCAGCGCCTTCGCGGTCCAGGCCGAGCGAGCCCTATTGCACCACCGGCGCGGCCTCGCCGAGCTTCGCCAGCCAGCGCTCGATCCGCGCGCGATTGACGCCCATGTCGCCATGGCCGAGCTGGGAGCGGGAATAGAGCGCGATCGTCGACCGGCCCTCCGGCAGGTCGAAGAATCTGACGACGATTGTATCGGGATAACGCATGAGGGCGGAGCGCTGGATGTAACGATCAGTCATCTCGGCGTCGTCGGAGGCGACGGCGGTAATGCGCGGCTCGGAGGATATCACCTTGGCGAAGGCGGCGCGGAGGTCGGCGGCACTGACCGCAAATACTGGCGGCGTCACATCGCTCGCGGCTTTGCAGACATCACGCGGACAGGCCAGCGCATCGTTCGGCGTCGTGCGGCGCACGAGAGTCTCGAACTCGACGGGGCCGAGATCGGCTGCGCCGAAGATGGACCAGATGCGCTCGGGGCCGACGAGGAAGAAGGCGGCGGCAAAGAAACCGAGAAGCAGCGGAGCCACGACAAAGCGTCTACGGAGAGTCATTCAAGCTGGGCTCATTGTCATATAGCCAATACAGAATGATTAGGCAGGATCAAGCACAGCGATCATGGGAAGAGCGAGGCGTTCGCGCTAGGGGTTTCTCGGCCCTTCCCTATCTCGCGCCATCGCCGCAACCTGCTTGCGCAGCTGGGCGTTTTCTTCCTCCAGTTCCCTCAGCCTGCGCTCATCCCGCGGCAGAGATTTGCCGTCGCCCATTTCCCAGCGATAGGGCGGCGCCGTTGCGACGTTCTGCGCCTGGGGTGACGGACGCGGCGCGTGCCGCGCGCCGGCTTGGCTCGGCTTCCGCGGCTGCTTGGGACTGTGCTTTGCGCGCCAGCGGCACAGGCTGGCGTTGAACTCGGCGCCGTAAATGAAGATGACCGCGGACATATAGAAGAACACCAGGGTGATGACGACACCGCCGAGCGTGCCGTAGGTGGCGCCATAATTGGCGAGGCGGCTGAGATAGAGGGTGAACAGGGCGGCGGCGATCAACCAGAGGATGCTGGTGGCGATGGCGCCGGGCAGCACTTCGCGCAACTCGAGGCGGTGCATCGGCAGCATCAGGTGAATCAGGGCGACACCGAAGCTGATCAGCACGGCGCCGACGGCATACTGGCCGAGGAGCAGAAGGCCGCCATTCGCCACGGGCAGGGACAGCACGGCCGCAACCACATGCCAGAGGAAGGGGCCGACGACGACGATGAAGGCGATGACGAGCAGGAAACAACTGCCGAATAGCACGAAGACGATACTCTGCAGCTTGAGCTGCCACATCCACCGGCCTTCGGTGATGTTGTAGGCGTGATTGAGCGACAGGCGGAGTGCGTCCAGGGCGCTGGCCGCCACCCAAAGGGCGAAGACCAGGCTGACCGGCACCAGGCCGCTGGGCGGCTTCGTCACCACCTCGACGATGACGGGCGCCAGCGTATGGGCGACATCATTGGGCATCAGCCGGAAAAGGAAGTTGACGAGCATGTCCAGCGCTTCATGGCCGCTGACCAGGCCGCCGAGCACGAAGAGAAAGACCAGGAAGGGGAACAGGGCCAGCAGCGCGCTGAAGGCGATCGAGGCCGCGAGATCGAAGCCGTCATGAAGGACCAAGCCGTGAAGCGCATCGAGCGGGACGGCGACCGCGGGATGCCGGCGCCATCCGCTGACCCGGGAACGGGTCATGCTACCTGACGGGCGCAAGGGCCCGCACAACCCCGGGGCTGGCGGTTTCGCGGATCATCTTGCCTGCCAGCTCCAGGGCCTCGCCAAGAGAACTCACCAGCAGCTCGACGCCCGTGCCGTCGATGATTTCCTGCCTTATCGTGTCGGTCGTCTGGGTCCAGAACCCGACGACGATCTTCGCCTTCGGGAATTTGCGGCGCAATCGCCGCACGAGGTAGCGCACATGGGTCGAAAGGCGGGGATCCAGGCAGGAGATGAAAAGCAGCTCCACGCCGGCTTCGTCGAGAAGCGAGAGATTTCCGGCCGTTGTTGCCGCCCAGGGAATCACACGGGCGCCGATGCCGTGCTTGCCGAGCAATTGCGCCAGCATATAAGCCGCGACCGCATCGAGATCAGTGCGGCTGGCGACGCACAGCACGGGCTTGCCCTGCCAGGCCGGCGGCAGCGCCGAAGGTTCGAAACGAGGTGCAATCGATGAGGCCGCCACGGGCTCCGCCTGCTTTTCCCCCGGCCGCGGGCTCTTGGGCAGGATCACATCGGACAGCGATTTTTCGGCCTCCGGCATGACGTCGTCATAATCAGACAAGTCCTCGATGACTTCTTCCGCAGCCGCGCGGATGAGCCCCTGCTGTTCGCCATCGAGCGCGCCCCGCCGCACATCCTCCTGCGCAAGAGCTAGCGCGCGGATCATGACTTCATCATAGAAGCCGGACAGCGGCTGGAGTTTCAGATAGGCCTCTGCCTGCATGGCCGCCTCGACGGGATCCCCGGCCAGGAGTCGCTGATAGAGTCCTTCTTCCGGCGCCAGCGCCGGCTGGTCACTGAGCGCCACCTCGAGGAACTGCAGTCCCGGCACATGGCGGCCGAGGACCACGAGGCTCGATGTGAGCGGCGTCGACAGCAGCAATCCGATCGGGCCCCAAAGCCAGGTCCAGAACGTCGCCGCCAGGATGATCGCCAGGGAGGACAGGCCGGTGCTGCCGCCATAGAGCCGCGGTTCGATGAAATTGTTGCTGATGATCTCGATGGTCACGAAGAGCGCTGCGGTCCATGCCAGCATGCTCCAGCCGGGATCGACGGCGACACTCAGCAGCAGCGGGAAGGTCGCGGCGATGATTGGCCCGATATAGGGCACAAAGCGCAGGACAAAGGCGAGGATCGCCCAGAGGATCGGATTGGGCACACCGATCACCCACAGGCCGATGCCGATCGGCAAGGCATAGGTCGCATTGACGACCGTCTGCATCAGCAGATAGCGGCTCACCCGCTCGGCGGCATCGGTGAGGGCCTGGGTGGTTCTCTGGAGGTCTCGGACCCCCGCCAGGCGGACCAGCCGGTCGCGCAGATCCTCCCGCTGCAGCAGAATGAAGATGACGAAGACGATGACCAGGCCGATCGTGGCCATCTGGCTCAGGACCGGGCCGATGACGTCAAGGATGATCTCGAATGGCCGCAATGGCGGCTGTTCGACGCGGACCGTCACGGGCTCGTCCGACTCCGCGGTGGGGACTCCCAGAATCGTGGTCGATGGTTCCTTGACCTCGGGTTTGGAAACCTCGTCGCTGATGTTTCGGAGCATGCGCGAAGCGCGTTCGAGGATGCTGATCTGGCCGAGCGCATTTTGCAGCGAGTGGATCTTGCCCGTGACAGTGGACTCATAGCGGGGCAGGTTTTCCGCCAGGGTTCCGATTTGCGTTCCCACCACGGCGCCAACCGCGAGTATGGCGGTGAATGTAAACGCCACCATCACCAGGACCGATGTTATCCGCCCGACATGCCAGCGGATGAGCAAGCGCACGCCCGGCGCCAGCACGAAGCTGAGCAGCAGAGAGAGCGCGATGGGCACCAGGATCTCGCGGCCGAAATACAGGCCGGTCACTACGATCGCGCTGGCTATGAGAACGTTGAGCTTGCTGCTGAAATAGGCGCGGGGCGCCGTGTAGCGGCTTTCCACGGCGGCGGGAATCGGTTGGGGAGGCGCTGTCGAGGGTGCGGCCGGCATGGGCAAGGAGCCTGTATCGATCAGCCGGCGAAAATTGGCTGACACTGGTTGGGGGCAAGCCTAATCGGGCGCAGCCGGCGGTGTGATTCCGTGCGCGTGATGACCAATGCATGCCGGAAGGGTTTGTTCCTTCGCCCGATGGGTTCAGGCGCGGCCCGGCGGCTATTCCTTCTTCAGGCGGAAGGCCTGATGGCAGGCGCCGCAGCCGTCCTTGCCGAGCGAGGCGAACTGAGTCTTGATCGCAGCGGCGTCCCCGGCTCCGGCGACCTCCGCCAGCTTTTCGGCTAGTTCCTCGAGCTCATAGGCGGCTTTCTCGAACTCGGGCTTCTTGGCCCAGATATCCGCCTTCGCATAGCTCTTGCCGGGCATGTCATCGGCGCTCGTTCCCGCGGGAAACAGGGCCGGGATCCGCTTGGCATTGGCCTGCAACGCCTCGGCATGCATCTTGACATCGGCGGCCGTGCCCTTGCCGCTCTCGACGAATTCGCTGATCGCTTTCGCGTGCGCGCCGTTGTCCTTCATCAGGTCCTGGCGCTGGGTCACGGCTTGTGCCGGATCCGCGGCATCCGCGGCCGTCTCCTTCTTGTCCTCGCAAGCGGCAAGACCCAATGCACAAACGGCGATGGCAATACTAATGCGTGCGCTATTCATGGTTGCCTCCTCATCATTAATGCATTGAATGCGGATGAAATTCCCACGCGGGCCGACCAGCATCAGGGATGCAACGTTCAACCAGCGCAAAGGTTCCAATGAATGAATGCGGCTGGTTGATGCGACTTCGCACCCGCTCAGCCGGTCACCCGCCAGATCGCATCGCCGACATCGTCCGCCACCAACAGCGAGCCATCGGGTCCGATGGTCACACCGACCGGGCGGCCATAGGACTCCTTCTCGTCCGGCGAGAGGAAGCCGGTGAGGATGTCGCGCGGCGGGCCGCTCGGGCGGCCGTTCTCGAAGGGCACGAAGACGACCTTGTAGCCGCTCAACGTGCTGCGGTTCCAGGAGCCGTGCTGGCCGATGGCCATGCCGTCGGGGTAGCCCGGCAGCGTGCCCTTGGGTAGCCAGCAGAGGCCGAGGGAAGCGGTGTGGCCGCCCAGCGCGTAGTCGGGGGTGATCGCCTTGGCGACCAGGGCAGGATCCTGGGGCACGCGGTCATCGACCGTCTTGCCCCAATAGCAATAGGGCCAGCCATAGAAACCGCCGTCGCGCACGCTGGTCAGGTAGTCAGGTGGCGTCTCATCGCCCAGGCCGTCGCGCTCGTTGACGACTGTCCAAAGCGTGCCTGTCGTTGGCTCCCAGGCGAGGCCCACTGGGTTGCGGAGGCCCGAGGCGAAGATGCGGCTCTTGCCGCCGGGGAGCTCGATCTCGTGGATGGCGGCGCGGCCCTCTTCGGCCGCCATGCCGTGGTCGGCGATGTTGCTGAGGGAGCCGACGCCGGCATAGAGCTTCCGCCCGTCGGGGCTCGGCAGTAGGCTGCGGGTCCAATGGCCGCCGGGCTTGAAGTCGCAGAGCTTCCGGCCGGCTGCCGTGATGCGGGTGTCGCCCAGCGCGTAGGGGAAGGTCATCACGCCACCGGTGTTGCCGACATAGAAGGTGTCGCCCAACAGGACCATGCCGAAGGGCTGGCTCAGGCCCGAGAGGAACGTGTCGCGGGTCTCGGCCACGCCGTCGCGGTTGCTGTCGCGCAAGAGGGTGATGCGGTTCGGGCTGACGCCGACGGCCGCCGCGCGCTTCATGGTGCTGACCATGGCGTAGTCGAAGAGGCTGTCGACTTTTCCGGGCAGGAACAGGGCTTCGGCCGTGAGCACGTCGCCATTGGGCAGCACATAGATCCAGCGGGGATGCTTCAGGCCGGTGGCGAAGGCGTTGACCTTGAGGCCGGGGGCGGCCACCGGCGTCTGGCCGGGGGCAAAGCCGCGGGC
>DATKFM010000125.1:0-6116 GCA_035544395.1 Verrucomicrobiia bacterium
CAGGATGCCGCCGCCGGCCGTGCCGACGATCGATGCCACCATGTAAAGCATCGTCGACCAGGCGTAGTAAGCCTCGCCGCCGATATCGCCGACCACCGTCGGCAGGATCGAGGAAATGACGAAGACATCGATGGCGTGCAGCCCGACGCCCAGCGTCAAGACGACCGTGTAGGCGGCCCGCTCGCCGCGGAAAATCTCTGACCACATGGCTTTATGTTATGACCGGGAATCGCCGCCGGGGAAAACGGAGAATTATTTCAACCGCTTACGGCTTCGCTGCCCTAGATGGGCCGGCCGGCGGATGACAAAGTGTTAATCTCCCGGTCAACGTGGTGAGAGACAGGAGGGGGTATAGTCAAAACCATAGATCGGGTGCCCCACACCTCGATCGGCGAAATTAAGCGGTGCGGTCCCCCTCCAAGGTCGCACCGCTTTTGCTTTGTAGAATCAGAGGCTTGTGCGAAAAACCCCCGCAATTGGCCAGGGCGAACATTACAATTAATTAATCGCCCCGCATGTGGCCCGTTAGCCACGACACCCTACATTCTGATCATCGAATTCGGCGTCCCCACACCGAAAACGAATTTAGCGGCGCGATCGACCCTCCAAACGGTCGCGCCGCTTTTTCATTTTCAGAGGCCAGGTTTTGACCGGGACGCGGGCCGCAGGATCTGACATGACTGCCGCCATTGAACCCCTGAAGATAGCAGCTAGATTCGGCGCCGCCGGGACGGGCCCGGCCGCAGCCAGGGAGAATTTTGAATTCATGCGGGTCCTTGTCATCGAGGACGATGCCCAAACCGCCGCCTACATGGTGAAGGGCCTGACCGAGAGCGGCCACACGGTCGACCACGCCAATAACGGCCGCGACGGGCTGTTCCATGCGACCAGCGGCGACTATGACGTCATGGTCATCGACCGCATGCTGCCCGGGTTGGATGGCCTGGCGGTGATCCAGGCGGCGCGGGCGGCAAATGTCTCGACGCCGATCCTGATCCTCTCCGCCCTCAGCCAGGTGGACGAGCGGGTGGCGGGCCTCAAGGCCGGCGCGGACGACTATCTGACCAAGCCCTTCGCCTTCTCCGAATTGCTGGCGCGGCTGGAGGTGCTGACCCGCCGCAAGGCGCCGGTGTCGGTGGAAACGCGCCTGGCCGTCGGCGACCTGGAGATGGACCTGCTGTCGCGGGCGGTGAAACGCGCGGGCAAGACCATCGACCTGCAGCCGCGGGAATTCCGGCTGCTGGAGTATCTCATGCGCCATGCCGGCCAGGTGGTAACGCGCACCATGCTGCTGGAAGGCGTGTGGGACTATCACTTCGATCCCCAGACCAACGTGATCGACGTGCATATCAGCCGGCTGCGGCAGAAGATCGACAAGGAATTCCCGACGCCGCTGCTGCACACCATGCGCGGCGCGGGGTATTGCCTGCGTGCTGAAACCTAGGCTTTACCGCACTACCACATTCCGGCTGGCGCTGCTCTATGCCGGCCTGTTCTCGCTGTCGGTCGTGGCGCTATTCGCGCTCGTCTACTGGACTGCCGAGAGCATTGACACCCGCGATCGCCACAACATCATCGAGAGCGACATCCGTGAACTGCTGAAGATTCATCAATCGGCGGACCTGGCAACATTGGCCCAGTCCCTGGTGGACCGGGCCTTGCCCGCCGGTGGCGGCGGCCTGTATCTGCTGGCCGGCCCGAACTTGGAGCCGATCGCCGGCAACATCCTCGGCGGCTGGCCCCGGGATGCCGAACTCAAAGGCGACTGGATGCGATTCCAGTTCGGCCGGGCGCAATTTGGCGATCTCGAGCCATATTGGGCTGAGGCCAAAGCGGTGGCCCTGGAGGGCGGCAATCGCCTGCTGGTCGGGCGCCGCATCGAGTCCCAGTTCCAGGCCGCCATCTTCAACGCCTTCGCCGCCTCGCTGGTGCTGATGATCGTGCTTGGCGCCGTCGTCGGCTTCCTGATGAGCCGCACCATCCTTCGCCGCATCGAAGTCATCAACGATGCCGCCGACCGCATCAAGCAAGGCGAGGTAAAGCGCCGCATGCCTGTGCGCGGCAGCGACGACGAATTCGACCGCCTGGCGCAGAACCTGAATGCAATGCTGGAGGAAATCGAGCGGCTGATGGGATCGATCCGCGCCGCCACCAACAACATCGCCCACGATCTGCGCAGCCCGCTCAACCGCCTGCGCAACCGGCTGGAGGCGATGCACCGGCAGCTTCCCGAACCGGCGCTCCAGGAAGAAGAGCTGGAGCATGCGATCGGCGATATCGACGGACTGCTGCAGACCTTCAACGCGCTGCTGTCGATCGCCGATGCCGAAGCGGGCGCCGGCCGCGGCAATCTGGTGCCGGTGGATCTGGCGGCGCTGACCCACGATGTGGCGGAACTCTACGGCGCGCTGGTCGAGGATCATGGCCTGAAATTCGACAGTACGATTCGCGGACCGGCGATGGTGACCGGCAATCGGCAACTCCTGTTCCAGGCCATCGGCAACCTGATCGACAACGCCGCCAAATATGGCGCCAGCGGCGGCGCCGTCTCCCTGGAACTGCGGCCCGCGGTTGATGGCGCCGGCCCCTGCGTGATCGTCGGCGACCGCGGACCGGGCATTCCCGAAGAGGATCGCAGCCGCGTGCTCGAACGCTTCGTGCGCCTGGACGCGAGCCGCACCTCGCCCGGCAACGGCCTGGGCCTCAGCTTGGTGGCCGCCATCGCCCGCCTGCACAGCGCCGGGCTCAAACTGGGCGACAACAAGCCGGGCCTGAAAGTGACGCTGCAGTTCAACCCGGCGGCGTCGGCAGGATAGGCCGGCCGACTCCGGCGCTGGCCTTGGCCCGGCCGATCCAGTACCCTATTGCCAGCTTGAGAACAGGGAAGCCGGTGGTGCTTGCGGCGTCCGCGACGGACGCCTGAGCCATTCCGGCGCTGCCCCCGCAACTGTGAGCGGCGAGGCCGATGACATTGATGCCACTGGCCCGTTTCGGGCCGGGAAGGCGTCGGCGGCCGATGACCCCGAGCCAGGAGACCTCCTCAAGCCCCGAACTGCAGACGCGCATCCTCGGTGGGAGGAAGGAGTCGACCCATGGCACGGCCGCCGGCCGATCTACCCCGCAACTTCGCTTCGGCTCCGCCGGCGGTGACGCTGGTCCTGGGCGGCGCCCGCTCGGGCAAGAGCCGCTTTGCCGAAAGCCTGATAACCGCCGCACCGGGTCCTTGGATATATCTCGCCACCGGCGAGGCCGGTGATGCGGAGATGGCGGCGCGGATCCGTCATCACCGCGAGCGGCGCGGCGAGGGTTGGATCACCATCGAAGAGACACTGGATTTGCCGGGCGCACTGCCGCAGGCGGCAGGCGAGGGCCGACCGATCCTGGTCGACTGCCTGACGCTGTGGGTCAGCAATCTCATGGCCGTCAGCCGCGACGTGACGGCGGAAACGCAGCGGCTCCTTGCGGCATTGCCCCAGATTTCTTCACCCATCGTCTTCGTCGCCAACGAAGTCGGGCTCGGCATCGTGCCCGACAATGCGCTGGCCCGCGCCTTTCGCGATGAAGCCGGGCGCGTCAATCAGGCTGTCGCCGCCGCCGCAATCCGCGTTTATTTCATCGCCGCCGGCTTGCCGCTGGTGATGAAGGATGAAACCGCTATCGCCTCCGTTCACCGCATCGAGAGAAAGAACGCCAGAACATGAACACCAAGATTCCCGCCACGGTCATCACCGGCTTCCTCGGTGCAGGTAAGACCACGCTGATCCAGAACCTGCTGCGCAACGCCAACGGAAAGCGCCTGGCCCTGATCATCAACGAATTCGGCGAAGTGGGTGTCGACGGCGAAATCCTGAAAAGCTGCGGCATCGAGAACTGTTCCGACGACGATATCATCGAGCTGGCCAATGGCTGCATCTGCTGCACCGTCGCCGACGATTTTCTGCCGACCATCGAAAAAATCCTGAACCGGCCACAGCCGCCCGATCACATCATCATCGAGACTTCCGGCCTGGCGCTGCCGAAGCCCCTGGTCCAGGCCTTCAACTGGCCGGAGGTGCGCACCCGCGTCACCGTCGATGGGGTTATCGCCGTAGTTGATGGGCCGGCCGCGGCGGCGGGTCTGTTCGCCACCGATCCCCAGGCCATCGCCGCCCAGCGCGCCGCCGATCCGTCGGTGGATCATGAGAGCCCGCTGGAGGAACTCTTCGAGGACCAGATCGGCTGTGCCGACCTTGTGGTACTGAACAAAGTGGATCTGTTCGTCGATGGCGAAAGAGCCAAGGCCGAGGAAGCCATTCGCGCCCATCCGGTCCGGCAGCCGAAAATATTGCCGGCGAGCTTCGGCTCGATCGATCCGGCCATCCTGCTCGGGCTCGGCGCCGCGGCAGAGGACGATCTCGGCTCACGGCGCTCCCATCACGATGGCGAGGCGGAGCATGATCACGACGACTTCGCCAGTTTCGCCATCGCCGTGCCGCGCCTGGCCGATCCTTCGACGCTGCTCGCGCGCCTTTCCATGGCCATCGATGCCCATGACATCCTGCGGGTGAAGGGTTTCCTCGATGTCGCGGGCAAGGAGATGCGGCTGGTGCTGCAGGGAGTCGGTGCGCGGCTGCAGCATTACTACGATCGCCCCTGGCGCAGCGACGAGCCTCGGGCCGGGCATCTGGTGGTGATCGGGCTCAAGGGCCTGGATCGAGCCGCCATCACTGCCGACCTTCTCGGCTAAAGCTGCAATGCATCTGCTCGCCGCCAAGCCGGGGACGATCAGCGACGGGCGCGAGGCCGTGGATCTTGGCCAGACGCCCGGCGATATCGTCTATCTCTCGGCGGCGGACACGGAGCTGGCCTGTCTGGCGCAGGCGCAAGCACGGCGCGGCGATGAAGCGCCGACCCTGCGCCTCGCCAATCTGCTGTTCCTCGCCCATAACCTGTCGGTCGACCGCTATGTCGAGTCGGTGATCGTGCATGCGAAGCTGGCGGTCGTGCGGCTGCTCGGCGGCGTGCGCTATTGGCCCTATGGTGTCGAGCAGCTTGCCCATGTCTGCCGCGCGCGCGGCATCCCGCTCGCTTTGCTGCCCGGCGATGATCAGCCGGATCCGGAATTGTCGGAGCGTTCGACTCTGCCGGCCGATGCGGCCCATCGCCTCTGGCAGTATGGCGTGCAGGGCGGCATCGAAAATGCGCAGAATTTGCTCGCCTATGCGGCGACGCTGATCGGCCGCAAGGCGGAGTGGCGCGAGCCGGTGGCGCTGATGCGGGCGGGAGTCTACTGGCCAGGCAAGGACCGGCCCGGGCTCGACGATCTGCGCCGGGAATGGCTCGCCGGTGCGCCGGTGGCGCCGCTGGTTTTTTATCGCGCCCTTGCGCAGAGCGGCGATCTCGCCGTGGTCGACTCGCTGATCGAAGCGCTGCGCGGGGAAGGGCTCAGCCCGCTGCCGATTTATGCAGCGAGCCTGAAGGACTCCGTTGCCGCCGATCTGCTGGCGCATCTGTTTGCCGCGGCGCCGCCGTCGGTGATCCTCAACGCCACTGCCTTTGCGCTGAGCCAGCCCGGCGCTGAGCGCGGGCTCACGCCATTTGACGCAGCGGATTGTCCGGTGCTGCAGGTGGTGTTCGCCTCCGGCGATGAAGAAAGCTGGCGCAGCGGCACACAAGGTCTCTCGGCCCGTGACATCGCCATGCATGTGGCGCTGCCGGAGGTGGATGGACGCCTGCTGTCGCGCGCCGTGTCGTTCAAAGCGGAAGCATCGCGTGATGAGCGCACGCAATGCGCGGTCGTGACCTACCGGCCGGTCGCCGATCGCGTGGCGTTTGTCGCGAAACTCGCGGCGTCGTGGGCCAGGTTGCGCGCCGCGCCCGTAGACGAACGCCGCGTTGCGCTAGTTCTCGCCAACTATCCCAACCGCGATGGCCGTATCGGCAATGGCGTGGGGCTGGATACGCCGGCGGGGACGGTGGAGGTGCTGAAGGCGCTGAGCGGTAAGGGGTATGGCGTCGAGGGTGCGCCGGAGAGTAGTGCGGCGCTGATGGAGCTGCTGCTGAACGGGGTGACAAATCGCACGGTCACAAACAATCCCCTCACCCTAACCCTCTCCCCCTCAGAAGGGGGCGAGGGG
>DATKFM010000126.1:0-2630 GCA_035544395.1 Verrucomicrobiia bacterium
GCCCTTCTGGAACAGCGTTTCGCCAACGCCCAGCTGCTCAGTGTGGCAAAGGCCGGAGATGCGCTGCAACTCGTCGGCGCCCAAGTCCGCAAACATCGGGTTCATTTTCAAAATGACCGCAAATTCGGCCTGTTTGCTCATGGTATTGCCTTCCAAATTGGTCCCGGCCACCCCTCAGAGCCGTTAGCAAGATTCCCTACCCCATGAGTGTGTCATAAGTCACATAACTTTGCAGTACGCCCGGAATATTTTTAGCTTCTGTGAGCCGCATCCCGTTTCCGGGATAAGCTCGCCTGAGCGGTTGCGCCCGCGGGTCGGGCCGCCGAAATAAGAGCCGTTTGCGCGGTCTGGAATATCGAAATGAGAGCACTGAAAATTGCCGGCGCGGCCATCGGCGCCGTGGTCGTCATCATCGCGCTGCTGCTGGTGATCGGCATCCCCTCGGGCTTCCTGACGGGGCAGATCGAGGCGCGGGTCGAGCGCGAGACCGGCTACAAGCTCGCCATCAACGGCGGAGCCAAAATCGGCCTGTGGCCGTCGCTCAACATCACGCTGAACGACGTGACGCTGCAGGATCCGAAGGACCGCGACATCAACAACCGCTTCGCGGCCGGCAGCATCCAGGCCGATGTGACGCTGGCGAGCGTGTGGGCCGGCCGGCCGCATATCACCGACCTCGTCGTCATCCGCCCGGTGGTGAATTTGCCGCTGCGACGCGAGCGGCTGAGGGAGGCCAATACCGCCTCGCAACCTGCCGCCGCCAAGGCTAGCGATGCGTTTACGATCGAACATGTCAGTGTCAGCGGCGGCACGATCATATTCTCCAATCTGCGCGACCGGGTCGAGAACAGGATCGAGACCGTCAATGCCGAGATATCCATCGATGCCGACCGCAGGATCAACCTGTCGGGCAATGCACGCAGCAACGGCAATCCGCTGAAGTTCGAGATCAAGGCGGCGGCGCCCCCACCGCCGATCGAACGGCAGAACATCCCGGCCGAGATCAGGATCGACGCGCCCGGCCTGCTTCACGCGCCACTCGCGGCCAAGGCCGGGGTCCGGCTCAACGGCGCCGTCGTGATGATCAACGGCGTCACCGGCACGCTTGGCGATGGCGCATTCAACGGCTGGGCCTCGGTCGATCTGGCGAGCAAGCCGCTGGTCAAGCTCGACCTTGATTTCCAGAAGCTTGCGGTCGCGATGTCGCGCGACACGAGTTCCTCCGCGCAGCCCTGGAGCAGCGCGACGATCGACCTCAACCGCCTCAACTACATCGACGTGCAGGCGCGCATATCGGCAGCCGAACTCAACATCGGCGACGGACGATTTGCTCCCGCCGCGATCGATGCCACGCTGGCGAGCGGCGTATTGAAGGCGCAGGTCGCCAATCTCGGCGTCTATGACGGCAACGCCAATGGCGACCTGACCATCGACGCCTCCACCGCCAATCCGACTTTCTCGATGCGGGCCGACCTCAACGGCGTACGCGCCTTGCCGCTGCTGCGCAGCATCGCCGACTTCGACAAGCTCGACGGCAAGATGCAGGCGAAGATCAGCGTGCGCTCCAACGGCACCAGCCAGCGCGCGATCATGTCGAACACAACGGGCACCGCCTTCATCGTGTTCCAGGACGGTGCGATCAGGGGGCTCAACGTCGCGCAGATGATCCGCTCGCTGACTTCAGGCACGCTGTCGGGCTGGCAGGAAGGCCAGGAGAAGGCGACGGACCTTTCGCAGCTTTCGGCGTCGTTCAGGATCGACAAGGGCCAGGCGCAAACCACCGATCTCAATCTGGTCGGCCCGCTGGTCAAGATGACCGGCGTCGGCACCATCGATCTCGGCACCAAGCAGATCGGATTTCGCGTCGAGCCGAAGCTCGTGATGACCACCGAAGGCCAGGGCCGCACCACCGACCCGGTCGGCCTCGGCATTCCCGTGATGATCGAAGGCCCATGGGGCGCACCGCGCATCTATCCGGAGATGCAGGGCATCCTCGACAATCCCGAGGCCGCCTATGCGAAGCTCAAGGAGATGGGCAAGGGCCTGTTCGGACCCAACGGCGCCGGCCTTGGTGCTGCGATCGGCAGCCTGCTCGGCGGCGGACAACAAGGCGCCGCCGGCGGACAGGGTGCGGCCGGCGGACAGGCCGGCGCAAGCCAGCCTGCCAATCCGCTCGGTGGCCAGCTCGGCGAGACCATCGGCAATCTGCTGCAGCAGGGCTTGAGCGGGTTGGGGCAGAGCTCGGGTCAAGGCGGGTCGCCACAAGCGGCACCGCGCCCGGGCGGCCAGCGCAGCATCCCCTCCCCGGCATCGCCAGCCCAGGAACCGGTGGACCCGGCGCAGATCGCGCCGGCCGAGCCCGCCGCCCCCGCCCCGCCGAGCGAGACGACGGCGCAGCAGGACAGCCAGCCGATGAATGAAGTATTGCGGCAGTTGTTCAATCGCTGAGCCAGCCGCAAGCCCGGGTATGACGACAAATCCTGCCCAAAATCGCGGCTAACCATGCTGGCGGAGGCCCCGCCTGTCCCCTCGATTCGTGCTAGACAGGCCCATCTGCGGCGGCTCCCGGGAAGGCCAGCGCCGCCAGCAACCGATGCGCCCGCCAGCTGCGGCGCACGAGGGTCCGGATG
>DATKFM010000127.1:0-11986 GCA_035544395.1 Verrucomicrobiia bacterium
TTTCACCGTGGCGATCTCGTCCGCGCTGCGCGCCGGCAGGATTTCGACGCGCGCGGCAGCGAGCGCATCAGACACGGATGCGGCCCTCGAGATAAAGCACCGCGCTTCCGGCAAGGCTGACGCGGCGGCCTTGATCCTCGCAGAAGAGTTCGCCGCCGCGGGCAGAAATCTGCCGGGCATGGAGCTTGGTCTTGCTCAATCGGTGCGCCCAATAAGGCACCAGCGTGCAATGGGCCGAGCCGGTCACCGGATCTTCGGGAATGCCGGCATGGGGCGCGAAATAGCGGGAGACGAAATCGCAGGCATTTGGGCCGCTGGTTGCGCCCGGCGCGGTGGCGATGATGCCGTCCCTGTCGGCGTCCTTGAGCACGGCGAGATCGGGTGCGAGCGCCGCCACCTCTTCGGCCGTGTCATACACAACCATGTACATCTTTGCCGCCAGCACCTGCTTCGGCGGTTTGCCGAGAGCGGCGAGAAACTTCGCCGGCATCTCCGCCGGCTTCGGCGGGTTCGACGGCAGATCGAGGGCAAAGCGCGGGCCATCGCGGGTGACATTGAGGATGCCACTCTTGGTGTGGAAGCGAGCCGAGGTCTTCTGCGGCGATAGCTTGGTCATGATGACGAAGCCGGACGCCAGCGTGGCATGACCGCAGAGATCGATCTCGATCGTCGGCGTGAACCAGCGCAGTTCGTAGTCGTCGCCATGGCGAACAAAGAAGGCCGTCTCCGAGAGATTATTCTCGGCGGCGATGGCCTGCATCATCTGGTCAGGCAGCCACTTTTCCAGCGGACAGACAGCCGCGGGATTGCCGGCAAACAGACGCCCGGCGAAAGCATCGACCTGGTAGATCGGTACGTCCAACTGGTCCCCCAAAGGACGAGCGGCATTCGCGTCGTCCACGGAACTACTCCAGCCAGAACGGTTTCCGCGCCTCATCCCAGATATCGGCCCTCGAAAGGCCGATATCATGAAGCAAGTGGTCGTCCATCGAGAGCAGAGCCTGACGCTCGCGGGAACGATCGTACCAGATCAAGAACGCGTCCGCCGCCCTGATCAACCGCCGGTACAACTCTTTGTACCAACTCAATCCACCCTGCAGTCCGGTTGGTGTCCTGGATATTGTGTGCATACAATTATCCCTAAGTTCAGCATTGTTTCCGATTGTCATCATCACTTGACATACAATCAGGGTCAACATAAACATTGTATCCATGACAATTTGGATTCCCGACATCACCAGTTCGTCGCGCGCCCGCTATCTCGCGATCGTCGATGCGCTCGCCTCGGACATCGCCGAGGGCAAGCTGGAGCAGGGCCGCAAGCTGCCGACTCATCGGGATCTCGCCTATCGCCTGGGAGTCACCGTCGGCACGGTGACGCGCGCCTATCAGGAGGCGGAGCGCCGCGGCCTGGTCAGCGGCGAGGTAGGACGCGGCACCTATGTGCGGCCGCCCGGCTTCACCATGCGCGGCATGTCGATTCCCGAGCCTGATCCCGCGGGTGGTGGGCCGATCGATCTGAGCCTCAACTTCCCGCCTTCGAGCGAGGCGGCGCCGATGATCGCCGCGGCGCTGCAGAGCCTCGCCGGCAGCAACAGCCTGCCGCGTCTCCTGGAGTACCAGCCCCATTGCGGCATCGCCAGGCATCGTGCCGCCGGCGCGTCCTTCATGTCGCGGCCGGATTTCATCGTCGATCCCGAGCGCGTGGTGGTCACCGCCGGCGGCCAGCACGCGATGTCTGTCGTGCTCGGGGCGCTGGCGTCGCCCGGCGATTGGGTCCTGACGGAGACGCTGACCTATCCCGGCATGAAGGCGCTGGCGACCACCATGCGGCTCAATCTCAAGGGCGTGGCGATCGACAATGAAGGCCTGATCCCCGAAGCGTTCGAGCAAGCCTGCCGGCAGCATCAGCCTAAGGCGGTGTATTGCACGCCGACGCTGCAGAATCCCACCACCGCCACCATGAGCGAGAACCGCAGGCGGCGCATCGCGCAGATCGCGCAGCATTACAATGTCGCCATCGTCGAGGACGATATCTACGGCTTCCTGGTGCCGGAGGGACCGCCGCCGCTGACCAGCTTCGCGCCCGAGATCAGCTACTACATCATCAGCATGTCGAAGACCTCGGCGCCGGGCCTGCGGATCGGCTATATCGCCGGGCCTTCACGGGCGGCGATCGCCGACGGCATCCGCCACACCATCTGGATGGCGCCACCGCTGATGGCCGAGGTCTCGACGATGATGATCGAGAGCGGTGCTGCGAAGGATCTTGCCTGCCGCCATCGCGCCGAAGGCGTGGTGCGGCAGCGGCTGGTGCGGCAGAAGCTGGCGGGATTTGACTATACCGCCACCGATACCGCCTTCCATGGCTGGCTCAGCCTGCCCGCGCCCTGGCACGGCACCGATTTCGCCAATGAGGCCAAGGCGCGCGGCGTGCTGCTGAAGCCGGCCGACGTCTTCGCTACGACCCAGCCGATACCGGACGCAATCCGCATCTGCACCTGCGCCGCGAGGTCGGTCGCCGATCTGGATCGGGCGCTGGATGTGGTGGTCGATCTCCTGCGCAACGGCCCGGCGCCGGCGCTCGCGGTCGTCTAGGCGCGACCTTGTATACGCCGCCGCATTTCGCCGAGGACCGGCCGCAGGTGCTGCAGGATTTCATCGGCCGCAATCCGCTGGCGACGCTGGTGACCCTGAGCAGCAGCGGGCTGATTGCCAATCACGTGCCGCTTTTGCTTGATGCCGATCCTGCGCCCCATGGCAAGCTGATCGGTCATCTCGCGCGCGCCAACAATCAGTGGCGCGATTTCGATGAGCGCGTCGAGGCGCTGGCGATCTTCACCGGACCGCAGGCCTATGTGTCGCCATCCTGGTACGCAACCAAGGCCGAGACCGGCAAGGTGGTGCCGACCTGGAATTATGCCGCCGTCCACGCCTATGGCGCGCTTCGCGTCATCGATGACGCCGGCTGGCTTCGCAACCTGGTGGGGCGCCTGACCGACCGGCATGAAGGCACCCGCAGCCAGCCCTGGAAGGTCGAGGATGCGCCGGCGGTCTACATCCAGTCGCAGCTCAAGGGCATCATCGGCATCGAGCTGACGGTGCAGCGTTTCGAAGGCAAATGGAAACTGAGCCAGAACCGGCCGGAGCGGGATCGTCAGGGCACGGTGCGCGGATTGGACGAGACCGGCGATGCCGACGCCGCCGCGCTGGCGAAAATGATGGCGGATCTGCCCCGCTGACGGACTTCAGCCCGCCTTGCGCTTGATCGCCGCGGCGATATCGTCGACGACGCGGCCGACCAGGATGGCGTCTTCCCCTTCCGCCATCACCCGGATCACCGGCTCGGTGCCGGACTTGCGCACCAGCAGGCGGCCTTGCTGACCGAGCGCCTTTTCGCCGTTGCGGATCGCCGCCTGCACATCCTCATCATTCAGCGGCTGTCCGCCGGCGAAACGCAGGCTGACCAGCCGCTGCGGCAGTGGCTCGAAGACGCGGCCGACTTCGCTCATCGGCTTGCCTGCTTCCACCAGCACCGCCAGGGTTTGCAGCGCGGCGATCAGCCCGTCGCCCGTGCTGCTGTAGTCGCCGAGGATGATATGGCCCGACTGCTCGCCGCCGAGATTGAAGCCGCCGGCGCGCATGCGCTCGACCACATAGCGGTCGCCCACGGGCGTACGCACGAAGGTCTGGCCGAGCGATTGCACGAACCGCTCCAGCCCCAGATTGGACATGACGGTGGCCACCACGCCGCCGCCCTGAAGTCGGCCGTCGCGGGCCCAGGAGCGCGCGATCAAGGCCATGAGCTGGTCGCCGTCGATGATCTCGCCATGCTCATCAGCGACGATCAGCCGATCGGCATCGCCGTCCAGGGCCAGGCCCAGATGGGCGCCATGGACGATCACCTGCTCGCGCATCATCGCGGTGGCGGTGGCGCCGCAATCGCGGTTGATGTTGGTGCCGTCCGGCTCGACGGCGACGGGAATCACCTGGGCGCCGAGTTCGGCAAAGACCGTCGGCGCCACCTTGTAGGCGGCGCCATTGGCGCAATCGACGACGATCTTCAGGCCTTCGAGCGTCGCGCCTTTGGGGAAGGTGTTCTTCACGAATTCGATGTAGCGGCCGGGCGCGTCGTCGATGCGCTTGGCGCGGCCGAGGCGGTTGCCCCGCGGCAGTTCCCGCCCCTCGCCGCCATTGTCGATGCCCATGCGGGCCTCGATCTCCGCCTCGACTTCGTCCGACAGCTTGAAGCCATCGGGCCCGAACAGCTTGATGCCGTTGTCCTGGAATGGATTGTGGGAGGCCGAAATCATGACCCCGAGATCGGCCCGCATGCTGCGCGCCAGCATGGCGACGGCCGGCGTCGGTAGCGGGCCGGTGAGCATCACATCCATGCCCCCCGCCAGGAATCCCGCCGTCAGGGCGTATTCCAACATATAGCAGGAGAGTCGCGTATCCTTGCCGATCACCACCCGGTGGCGGTAGCTGCCGCGGGTGAAATAGGCGCCGGCGGCCAAGGCCAGCTTTAGGGCTATGTCGGCCGTGATGGGGTCGCTATTGGCGGTACCGCGGATGCCGTCGGTACCGAACAGCCTGCGGACCGGCTTGTCAGATGGCCCAGATGACATAACCAAGAACCTACATTGGATTCGGCCGGGTTAAAACCGGCCGCAGGATGCACATGGCCCCGGGATCGATTGGTCCGGATTCTGCAGCTAATGCGGGCAGAAGCGGCGCTACAATAAGAAAAAATATGGGAAGTTGGCAGCAACAGTAAGGCTGATTGCCGTACTGCCGCGCCAGGCGCCGAACCATTCTCCCCCTAAATGGAAGGGTGGCGCGAACATCCTGAAATGGCTACATAAAACCCCGGCTGCCATGGCAGGCTGAAATTTGCCATGCTAGGCTTCTTTTTCTCACATGATTGGTTCGGCGAGGGGCCATTGTCGAAGCGGGCTGTCGTACGGCGACTAGCGGCTGTACTGATCGCGGATGCGGTCGGCTACAGCTCGCGCATGACCGACGACGAGATGCACACCCATAACCAATTCATGTCGGACATGGATTCGGTGTTCAAGCCGCTCATCGGTTCTCACAGTGGCCATGTGGTCAAGACCACCGGCGACGGATTTCTCGCCCGGTTCGACAGCGCTGTGCAAGCCGTCGAATGCGCCACCACCATGCAGCAACAAATGAAGGAACGGCTGGCCGCACTGCCGCCGGAGCGGCGCATGCCCTATCGCATGGGCATCAATGCCGGCGACATCATCATCGAGCCGGAGGACGTCTATGGCGACGACGTCAATCTGGCGCGGCGCCTGGAGGAGATGGCCACTCCCGGCGATGTCTATATCACCGCGGCGGTCCTGCGCTATCTGCGCGGCAAGGCCACCGTTCAAGTGGAGGATCTCGGCGCCCATCAATTCAAGAGCGGTGCGGAGCCGCAGCAGGTCTACCGCATCCGCATCGGCGGCGGCACGGTCCCCATCGCCGTACCGCCGACGACAAGGCAATATCCGCCGTTGCCGAACCGGCCCGCGATCGCCGTGCTGCCGTTCGAGAATCTGAGCGGCGATGCCGAACAGGCCTACTTCAGCGACGGCGTCACCGAGGACATCATCCGGGAACTCTCGCGCTTCCGCGAGCTCCATGTCATTTCCCGCAACTCCTCCTTCCGCTATCGCGGCAAATCGGTGGATATGCGGCAGGTGGGCCGCGAACTGGGCGTGCATTATGTGGTGGAAGGCAGCATCCGCCGCTCGGGTCAGCAGCTGCGCATTTCGGTCCAGCTGATCGAAGCGGAAACCGGCAATAATCTGTGGGTCGAACGCTATGACCGGAAGGTCGAGGATGTATTCGCCGTGCAGGACGATGTGGTCCGCACGATCGTCGCCACCCTGCCCGGCCAGATTGCCGGCGCCGGCGCGCGTTCGGCGCGGCGCAAGCGGCCGGACGGCATGTCGGTCTATGACTATCTGCTGCGCGGCATCGAGTACAAGCAGACCTTCGACCGCACCGAGGAACCGAAGGTGCGTGAAATGTTCGAGCGCGCCATCAAGGCGGATCCCGAACTGGCGATTGCCCATAGTTGGCTTGCCGAATTGGAGATGCGGGAATGGTGGCGCAATCTCTCCGCGCCCGCGATGGATCGCGCGCTCGCTTTGGCCAAGCGCGGCGCGATGCTGGATCCCACCGATGGGCAATGCCACCGGGTGCTCGGCTATGTCTGCCTGTATCGCAAGGAGTTCGACGAAGCTTCCCTGCAGTTCGAGCGCGCGCTCACGCTGAACCCGAACGACTCTCACACGATCGTCACCAAGGCCTGGCTTCTGGCCTATGAGGGCCATCCGGACCAGGCGCTGGAATGGGCGCAGCGCGGATTGCAGCTCAACACCAACCATCCGGATTGGTATATCTCGGCTTTTGGCATGGCCCTCTTCTGCGCGCGCAACTATGCCGAAGCGGTGATCCAGCTCGGCCGGAACTTCGTCAGCCCCGATATCTGGGAGATGATGTATATGGCGGCCAGCCTGGCGCAGCTAAACCGGCTCGAGGAGGCGCGGCTCCAGGTGGAACGCTACAATCAGCAGGAGCCCAAGCGGTCGATGCTGGTCTATGCGCGGCACGAACCCTATCGCCACGCCGAGGGACTCGAGCATCTGCTGGAGAGTCTGCGCAAGGTTGGCGTGACGGAGTAGTCCGATGACCACTCAAGCGGCGAAGGCGGCCGCCTTCAAATCCCTGCATGAGCAACCCGGCGCATTCGTCGTTCCGAATCCCTGGGATATCGGCAGTACGCGAATGCTGGCCGGATTCGGTTTCAAGGCGCTGGCGACGACCAGCGCCGGGTTCTCGTTTTCAATCGGCCGCGCCGACGATATCGGCGTCGTCGGCCGCGAGGAGACACTCGATCATTTGCGCGCAATTGTCAGCGCCACGGATCTGCCGGTGTCGGCGGATCTGCAACACGGTTTCGGCGATGCGCCTGAAGTATGCGCTGAGACGATCCGCCTCGTCGCCGGCGCCGGGCTTGTCGGCGGGTCGATCGAGGACGCCACAGGCCGCGCCGAGGAACCGATATTCCCGTTCGACCTAACGGTGGCGCGCGTAAAGGCCGCCGTTGCTGCGGCGCGGGCGCTGCCGTTTCCCTTCATGCTGACGGCGCGGGCCGAGAACTATCTCAACGGCCGGCCGGATCTCGCCGACACGATCCGCCGGTTGCAGGCCTTCGCTGAAGCTGGTGCCGACGTGCTGTATGCGCCGGGCCTGCGCACAAAAGAGGACATCGCCGCAGTGGTCAAGGCCGTGGCGCCGAAACCGGTGAATGTCGTGATGGGGTTGTCGGGCGCCGATTTCTCCGTGACCGATCTGGCCGCCCTGGGCGTCAAGCGCATTTCCGTCGGCTCGGCCATGGCCCGCGCTGCCTATGGCGCTTTCCTGCGGGCGGCGCGGGAAGTCGCCGAACGCGGCACCTTCACCTTTGCCCGCGACGCCGTGCCGTTCGCCGAGATCAACAAGATCCTGGACCGGCAGCCATGATCGACGGACGGTGCTGACCCATGGGCGAGTTCGGGCGGACCCTGCTCTACATCGGCGCCGGCGCCTGGATCCTGTTCCTGGGCGCAATGCTGCTGCCGGTCCGGCGGTCCTATCGTCTCACAATCGAAAAGCTTATAGCCGCCCCGCGGGAACGCGTCTGGGCGATCTACAGAACCAATCTTAGCGATCCGGAGAGCAAAGCGCTGCACGAGCAGATTCTGTCGTTCGAGCGGACAGAAGGCGATCCGCCAATAGAGTCCGCGGAGGTTGAGCAGTTTGTAGGCGGGCGGCGGCGCCAGATTGTCATTCGTAATGCGATTCTCCTGGAGCGGCCGCCCGAAATCATACGTGCAAGGACACTGAGTGTCGGTGGCAGGCTGGACCCTTATGGTCCAAACAATGTCTCGACGACCGAGTTCTTACCGCACGGCGTTGGCACGCGGTTGCGCCATACCTTTGAAGGCGAGTTGGCAACGCTTGGCCAGCGTCTTGTCTTGCGACGCCAGTTTCGTAAGTACTTCGATAGGCTCGTCGCGATCTGCGAAAGAAAGCCGGTCGCGCCGACCGTTCAGCCGCGCCGGCAGCTTACGACGATCGCGATCTCTGTGCTGGCCATCGCCAGTTTCGGCATCGCCTTCGGTTGGAAGTTCGGCATTATTCTGTCGCTGGCGCTGGTGGTCCACGAATTCGGCCATTGGCTGGCGATGCGGCTCACGGGGCAGCCGGCGCCGCGCGTCATGCTGCTGCCCTTCCTCGGCGGCGTCACCATCGCCAATCACCCCCATAAAACCTATTTCAACGACGCATTCTGCGCCCTGATGGGCGCCGGATTCAGCGCGGTCCTGATGTTGCCGCTGCTGCTCTTGATGGTGATGAATTATTCCTCGACCGGCCCCTCCGATGCGGATCAAGGAATAGCCAGCATTGTTGCGATGACCGCTTTCATCGTCGGTTCGCTCAATCTGCTGCAGCTTCTGCCCTTCCTCCCGCTCGATGGCGGCCAGGTGTTGCGGGCCATCATGCAATCCTTCAGCGCGCGCTGGGCAAAGTACGTTTTACTCATTATCGGCGCCATCGGCGTCGCAGCCTGTCTATATGCCAAGATGCCATTGATGGCCGGCTTTGTCGGCATTGGCGTACTGCAGTCCTGGCATATGCCGATTACAGCGGGGACCGCGCGGCCCATGAGCCGCCTCGGAGTTTCGGCCATTATCGGCCTGTTCTTGTTGACGGCGGCGATCCACACCGTGGCAACGGGCTTTGGCGCTGTGCTCATGCGCCAATTGGACTGAGCGAACCTACTTCGAAACACCGCCCTTGGCCGACGGATAGGTATAGATCGTCGCGCCGAGGATCATGCTGACTTCGCCGCCATCATTCTGCAGTGGCAGCATGGCGTTCTCAAACTGCAGCCATTCCTTGCGCAGGTAGCGCACGCGGCCGCCGACAAAGAGCGGGATGCGCTCATTGACCAGCCGCGTGGCCCAGGTCACCGAACCGTCCGCCGGTTCCTCCTCCAGCGTTTCGTGGAAAGTCTTTCCCGTGCGGTCGCGGCCGTGAACACGCGCCAGTTCCGTGCCGAACAACCGGAAGCGGAAGCGGTTCCGCGCCTCCTCACCCATATTGACGTCAATCAGAAACAGATTCGGCAGGAGGAACGACAGATCCGCCGGATCGATGTCGGCCCGCGTCGGCAAGCGTCCGCCGCTGCATTTTGTCTGCCAGTATTCCAACAGCTTCCGCAGACCCGGAGTCAATGGCTCGCTGGGCATGACATAGCCCGTATACTCTTCCACGCCGAGCCCCCTGCCCCCCGCACTTCGCGCCTAAACCTACCCGCGCCGCAACTGATGGCGCAACCATTGGATGAGGAGACTATGCTTAGCAACCGGCGATGGCGCGCCAGATCGCCAACGCCTGCGCGGCTTCGGCCACATCGTGCACGCGATGGATCTGCGCACCGCGATCGAGACCGGCGAGAGTCGCCGCGAGCGTGCCGGGCAAGCGATGATCGGCATCCTCGCCGCGGCTGAGGCGGCCGATGAAGCTCTTTCGCGACACGCCGAGCAGCAGGCCACAGCCGAGCCCATGCAATAGCGCCAGATCGTCGAGCAGCGCGATGTTGTGGCGGTCGTTCTTGCCGAAGCCGATGCCAGGATCGAGCACGATACGTTCGCGCGCGAGGCCTGCTCGGGCGCAGGCCTCCAGGCGTGCCTCGAAGTAATCATAGATATCCAGCGGCACATCCCGGTATTGCGGATCCTTCTGCATGGTGCGCGGCTCGCCGCGCATATGCATGAGCACGATCCCCGCACCGCTGCCGGCGGCGGCTTGCAGGCTTCCGGGATCGCCCGTCAGCGCAGTCACGTCGTTGATGATGCGCGCGCCCGCATCGACCGCGCGGCGCATCACCTCGGCATGGCGCGTGTCGATGGAGACGACGGCGCCATCTTTCGCCAGCTCGGCGATTACGGGCAGCACCCGCGACTGTTCTTCCTCGATTGTCACAGGCGCTGCGCCGGGGCGCGTGGACTCGCCGCCGATATCCAGAATATCGGCGCCCGCCTGCATCAGCACGCGGCCATGGGCGATGGCAGCGGCGCCATCGTGATAACGGCCACCATCGGAGAAACTGTCAGGCGTCACGTTCACAACGCCCATCAGCCGCGGGCGGTCCAGCGCAAAGCCGGCGAAATCCGCGCGGGGCGCCGCGACGGCACCGAGCGCCGTCTCCAGCGCCGCGGAAAGTACGGGGTCCTCCGTGCGCAGGTCGCAGGATTGCAGGCTGCTGATATCCAGCAGTGCCGCCTCGCGCTGGTCCTCGGGGCCGCGGCGTATCAGATCGACGGCCGTGAACGCCAGGGGGCCGCCCGCGAGGCGGCGCGCGATGCCGCTGGCCACGGCCTGACGCGCCGGCTCGCCCGACAGGATCCCCAGCGGCTTGAGATAGAATTCAGACGGCATGTTCGGCCATGGCCCGTGCGATCTCGTTCTCACCCATGATGGTGACGCTGGCGCCCAGGCGTTGCAAATGTTCCACCTCGGCATCGAAATGCGCGCGGGCGATGATCGGCAGCTGCGGATTGAGCGCCCGCGCCTGCTCGATGATCTGCCCGGCCTCGAAGGCGTTGGGCACGGCAACGAAGCACCAGCGTGCGCCCAGCAGATTCGCGGCGCCGAGAACTTCCGGCGCGGCCGCGTTGCCGGCGATCACCTCGATGCCGTCGCCGCGCAGCCTTGCGGCGATGTCCCTGTTGTCCTCGATCGCCAGCACGGCATGGCCCTTGCCTCGCAACGTCGCGCCCAGGCGGCCGCCCACGCGGCCGTAGCCGACAATGACCGCATGGCCGGTCAAGGAGGTGGGCAAGTTTCCAGTCTCGACAGCGGATTCATCATCAGGAATTCCGGCGGGTGCGAGAGCCGAGGCGATCTTGAAGCGGCTGATCACTGCGAAGATTGCCGGATTGGCCAGGATCGACAGGATGGCGCCGGCAAGAATGAGATCGCGGCCCCGCTCCGGCAACAAGCCGAGATCGACACCGAGATTGGCCAGGATGAAGGAGAACTCGCCGATCTGCGCCAGGCTCGCGGCGACCATCAGCGCCGTGCCCACCGGATGGCGGAAGGCGATGACGATGGCGAAGGCGGCTACCGACTTTCCGATCAGGATGATCGCCAGAACCGCCAGCACCGGCAACGGTTCCTGCACCAGTATCAGGGGATCGAACAGGATGCCGACGGAAACGAAGAACAGCACGGCAAAAGCGTCGCGCAGCGGCAGGGACTCTTCCGCCGCCTGATGGCTGAGCTCGGACTCGCTCAGCACCATGCCGGCGAAGAAGGCGCCGAGGGCGAATGACACCTCGAAGATCTGCGCCGCGCCATAGGCGATGCCAAGGCCGATCGCCAGCACCGCCAGCCGGAACAGCTCGCGCGAGCCCGTATGCGCGACATAATGCAGGATCCAGGGGATCACCCGGCGGCCGACCACCAGCATCAGCAGCAGGAAGGCGGCGACCTTGCCCAGGGTGATCGCCAGGGCGAGCGCGACATCCGCGGCGCTGAGAGACTCGGCGGCCGCGCCGGCGCCGCCCTCGAGCAGGCCGGCCAGCGCCGGCAGCAGCACCAGCGCCAGCACCATCGCCAGATCCTCGACGATTAGCCAGCCGACGGCGATGCGGCCGCGCTCGGTATCGATCAGCTTGCGCTCCTGCAGCGCGCGCAGCAGCACCACGGTGCTTGCCACCGACAGCGCCAGCCCGAACACCAGGCCGCCACCCAGCGACCAGCCGAGCGCCCAGGACAGCAACAAGCCGAGCAGGGTCGCGAGCAGGATCTGCGCGATCGCGCCGGGAATGGCGATCGCCCGCACCGACAGCAGATCCTTCAGCGAGAAATGCATGCCGACGCCGAACATCAGGAGGATGACGCCAATCTCCGCCAGCTC
>DATKFM010000128.1:0-4814 GCA_035544395.1 Verrucomicrobiia bacterium
CGCGCCGACGGCGGGATCGAAGCGGAAGCCCGGGGCGAACAGCCGCGTCTTCTCCATCTCGTCGCGGCGACCGGCCGGCAGGGCATTGGCGATCTTGACCAGCGCCGAGCGGCCGGCGGTTGCCAGCTGCGGCGACCCCCAGGCCTCGACGATGCGGGCCCCCGCCACCAGCGCTTCGACTTCATCGAAAGTGCACATCAGCGGCGGCAGGTCCTAGCCGGGCCGCAGGCGGTCGCCGACGCCGGCCTCGCCATCGATCGGCACGCCGGAAAGCAGTAGATCCCGTACATCGCGGTAGATCGTCCTCGGCGTGACTTCGAGCCATTCGCCGAGCTGGGCGGCCGTGGTGAGGCGCCGCGCCCGCAGATGCTGACCGATTTGGAACAGCCTGTCGGCGCGCCGCATGGACCCCCGCTCAGCTCCTGACGAGAAAGCCGGCGCGATTGCCTTCGGAAAAGGCGCGCTTGGCGGCGATGGCGGTCATCCCAGATTTCCTTCGGATGGAAGAACAGTGGCATGGGCCCTGTTCTTACAGACCTGCTGCTGACAGCATCTTGTCAGCAATGATTGACACCGTCGCGGATTTTTCAGCCGCCGGCGGCCTTGCGCACAGGCACGGCCGGCAGCTCCGGACCTGTAAACGGCCGGTCGTGGCGCAGGGCCGGGACCATGTTCCGGGCCTCCGTCACCTTCGCGGGATCGACATCGGCATAGATGATGCCGACCTCCTCGCCGCCATCGGCCAGCACTTCGCCCCAGGGGGCGACGATCAGGGAATGGCCGTAGGTCTTGCGTCCTTCCGCATGCTCGCCGCACTGCGCCGGCGCAAAGACATAGCAGCCGGTCTCGATCGCCCGCGCCCGCAGCAGCACATGCCAATGGGCCTGTCCGGTCGGCCGGGTGAAGGCGGCCGGCACGGTCAGGAAGCTGGCGCCCGCCTGGGCCAGGGCGCGGTAGAGATAGCCGAAGCGCAGATCGTAGCAGACGGTGAGGCCGACCCGGCCCCAGGGCAGATCGGCGGTCACCGCGCGCTCGCCCGGGCGGAAGGTCGCGGACTCGCGATAGGTCTCGCCGTTGGCCAGGTCGACATCGAACATGTGAATCTTGTCATAGCGCGCGGCGATGCGCCCCTGGGGATCGAACAGGAAGGAGCGGTTGGCGCAGGTATTGGCGTCCAGCTTGATCGACAGCGAGCCGATCAGCAGCCACACCTTCAGCTCGGCGGCGAGCGCCTGATAGGCAGGCACGCCCGGATGCTCGGCCTCCGGCTTTGCTTTCTCCAGTTGCAGCGGCCGCTTAGGCTCGATCCAGCCGGTGTTCTCCGGCGTCAGGATGAATTGCGCGCCGGCAGCCTTAGCCTCGCGGATCAGAGCGCTGGCCGCGGCGATGTTCGGCGCGAGATCGCGGCCGGCGTTGAGCTGAACGCAGGCGACCTTGAAGGCGCCGCTCATGACGCAGCCTGCAGCATCGGCGCCAGCTTGCCGTCGCGGTCTAGCGCATAGAGTTCGTCGCTGCCGCCGATATGTTGGCCATTGATGAAGATCTGCGGCACGGAGCGCCGGCCGCCGGCGCGGTCGATCATTTCCTTGCGCTTGGAGCCATCCATCATGACATCGATCTCCGTGTAGCTTGCGCCCCGTTCCTGCAACAGCCGCTTGGCGCGGTGGCAATAGGGGCAAAACTGGGTGGTGTAGATCTCGACTTTCGCCATGGGCGATCCGGACGCTGTGAACCTCGTCCTCAATAGGTGGCATGGGTCCGGCGATTTGTCACCGGGGCCGGATCGTCACCCCGCGGCGGCCTAGGTGGCCGGCCGTACCACCCGCGCCAGGGTTAACACGTCTACGGCTTGGGCGCCGCCGCGGCGGAGAGTGCGGGTGCAGGCAGCCGCCGTGGTGCCCGTGGTCAAGACATCGTCCACCAGCAGGACCCGCTGCCCCTTCAGCCTGTCGGCATGGCGGGGATGAATGCGGAACGCGCCAGTGACGTTGCTCTCGCGGGCGGCGGCGCCCAACCCGCCTTGGGACGGCGTGCGGCGGCGGCGGACCAGCAGGTCCTGGACCACCGGCTTGCCGGTCAGCCGCGCCAGTTCCCGAGTCAAAAGCGCCGCCTGGTTGTAGCGTCGGGCCAGCAGCCTGGTCCAATGGAGGGGCACGGGCACCAGCAGATCCGCATCAACAAGCAGTTCGGCGCCGGCGCGCTGCAGCCAAATGGCGAAGGCTGGCGCAGACCCGGTGCGATCGGCATGCTTGAAGCGGAGGATCAGCTCCTTGCTGGCCTCATCATAGCGCAGCACGCTGCGGGCGCGGGCGAAGTCGGGGGGTTCGCGCATGCAGCCGCCACAAAGCGCGCCATCGCCCTGATGGAACTCGAAGGGAAAGCCGCAACAGGCACAGCGGGGCGGATCGATGAAGCTGAGCTTGGTCCAGCAGGCGGGACACAGCGCGCCCGCCGTATCGACAACGACGCCGCATTTCAGGCAGCGGGGCGGGAGGATCGCCGCCAGCAGCCCCTGGGCGGACCGGCGCAACAGCGGGCGCATCTGGGCGAAGACCATGATGCCCATCGGACCCGGCGCTCACGGACCTGTCAACGGGTGGCGGTTGCCCGGATGCAGGCGGCATCCCATATGGCAAAAGTCGGATAACATCTGCCGTTGCGGAGAAAGCCTGCATGACCCGTCCGATTGCCCGCCGCACTGCCCTGCTCTCCGCCGGTACGGCGCTGTTAGCACTATCGCCGGCCGCCCGTGCCGCAGCCCTCGTCCCGACGCCGGAGCAAACACTCGGGCCATTCTACCCGCCAGAATTGCCGCTGGATCATGACAATGATCTGGTGCAGGTGACCGGTGCGGCGACCCAGGCAATCGGCCAGGTCACCCATGTTTTCGGCCGCGTGCTGGATCTCAACGGGCAGCCGATTGCCGGCGCCAGGGTGGAGATCTGGCAATGCGACGCCAGCGGCCGCTATCTCCATCCCCGCTCCGGCGGGATGGGGCCGCTGCCCAGCGGCTTCCAGGGTTACGGCCAAACCGTGAGCGCTGCCGATGGCGCCTACCGCTTCCGCACCATCAGGCCGGTCGCCTATACCGGCCGCACGCCCCATATCCACTTCGCCATCAGCGGCGATGGCTATGAGCTGGTGACGCAGATGTATGTGGCGGGTGAGCCGCAGAACGACAGCGACGGCGTGCTCAACCGCATCGATCCGGCAGCGCGCCCCGGCGTAATCGTTGCGCTGACGCCAGACGATGCTATCGAGAGCGGCGCGCTGCGCGGTCAGTTCGACATCGTCATCAGCCGCAACGCCTGAGGTTTTCCGGCCGCTCTGGCCGTGGGATAGAAGGCGGGCCGGGAGCGCCCTGCTCCTCCGTCGCCTTTGTCCGGGAGTTGTCCGTGCGCGCCGCGATCTTCGAGAAATTCAAAGCACCCCTGGAAGTCCGCCAGGTTCCCGAGCCGGCCTGCCCGGCCGATGGCGTGATTGTCCGCGTGAAGGCCTGCGGCGTCTGCCGGTCCGACTGGCATGCCTGGACCGGCGCGGACTCCGACGTCAGCGCGCCACATGTCCCCGGCCATGAATTCGCGGGCGTGGTCGAGGACGTGGGCAAGGAGTGCCGGCGGTTCAAAGCCGGCGACCGGGTGACGGCGCCCTTCATCCTCGCCTGCGGCGCCTGCCCCGATTGCCTGGGCGGCGACGCGACGGTCTGCAATCACCAGTTCGTCGTCGGCTTTTCCGGCTGGGGCGCCTTCGCCGAGCGCATCGCCGTGCCGCGGGCGGATTTCAACCTGGTGCCGCTTCCGGACGCGATGGACTTCGCCGATGCCGCCGGCATGGGTTGCAGGGTCACCACATCGTTCCGCGCCCTGGTGGACCGCGCCAAGCTGCAGCCGGGCGAATGGCTGGCGGTGCATGGCTGTGGCGGCGTCGGCTTGTCGGCCGTGATGATCGGCGCGGCCATCGGCGCGCAGGTGCTGGCGATCGACGTCAATGAGGAAGCGCTCCATCTGGCCAAGTCGCTTGGCGCAGGCGCATCGATCAATGCGAGAGCGGCCGGCGATGTCGGACAGGCCACACGCGACATTACCGGCGGCGGCGCCCACGTATCGGTGGATGCCCTGGGCATCACCGAGACGTTCCACAACTCGATCCGGGGCCTGCGCAAGCTGGGCCGCCATGTACAGATCGGCATGCCGCTGGGCCGCCATGCCGAGCCATCGGTGCCGCTGCTGGAACTCGTCTACTCCCGGCAGATCAGCATCATGGGCACACGGGGCATTCCCGCCAGCCGCTTTCCGGCGCTGTTCCAGATGATCGCCGCCGGCCGCATCGCACCGTCGCGGCTGGTGACTCACAGGATTTCCCTGGACGAAGCGGGCACCGCCATTGAGGCCATGAACGGCTATACCGGCAGCGGTATCACCGTCATCGACCGGTTCTAGAATTGTGGTCCCATGACCGACTCGATGAACATCTTCGACCGTCGGCTCTCGCGTCTCCATCGCGACCGCGCGGCCGCGGGCTTGGCGCAGCATGATTTCCTGCTGCGGGAGATTGCCGGCAGGCTCGCGGAACGCCTGGACCTGGTCAACAAGAGCTTCCCCGTGGCGCTCGATCTCGGCTGCCATGGCGGCGAGATGGCGGCGGCGATCGAGGGCCGCAAGGGCATCGAGCTGCTGGTGCAATGCGACAGCTCCTTCGCCATGACGCGGCAGGCGGCGCGAAACGGCCAACCGAGCCTGACCGTGACCGACGATCTCCTCCCCTTCGCACCACAGTCCTTCGATCTCGCAGTCAGCAATCTCAGCCTCCATTGG
>DATKFM010000129.1:0-29243 GCA_035544395.1 Verrucomicrobiia bacterium
TCTGCCTTGCGCCGAGCCAGCGCACGGTTATCGGAAGTTGACTCCACCATTGGACGCTCCTGCTTTCAGCCCCTATGCCGAGGCTTGTCGGTAAAGATTTCTGGGATCACGACAACATTGCGGAGCAATGCGCATCCGCAAGAATAATGCCGGATTCTCACGGAAGTTCCGCTACGGGCACAACTTCCAGTAAGTCGCGCTCTCGAAGGCGGCGCCTTTGAGGTGCAACCTTCCTGAGGGGATTGGTTTCTCCGCTCGGACGATTGCCTTCCCACCGGCGGTTATTGCCCTAGTCGAGCGGTCCAACATGCCGCTTTTACCCTGCTTTGCGGGGTACTCTACCGCCTATGTTGGCAAAGAGCACGCAGCGGAAACTGCCGGGCGCCAATGTAGCGGGGTGATTTCGCATTAGGACAGCCGCGCAACGAACGCAAAACGGCGTGGCCGATGTGTGGGCTGCGGAACTTTCCTTCGCTCAAGCCCTTGAATTACCATGGCACCATTAAGTGATGAGGGCCGGGACAAGCTGTTGGCTGCGATAAACTACGATTCAATTGCCGCTGGTCCGCGTCTTCCGCCGGTCTATGTTCAGGCGTGCATCCTTTGGTACGCGGCTTTATCTCCTCTCGACAAGATGGTGGTCACAGGCTGCAAGGCTACATATGCTCGAGGCTATTGTCAGCAGGCCGAAATTGCCGCCGAAGCCCTTCCCGCTGCGCCAAAGTGGCCACTATAGGTCTATTATTGGGCCTGCTGCCCTCGTAGACATCATTTATCCGGTACAGCGAGCTTGTTTCCGTAGTAGAAACACAGGGCGGTCGTGGTGAATTGGGCGCTATCAACCGTTGTGAGCTTTGCAAGAGCGGCGAAGTTCCCGAAAGGCTTTCGTGACATTTTCCGATGATGCGCAGGACAAGCTGCAAGCTTGCCTGAACCAGACTTGGGCGGAGTCAGACTATCTTTCCGAGAAGATCTACTACGATGCCTGTACCGCCTGGTGGGACGACATGTTGCCTGAACATCAGGCAATCGGCGTGGCCGTGCTAGACGCATACGACATCGACCATCCGGAGGCAGCCGCAAGGATTGCGGCGAATTTGCCGGCGGCGCCAAAATGTCCGATATGACAGAGGTTCAGGTGATGCGTGCCTTGATCCCGCTTGGATTGAACTGAAAGTAGCGCGACTTTCCACTGCGCCGATGCCAAGCGCCTGTTTGCCGTAACGTCCGCAATCTGGCTCACACCCTAAGCCACGAATGTCTCAGAGAGGCGTTCGGCAATTGATTGTAGCTGCTTTGTCAAATCTTGGCATTGGCCACTGATGGTGAGCATCTCGCGTATTGGTATTCGCTCTTCATCGATTTTCTGCCCAAGACCGTCGGAATCGAAAATATTGAAAATCACAGTCTGGCATTCCGAATCATAGGCCGCCAACGTTCCATTGATTGCAGTGTGGCGAATGTGGGCCAAGTGCTTTGCCAGAGAGAAGTGCGGGACAGAGTCGGCAAACGGCGCTAGTTCCGGGATCTCTTTGAATGCTCGCTTAAGAAACTGCGCCTTGCGTTTTGTACCTTGGGGCAATGTGGTTTGAATACTCGAACAATCGAGATGGTCAAAAACGATGCGGACGCAGACGTCGATTTTCTGCTCCAGAAAAGCCCAGCTGATAATGAGTTCGCCCACTGCCATATAGAACGGCAACGGGAAATCGTCGGGAAACGGGGCTGGCACGCTTAGCTCTACGAAACAAGATCAGCGCCGCAAGTACGATCTGTTCACAAGCGGCGCCCAGCTGGTCGATGGCCAATCATAGGGATCGGTGGCTTATGAGCCACTACTGATTTGCAACGGAGATCGGCCCATGGCGCCATCGCCGATATCGTTATGAGAGCGGGAACAACCGGGTCAGCTCGGATGTTATTCGGTTAGGCACGAGTGAATTGGCAATTGCCCTCGTACCCATAACCCATCACCTAGCCCTGGCTTCACCGCCGGGGCTTTTTGTCGGCAGTGCGGCACTCAGCCGGCCAGCAGAACTCACCGAAGGCATGCGGCTGGCACGCGAATGGAGGCTGAAGGTGGAGCCCTGACAGCAAGCCGGGTTGGCAGCTGAAATCCTGCCACGGGCGCCAAAGTGGCGGCAATAGCGGCTCGATGATATGGGCCGCGGCGGTGCTAGCCGGACGTTCGCTTTTGAACAGACTCACGACCGGTACACCGTTAATTCTTTCGTATTCTCAATGGTCGGGAGATTGTCATGCCTGGAGAAATGACAAACGCTACCGCGCATAAGCTTCATGCGGCTCTGCACCATGAATCACCAACTGCCGAAGGATTCTTCCTGACCGGCTATCGCAGGGCACTCGAGCGTTGGTTCACGGGTCTCACCCCAGGCGATCAGCATGCAACAAAGGTTGCGCGAGCGGCTTTTGACCGAGGCAATGATGCGGGCGCCTCGAAGATTGCAACTGGCTTGCCGCCAGCTCCGGTGTGTCCGTTACTATAGCGGCGCGATAACTTCCCTATCGTTGTTATTCGGGCTGTGACCTCGGCCGTGCACAGGGCAGCCTTGTTGACGGGCCGGCCCTGTGGTTCGATGTCTACCATGGATGAGGAGCTATCGACGAATCCAGCACACAAGCTGCAAGCCGTGCTAAATCACGACAGGACAGATGCGGGTAACGATTTCCCTGCGGGTTATCTTGCCGCGTGCTGGAATTGGTTCCATGACCTGTCCGCCAGTGACCAGGTGCAGGCTGCCGTTGTGCGCGCTGAATTCGAAAAGGGAAATGAAGGGGAAGCCGAGAGGGCTGCGGCTGCGCTGCCTTCGGCGCCCGTCTGCCCGTTGCTTTGATTAGGAATGGCCCACTCTCGCGACACCGGTAAGCGCAGCGCGGAAAGACGCTTCCCGATCCGTGTCGATACACCCATCCCCGAACGCGGCCTGGGCGAGCAGCTCAACCATAAGGCTGCACGGTGCCGCGCCCATAGCGTCACGGCTGGCGCGATTAGGAGGGCTGGAATAGCGAGCTCACTCGCGATGTTATTCGGTCAGGTATGAGCGATCTGGCAAAGGCACTCGTACTGACTACCTACAAACTGGCCCTGGCGTAACCGCCAGGGCCTATTCTTGTCCGGCATCAAGAAGTGCCGGAGGGGGCATCGAAAGGTCGCCTCAATTATCCCTATTTCAAGGGGTTAAGGCGACCTCCCGACGGATCAGCCATACTTCGGGGTTTAGGGGTTAAGTTTGGCTGACCTTTACCGCGACGAAGAGCTCGTCGCCCCGGTGGTTGACCAGCAGCAGCACCGCCTCCTGCTTGGCCTCGACCGCCGCATCGACGATCTTCGCCACGTCGGCCGGCGTCTCCACCGGCTTCTGGCCCACCTGTACGATAATGTCGCCGGAGGTCAGGCCCTGCTCGGCCGCCGCCCCATCGCTGTCGACATCGGTGATCATGACGCCCGTGACTTCGTCGGGGATGCTGAGCTGCTGGCGCAGATCCGGCGTCAGTGCCGCGAGCCTTGCACCCAGCTCCTTCACCGCGCGGCCATCGGCGCCGTCTTCAACCGCCGGCTGATCGTCGGCGCCGGCGATGCGCTCGGGCTTCAGCTTGGCGATCTCGACTGTGAGCGTCTCGTTTTTCTTGTCGCGCCAGACCTTCATATCGACCTTGGTGCCGGCGCGGGTGTCGGCGACGAGACGAGTGAGATCATGGAGCGCATCGACCTTCTGGCCGTTGAAACCGATGATCACGTCGCCCTTGCGCAGACCGGCCTTCGCTGCCGGACTCTCGGGCTCGACTTTCATGACAAGAGCGCCGCTTGGGTCGGTAAGTCCGACGGCTGACGCGATCTCCGGCGTGACCGGCTGGATGCCAACGCCGAGCCAGCCGCGGGAAACCGAGCCATGGTCGCGCAACTGCGCGATCACCGGTTTCGCCATGTTGGCCGGGATGGCAAAGCCGATGCCGACGCTGCCGCCGTTCGGCGAGTAGATGGCGGTGTTGATGCCCACGACCTCGCCAGCGAGGTTGAAGGTCGGCCCGCCGGAGTTGCCCTGGTTGATTGCCGCATCGATCTGCAGGAAGTCATCGAACGGACCGGAATGAATGTCGCGGCCACGCGCCGACAGCACGCCCGTGGTCACCGTGCCGCCGAGGCCGAAGGGATTGCCCACGGACATCACCCAATCGCCGATGCGCAGCGTGTCGGAGTCGCCGAAATTGACCACCGGCAGCGGCTGCGGCGCGCTGATCTTCAGCAGCGCCAGGTCGGTCTTCGCGTCGGTGCCGATCAGCTTGGCTGGATATTCCTTGCCGGTCGACAGCGTCACTTCGATGTCGGTGGCCTGGTCGACGACGTGGTTGTTGGTCACGACATAACCAGTTGCATCAATGATGAAGCCGGAGCCGAGGGCACGCACATGTTCGGTGCCGCCCTGCCCCTGCTGCTCGCGGAAATGCTTGAAGAAATCCTCGAACGGCGATCCCGGGGGGAACTGGAACGGCATGTCGGGAGCTTCCGCCTGCCGCTCGACCTTGTGGGACGACGAGATCGTCACGACCGATGGCGACACCTTCTGCGCGAGATCGGCGAAAGTCGAAGGCGCCAGTTCGGCGTGAGCAGCGGAAAAGCTGAACAGAAATCCGGCGCCCGCCATAGCAGCGACGAAGGCCGGCAGGATGCGGCCGGCTCGACGAGCCGGTGAAGCCGGGCCAGTTGGCACAGCGCCGCCGCGGTTCAGAGAGTCGGTCAAAGTCTGGTTCATTTTCATCTCCAGGTCATGATGTCAGGTGGTAAGGCCGGAGCGGCGGGCGGGGGTCGGGGGTTTGACCGCTCCGGCCTCCCCGAACGGCCCGGTTACGACTGCGGCTTCACGCCGATGTCGTTGAGCGCCTGTTCGAGCTTCTTGACGCCGTCGGCGTCCTTGCCGGAGCTGCAGAGCTTCCCGGCATCGGTCCGCAGGGTCTTCGCCTCGCCGGCCTTGGCGGCCGTGCCGTGCTTGACGATTTCCGTATCGAACTGCTTCTGCAGCGCGGTGCACTGCTGCGCCGGAGTCATCGTCGCCGCCATTGCGCCGGTCGAAATCAGGGCAGCCGCCAAAGCGATGCCCAGCAGTTTGGTTGCGTTCATGGTCTCTCTCCTCGTTTCATCCTCTGTTACCTGGCGCCGAAAGGCAGCCGGTGCGGATCGGGAGGCGGGGGTTGTCTCGTCGGCCGTCCGCGCCATCTGATCTAAGCATGTGCTGTAACGGCGCAATTTCGCGCCATGGCTTTGTTGTTACAGATGGCTTCAGGGGCGGCGCCTGTTACAGTCTGTTACAGGATTTCCGCCATGGCCCCGGTGCCTCTTCTGCTATCGGTTACGCGGACGCCAGATGACGATGGAAACTTCGCCCCACCTGCTGATTGTCGATGATGACCGGGAGATCCGGGATCTGCTGTCCCGCTTCCTGGCGAAGCATGGCTACAGGGTCAGCACGGCCAAGGACGCGCGCGAAGCCAGGCGCATACTGGCGGATGCGCGAATCGACCTGGGCATCCTCGACATCATGATGCCGGGCGAAGACGGGCTCAGCCTGTGCCGCGACCTTCGCGCCAATTCGGCGCTGCCGCTGATCATGCTGACGGCGATGGGTGAGGAGACGGACCGCATCGTCGGATTGGAGGTTGGCGCCGACGACTACCTGCCGAAACCATTCAACCCGCGGGAATTGCTGGCGCGGATCAAAGCCGTTTTGCGGCGCTCCGGTCCCGCCCTCGCCGAGAAGGAAGAGAAGAACGAGAACCTGCAATTTGCCGGCTGGACGCTGGATACGGCGCAGCGGCGGCTGACCACGCCCGGCGGCGAGGCGGTCGAACTCTCAACCGGCGAGTACGACCTGCTGCTTGCCTTCCTGCGCCATCCGCAGCGGGTGCTGAACCGGGACCAGCTCCTGGATCTCGCCCGCGGCCGTGCCGCGATTCCCTTTGATCGCAGCATCGATGTCCAGGTCATGCGTCTGCGGCGCAAGATCGAGGCCGATCCGAAGGCGCCGAAGATCATCGCCACAGTGCGCGGCGGTGGCTATCAGTTCACCCCGGCCGTGCAGAAGTCATGAGGCGATTGCTGCCCACCAGCATGGCCGGCTGGCTGATCCTGCTGATCGTCCTCGGACTCGGCGTGTCGCAGGCGGTAACCATCGCCATTCACTACGACAGCCGGCGTGAAGCACAGTTGCTGCTGGAAAATGTGCGCATCGCCGAACGCATCGTCGCGGTGACCCGCGCCATCGATCTGTTGCGGCTCGAAGAACGCCCGGCGATTGCCGTCGGCGTCAGCAAGTCGGGACTGATCGTCGCCTGGGAGCCGGGAAACGCCGTCAACAAGAACAAGCCGCGGAACGATCGGGCGCAATTGATCGCCGAAGTGATCGACGACCGGCATGAGGGCCTGGAACTGCTGGGGATCGAAGCGGACTACTTTCCGACGCCATGGTCATTCGGGGGAACCGGGACTTTTGACACCCTGTTTGGCGAACGGGTCAATGACGTCCATGGCCGCATGCGGAACGTGCTGGATCAGAATCCAGGCGAGGGCATGTATGTCATCTCGCTGCAGCTGGCGGACCGGACCTGGGTCAATATCGCAGCACCTGACGTGGAAACGGTGCCGGCCTGGTCGACTGCCACGACAGCACTCATTCTCGTCACGCTGGTCATTGTGCTCGGCCTCTCCGTGCTCGGTATCCGGCTGCTGACGGCGCCGCTCAGCACCCTGACCCAGGCGGCGGAACGGCTGGGACGCAACGTCAACGCCCCGCCCCTGCCGGAAGCCGGCGCCTCGGACGTCATCCAGGCAATCCGCGCCTTCAATGACATGCAAGAGAGGATCCGCCGCTTCGTCGAAGACCGCACGCGGATGATCGCCGCCATCTCCCACGACTTGCGCACGCCGATCACACGGATGCGGTTGCGGGCCGAACTGATCGGCGAATCCGAACAGCAGCAGAAGATGCTGGCCGACCTGGCAGAAATGGAGACGATGATTGCCTCCACATTGAGCTTCGCCCGCGAGGACGCCAACCCGGAGGCGCGCCAGCGTATCGATCTCGTCGAATTGTTGACGGCCGTCTGCGCTGACATTCCGCAGGCCAGGCTGAGCATGGAGCCGCCATCGGCGCCGGTCCCGATCGATGCCCAGCCGGTGGCCTTGCGCCGCGGCTTCACCAATCTGATCGACAATGCGGTGCGTTACGGCAGCGAGGCGCAGATCGCCTAGGGGAGCGACGATGACAACATCATCGTCACGATTGACGACAAGGGGCCCGGCATCCCGGACGAGCAGCTCGATCGGGTCTTCAGGCCTTTCTATCGCTTGGATTCTTCGCGCAGCCGCGACACCGGCGGCACCGGCCTCGGATTAGCGGTGGCCAGGACCGTGTTCCACGCCCATGGCGGCGATGTCTTGTTGTCAAACCGCAACGGGACCGGTTTGCGGGCGACCGTGACGCTTCCACGGACGGTGAGCTAGTCGGGCTCGCTGTCTTCGCGCTGCCGCCGTTTCTTGCGGGAGTGAAAAAAGAAGATCAATGGCTTGGCAGCAACAGCCGCAAGCGCCAGGGGCATCGCCACCCAGACGCCGCCATGATAGACGCGCATCAACGAGATACCGCCGAGGGCGGCAGCCGCAAACCCCAGCGGCGCCGCGACCGCCATGCCGCGCCGCAGACGTTCGCGGCGAATTTGCCGTTCAAGTTCTCGCTTTAACTCGGGTCTCATAGCCTTGGATCACGGTTTCAGCAGCATTGCCCCAGGAAATGGGCAGCGTAGCGGCGAAGTACAAGGAGGCGGTCTAGGTCCTCTTGTTGCCAACCCGCGCCGCCAGGGACGCCGACAGGAACTCATCGAGGTCGCCGTCGAGCACGCCCTGGATATTGCTGGTTTCGACGCTTGTGCGCAGGTCCTTCACCATCTGATAGGGCTGCATCACATAGGAGCGGATCTGGTGCCCCCAGCCGATGTCGCTCTTGGTCGCCTCGGTGGCGGCCGACGCGGCTTCCCGCTTCTGCAGCTCCATCTCGTAGAGCCGGGCTTTCAGCATGGCCATGGCGATGGCGCGGTTGCGATGCTGTGAGCGGTCCTGCTGCGACTTCACCACGATGCCGGTCGGCACATGGGTGATGCGGATGGCGCTTTCCACCTTGTTGACGTTCTGGCCGCCGGCGCCGCCGGCGCGCATGGTGTCGATGCTGAGATCGGACTCCTTGATCTCGATATCGATGTTCTCATCCACGACCGGATAGACCCAGACCGACGCGAAACTGGTATGGCGCCGCGCCTGGCTGTCGAACGGGGAGATGCGCACCAGCCGGTGAACACCGCTCTCCGTCTTCAGCCAGCCATAGGCATTCTCGCCGGTGACGCGAATGGTCTGCGATTTAATCCCGGCCGCTTCGCCTGCGCTCTCTTCGATCAGCTCGACCTTGTTGTCATGCTGCTCGGCCCAGCGTGAGTACATGCGCGCCAGCATGCCCGCCCAATCCTGTGCTTCGGTGCCGCCGGCGCCGGCGTTGACTTCGACGTAACAATCGCTGTGATCGGCCTCGCCCGAAAGCAGGCTTTCCAATTCCCGCTTGGCGGCGCGGGCCTGCAGGTTCTTGAGCGCGCTTTCAGCCTCGCCGATGACCGCCTGATCGCCTTCGGCCTCGCCCAGTTCGAGCAGCGTCAGCGCGTCATCGAGTTCGCGTTCCAGGCCCTGAAAGGCCTTCATCGCATTTTCGAGATGGGTGCGTTCGCGCATCACTTTCTGCGCGTCCGCCCGCTTGTTCCAGAGGTCGGGATCTTCGGCGCGGACGTTCAGTTCCGCCAGGCGCTTGACGGCGCTATCCCAGTCAAAGATGCCTCCGCAGCAGCGAGAGCGACGATCGGATCTGGTCGACGAGTGTTTGTGTTTCAGCACGCATGAACTGAATTCCCCGCGGCGGAGATCAAATAGACGAGACGTTTAAGTAGATTCAACCCGGCGTCAGTACAAGCCGCCGGTCCCTGTAGGGGCGGTCGTCGTGGTGCCGCCGCCGGTGGTGCCACCCACGGCGCCGGTACCGAACATATCGCCCGAGCCGCCGATGACGACGCCCTGGCCGTTCGGCTCGGTGCCCGGCTTGAAGGCCTCGAAAATCGTGCCGGGTCCGCTGGCCCGTTGCCCGCTCTTGAGATCGACGCGCACCAGGCGGATGCCGGCGGGCACGCGGAACGGCGTGGCCGGCTGATCGGCCAGGGCCTCCAGCATGAAATCGCGGAAGATCGGCGCCGCCAAGCCGCCGCCGGTCTCCTTGTCGCCGAGATTGCGCGGATTATCGAAGCCGATATAGACGCCGACCGTGAGGTCGGGCGAGAAGCCGACGAACCACGTATCCTTGCTGTCGTTGGTGGTGCCGGTCTTGCCGGCCAGCGGCTTGCCGACCTGTTTGACGATCGTCGCGGTGCCCCGCTGCACCACGCCTTCGAGGATGGAGACCATCTGGTAGGCGGTGCCGGGATCGATCACCTGTGCTCGCGTGTCCGGGATGACCGGCGCGGTTTGGTCGGCCCAGGACTGGCTGGCGCAGTCGCAGATCCGGTCGTCATGACGGAACAGGGTGTGGCCACGCCGGTCCTGGATACGGTCGATGAAGGTGGCGGTGATCTTCTTGCCGCCATTGACGATCATCGAATAGGCGGTGGCCATTCGCAGCGGCGTGGTTTCGCCGGCGCCGAGAGCCATCGATAGAACAGGATCCATATGGTCGACGACGCCGAGCTTCGTGGCGTATTCCACCACCTTCTGCATGCCAATCGCCTGGGCAACGCGGACGGTCATCAGGTTGCGGGACTTCTCGATGCCGACCCGCATTGTGGTCGGACCGAGGAAATCGCCGCCATAGTTTTCCGGTGACCAAAGCGGCAGGCCGGGGCCTTGGGGCAAGGTGATGGGCGCGTCCAGGATTACCGTCGACGGCGTGAACCCGCTGTCCAGCGCGGCAAGATAGACGATCGGCTTGAAGGACGAACCGGGTTGCCGCAGCGCCTGGGTGGCGCGGTTGAATTCGCTCTGGGTGTAGCTCCAGCCGCCAGTCAAGGCATGGACTCGGCCGGTATGGGGATCCATGGCCACCAGAGCGCCGCTGACTTCCGGAATCTGGCGGAGCGCGTAGGTGTCCTCGGGATAGGCTTCACCTTCAGCGTTTGCCGGCGTGAGGACGACGATTACCACGTCGCCGGGCTGCACGGCATCGGAGGCCTTGGCAATGGCCTTGCCAACGACCTTGCCGCCTTCGGCAAAGCGCGCCCATTTGAGCTCGGCGAGCGGCATCGTGCCTTCAGACTTGTCGGCAAAGCCGATCCTGGCTTCCTTGTCGTCGGCGCTCAGGACGGCGGCAAGGCGCCAGTCATAGAGATCAGCCGGCGGCGCAACGGCGGCCAATTTCATCGCCCAATCCTCGCCCAACTCGATCTTCGCCACCGGGCCGCGATAGCCATGGCGAAGATCATAGCGGACCAGGCCCGCGCGCAGGACGCGGTCGGCAATATCCTGGAACTTCGGATTCAGGGTCGAACGGACATAGAGGCCGCCTTTATAGAGGCCGTCTTCGCCGATCTCCGGATTCTTGATCAGTTCGCGGCGCACTTCCTCGGCGAAATAATCGGCGCGCACCACCTCGGCTTCGCCGCGCTTGCGCGACACCAGAGCTTCTTCCTTGGCGCCGATTGCCTCATCCTTGGAGATGCGGCCGTCTTCCAGCATGCGCCCGATCACCCAATCGCGCCGCCCTTTGGCCTCCGCCGGCTTGCGGAACATGTTGTAGTTCTCCGGCGCCTTCGGCAGGCCGGCGATATAGGCCGCCTCGCTGATCGTCAGCTCATCGAGCCGTTTATTGAAATAGTCGAGCGACGCCGCGGCCACGCCATACGAACCCTGGCCCAGATAAATCTGGTTCAGATAGAGCTCGAGGATGCGGTCCTTGCTGTAGGCCTGCTCGATGCGATAGGCGAGGATCGCCTCCTTGACCTTGCGCTCGTAGGAGACCTCGTTCGTGAGCAGGAAGTTCTTGGCCACCTGCTGGGTGATGGTCGAGGCGCCGACCGGGCGCCGATCGCCGCCGCCGATATGGTTCTTGGCATTGATGAGGATGGCGTTGACGATGCCCGGCACATCGATGCCCGGATGCTCGTAGAATGTCTTGTCCTCGGCCGCCAGGAAGGCGTCGATCACCCGCCGCGGGATCGCCCGGATGGGGACGTAGACGCGCTTCTCGATGGAATATTCCGCCAGTAGCCGGCCGTCGCCGGCCAGCACCCGGGTCACGACCGGATACTCGTAGTTGGCCAGCTGTTGATAATCAGGAAGGTCGGAGCTGATCCGCAGCAGGATCAGGTAAATGACGAGCGTCCCGACGAGCAGGAGCAGGAACAGCGCGCTGGCGATACGACCGAGGAGACGCATTATCTGGGCCCAGGGATGCGGATTATACAATCACGCGGAAATATGGCTTTAATACAGCAGGCCCGCCTCAAATGGAATTGCCGCCTGGGGCGCTTTCCTTGCCGGATCGGCCGGTCTAGGACGGCTTCACGCCCTTCTGCCAGTCAACATATTGATCGATCGCCCGCAGGATCGCCTTGGCCATCCGGCCGCGGTACTTCTTGCTGACCAGCTCCTTCTCGTCCAATTCGTTGGACAGATAGCCCAATTCCACCAGGATCGAAGGCACATCCGGCGATTTCAGAACGGCGAAACCGGCAAACCGGTGCGAGCTGTAGACCATCCGCGTGGTGGTCGAGAGCTGCTTGGTCACATAGCTGGCGAACCGGGCCGACAGGTTCTTGGTCTCGCGCTGCGCCAGGTCGATGAGGATGCTGGTCACCATCTGGCTCTGATGGCTGAGATCGACGCCGGTGATCAGGTCTTCCTTGTTTTCACGGGTCGCCAAGGCGGCCGCTTCCGTGTCGGACGCGGTCTCCGACAGGGTGTAAACCGACGCGCCGCGCTGATGCTTATTGTCGTTATGATCGGCGTGCAGCGAAATGAAGAGATCGGCGCCGGACTGACGGGCGATCTCGATCCGCTTGCGCAGCGGGACCAGCGTGTCGTCCTCGCGCACCAGAAGCACGTCGTACCGGCCCGTTCCCTCAAGAAGAGCCTTCAGTTCGACGGCCATTTTGAGGGTGATGTCTTTTTCCTCGGTGCCGTTGATGCCGGTGGCGCCGGGATCCTTGCCGCCATGGCCGGCGTCCAGGGCGATCAGGAACTTGTCGCCGCCGGACTTTGGCTTTGTGGGCGGAATCACCATCGCGCCGAAAGCCGGCATCGCCGCCAGGGTGACGCCGGCGCCGGGTTCCACAGTCGCGCTTTGCTCCGTGTTCCCGGCAGTAGCCGCGTCAGGCGCCGCCGGCTTGCTCGGCGGTATCAGGGAGGCGATGTCGTCCGAGCCTGCGGCCGTGTTGGCGTTGGACGACGCAGTTGCTTCTGCCTCGCCGGCCTTGAGAGCGGCGGCGACCAGGTCCCGCATCGTTTGCAGGGTGGTCGCGGCGGAAGCTATTTGCACGGGTTCCGGCTTTGCCGCCGGCGCATCTGTCTTGGTCGAAACTGCTGCAGGTTCCGGGACGGCTTCAGCGGCGCCCGGCTGGGGCGGCGCCGATGCGACGGCATCCTGCTGGACGATGTCGATAAACACACGCGCCGGGCTCGAGCCGGCGGCCGCCAGCGTGTCGAATCTCTGCAGCCCAGCGCCGGGCGCCAGTGTCACGCGGATTTCCAGAGCCTTGCCGTGGGGCTCCAGATCAATGGCCTGGACCAGCCCCTGCCCGGCCAAGGCCGACTGCAGTTTCGGCGCCGTGGCGGCGTCGGCAAGCTTGATGATCACCAGGTTGTTCGCCGATTTGTCAGTCACCGTGAACTGAGTCGGCGCCGAAAGATCCAGTACCAGGCGCGTATGATCGGCATGGACGCCCAAGCGCACGGCTCGGACTTCCGAACCCTGCGCGGTCCCGGCAGCCATCAAGGCGATGGCCAATACCAGAACTAGGCGTGAATCCAGTAACTTGGAGAGCAACATTAGCATGTCTGAACGATATACTTTTGCCAACCTATTGCTGTCTATAGAAAAATAGCCCGGACAGCGGAAAATTTACCAATTTCGTTAACCATTGGTCTTAACCAGGGCGCATTCTAGTCGGGAATGGTTATTGAGAGGTATCTAACGAACGGTTTATGATGGCCCACCTGTGTTCGCCGGATTTCATTTCCGGTCCGTTCCCCGGCCGTTCAGGTCGGCCCGCCATGGCGTGTGCCGGCCACGACAAACCCCCGGGGTAGGACCGAAACGCTCGATAACAGAGCGCGATATGCGGCTTAGCGGGAGTGGCGGTGCGAAGGAGCTCAGGTTCCGGCTGCGCTGCGAGTGACGTTTTCGGGCGCGCGCCGCAAGCGCCGCCCTTTATCCGACGGGTGCGCATGATCGTCGCCTGTAACATTGACAAAATTATCGCGCCGCCGCGCGGCTGGATAGCTGCGCGCGCCGGACGCGGTTTGGAGTTTCACAATAATGACAAAGCGTCTTTTGATCGAAGCCACCCACCCGGAAGAGACACGGGTTGTGGTGGTCGACGGCAAGCGTCTCGAAGAGTTTGATTACGAAACAGCCAGCAAGCGACAGCTTAAGGGCAACATCTATCTAGCCAAGGTGACGCGCGTCGAGCCGTCGCTGCAGGCGGCTTTTGTCGACTATGGCGGCAACCGCCACGGCTTCCTGGCGTTCTCCGAAATCCATCCGGACTACTATCAGATCCCGGTCGCCGACCGCGAGGCGCTGCTGGCCGAGCAGGCGGCCATGGATGCCGACAACGACGAGTTCGAAGACGCCCGCCCCAGCCGCGGGCGCGATCGCTACCGTGATCGCAATCGGAATTCCGCCGCCCCTGCGGAGATCATGCCGGCCTCCGACGATGCTCAGGATGATGGCGTGCATGAGCACAATGAGGAGCCCGCAACGGAAGCGCCGGATCTCGAAGCCAGCGCCGACGACGGCGAGGATGAAGGCGGCGATGAAGTGCCGGATGACTCCGGCGAGGACATTGCCGAGGCCGTCACGGCTGAGCCGGACATGGCTTCCGAAGACGACGAACTGCAGGGCCAGGCTCTGCGTATTTCGTCGCCGCGCCTCGAAGGCCCGATAATCGAAGACTCGCACGAAGAGCATCACGAAGTAGCGGAAATTATCGAAGGCACCGGCGAAGCCCACGACGAAACGTCGGCAGAGACCGCTGCCGAGTCCGCATCGCCCGGTGCCGGCGGTGATGGCGACGGTGATGGCGATGCAGCGGAAGTCTCGTCCGATGCCGGCGGCGTCCGCGAAGCCCCTCGCCCGCCCGTGGTGGTCGAGACAGTTGGCGGCGACGAAGCCGAGGAAATGCGGCCCCGGCGCACCCGGCATGTCCGGCGCTACAAGATCCAGGAAGTCATCAAGCGCCGGCAGATCTTGCTGGTGCAGGTGACGAAGGAAGAGCGGGGCAACAAAGGCGCCGCTCTCACCACCTATCTATCGCTGGCCGGCCGCTATTGCGTGCTGATGCCGAATACCGCCCGCGGTGGCGGCATCTCGCGCAAAATCAACAGCGTCACCGATCGCAAGCGCCTGAAATCCATCCTCGGCGAGATGGAAATTCCCGACGGCATGGCTGTCATCGTGCGCACGGCGGGCCAGGAACGTAACAAAACCGAGCTTAAGCGCGACTACGAATACCTGCTGCGGCTTTGGGATGAAATTCGCGAACTGACGCTGCAATCGCGCGCGCCGGCCTTGATCTACGAAGAGGCCAACCTGGTGAAACGCGCCATCCGCGACATGTATGCGCGCGATGTCGAGGAGATCCTGGTCGAGGGCGACGAAAGCTATAAGAACGCCAAGAATTTCATGCGCATGCTCATGCCCTCCCATGCCAAGAGGGTGCAGCTGTTCGAGGATCCGGCCCAGCATCTGTTCCAGAAGTTCCAGGTCGAAGGCCAGATCGACGCCATCCACAATCCAGTCGTGCAGCTGCGCTCCGGCGGCTACATCGTCATCAACACGACGGAGGCGCTGGTCGCGATCGACGTCAACTCCGGCCGCTCGACGAGGGAACGCAACATCGAGGAAACGGCGCTGCGCACCAATCTGGAAGCAGCGGAGGAAGTGGCGCGGCAATTGCGCTTGCGCGATCTCGCCGGCCTGATCGTCATCGATTTCATCGATATGGAGGAGTCGCGCAACAACGCAGCGGTCGAGCGCAAGCTCAAGGAAGCGCTGCGCAACGACCGGGCGCGCATCCAGGTGGGGCGCATCAGCCCGTTCGGCCTGCTGGAACTGTCGCGCCAGCGCCTGCGGCCGAGCTTGTTCGAGGCCAGCATGGTGACCTGCCGCCATTGCCGCGGCACCGGCCATGTACGGTCGACGGAATCCACGGCGCTGTACATGCTGCGCGCCATCGAGGACGAGGGCCTGAAGCAACGGAGCACCGGCGTAACGGTGACGGTGCCTACGGCAGTTGCACTCTACATCCTCAATAACAAGCGGGCCGCGCTGGCGGAGATCGAAGTCCGCCATCATATGCGCGTCGTCATCGCCGCCGACGAAAGCCTGGTGCCGCCCGAGCATCGGATGGAGCGCAGCAAGACGCCAATTCCCGTGCCGGAAGCCAAGGTGACGGTATCCCTGCCGGAAATGCCGCTTGAGGACGAAGAAGAAATAGAAGTCGAAGTGGCCGAGGAAAGCAGCGAACCGGCCGTTGCCGAAGAAGGAACGCCCGAGCCGATGGCTGCACGGGCACCGTCCGACGAACAGGGCAACCGCCGCGGCCGCCGCCGCCGCCGCCGAGGCCGTGGCCGGGATGGCCAGCGGGATGGTCCCCGCGACGGTCAGCGCGGCGGGGATGAAGGCCAGCGGCACCAGCCACGGGACGAAAACCGACATGCCGCCGCGCCTGAAGACGGCGCCGGCGATAGCGGCGAAAACGAAGAGGCGGATGAGTTCGAGCCTCACGGCGATGGCGACCAAGCGCCGTCTGAAGGCGGCGCGTCACGGGATGCCGGCCCGCCGGGCGAAAACGGCGAACGGCGGCGCCGGCGGCGTGGCCGCCGGGGCGGCCGGCGCCGGCGCCGGGGTGGCGAGCGCTTTGGCGACTCCGCCGAAGGCGCCAACGGCCAGGAGCCGCGCCATGAAAGCGTCTCGGGCCAGGATCCCGCGGCCGACGACCGCATGCCGGAACGGCATGGCGAAGCCGATATTTCAGACTCGGCTCCGCAACATTCGATCGAGCGCGTCGAGCCGGCGGAGTCGCGAATGCAATTCTCGCCGCCGCCCGAACTTCGCCGGACCGAGGAACTGCCGCCAAAGGCAATCGACACGCCGGCACCGCGCGCGCGTGGCACCGACAACGATGACGACCAGCCGGAGATTTCCGGAGCGCCCTCAACATCGGAACCGCCGCGGCGCGGCTGGTGGAAGCGGCTGATCGAGTAGCCTAGCGCCGCCAGGCTATCAGCCGGTCGGCCGCGGCCGCGATGTCGGCGGCGGAACCGGCGAAGGAAAACCGCAGGAAGCGATGTCCGCGCTCGGGGTCGAAATCGATCCCGGGCGTGGCCGCGACTCCCGTCTCCGCCAGCATGCGGCGGCAAAACTCCTGGCTGTCATTGGTCAGCCGCGAGACGTCGGCGTAGATGTAAAATGCGCCATCTGCCGGCGCGAGATTGTCGAAGCCGGCCAGCGGCAGCTTCTCCAGGAGCACGCGGCGATTTTCCGCGTAGCGCTGCACATTGCCGTCAAGTTCGGCCTTGCAGTCGAACACCGCCTGGGCGGCGAGTTGCGGCAGCGTCGGCGGCGAGATGAAAAGGTTCTGCGCCAACCGCTCCACCGGCCGCAATAGGACTTCCGGCAGGATCATCCAGCCGAGCCGCCAGCCGGTCATGGAGAAGTACTTGGAAAAGCTGTTGACTACGATGGCCTCGCCGCCGAAGGCCAGGGCCGTCGTCGCCGCTTCGCCATAGGTGATCCCGTGATAGATCTCGTCGGAGATCAGCCGGATGCCATTGTCCTGGCAATAGCGATACACGGCCCCGAGCTCTTTGCGCGTGAGCATCGTGCCCGCCGGGTTTGATGGGCTGGCAACGATCAGTCCCTGAATCTGAGGTTCGAGCGAAGCCAAATGATCCACGGTGGGCTGGAAGCGCGTCTCTGCGGTCGTCGCTATGGACACGGGCACCAGGCCCAACGCCTGCAGGATATTCCGGTAGGCCGGATAGCCGGGGGCGGCCAGCGCGACGCGGTCGCCATGATCGAATGCGGCCAGGAACGACAACATGAAGGCACCGGAAGAACCTGTTGTGACGACGATGCGGGCCGGATCAACCTCGAGGCCGTACATCGCCTGGTAGTGGCCGGCGATGCGCTGCCGGAGGTCGCCGATACCCATGGCTTCGGTGTAGCCAAGCTGATGGCTGTCCAGCGCGCGCTTTGCCGCGGCAATGACGGCCGACGGCGCGGCTGTGCTCGGCTGCCCCACTTCAAGATGCAGAACAGCTTCTCCGGCCGCCGCCCGCTCGTTGGCTTCCCGGAGTACTTCCATCGCATAGAACGGCGGCACATCGCTGCGCCGTGAAGTCTTTGCTTTCATTCAATCCCTGCCGTGTCCGCCACCACCGGCATATCGGCCGATAGCCAGCCAGATTGCGCGAATTTCGGCTCTAATCTGGTCAAATCTTGCCACACCGCGGCCACCTTCGCGTCGGCATCATAGGCAACGCCAGCGGACAAAACCATTGACAGCGGAATGCGATGTGACCAGCTATGACTTGTCGAAAACGGAATAGGTTTCATCCATGAAGCGGCTCCTGCAATTCGCGCTGATCGGAGTCATTGCTTCGACACCAGCATTGGCACAACAGCGGCCCGTCTTCATCCGCGATGCGGAAACGGAAGCGGTGATGGCAAAGTTCGCGGAGCCGATCTTCAGCGCCGCCGGCCTGGATCCGACCGCCGTGCACATCTATTTGCTGCAGGACAGCCGTATCAACGCCTTCGTCGCCGGCGGACAGAACCTGTTCATACATACGGGATTGCTGCGCGCCGCCGAGCACGCGGATCAAGTGATCGGCGTAATCGCCCACGAAACCGGTCACATCGCGGGCGGGCACCTTCCCAGGATGAAGGAGGCGCAGCGTATCGCCTCGATCGAACAAATCCTGTTCTGTACGCTCGGTGTTCTTACTGCTGCTGGCGGCGCGGCCAGCGGCGCCAATACGGGCGGCGCTGTCTCACTTTGCGGAGCCAACGCACCGATGGGATCGCTGATGAAGTTCAGCCGAACCCAGGAATCCGCCGCAGATCAAGCCGGCATGAAATTCCTTGATGAAACCGGGCAATCCTCGAGAGGCATGTTGGAGTTCCTGGGAATTCTTGCGGACGAACAGAAAATCGTTCTGCAGCCGCCGCCATATCTGCTGAGCCATCCTCTGACCAGCGAACGTATCGCAGCAGTCCAAGCCCATGTCGATCAATCGCCATTCAGCAACCAACCGCCCCGGGCTGACTATGAGGAGATGTTTCAACGAATTCGCGCCAAGCTCATCGGCTATGTCGACCCACTGCCCCGCGTGCTTAAGCGGTATCCGGATAGCGACAACAGCCTCGAGGCTCGATATGCACGCTCTGTGGCGTACTTCGGCGCCGGACAAATGTCGAAAGCGATTTCCCAGGTCGACAGCCTCCTGAGCGATTATCCGAACGATCCTTATTTCAACGAACTGAAAGGCGACATTCTGTTCAAGGGCGGCAAGGCGAAGGCGGCGGTCCCTTTCTATCAGGCCGCCGTAGATGCCGAACCGGATTCGCCAATGCTCTTGATGTCGCTGGGACGCGTGCAGAAAGAAACCGAGGACCCGGAATTGATCAAGGCCTCGATTGAAAATCTCAAAAGAGTCGTAGAAATCGAGCCTGCCAACCCGGGCGCATGGCGGAACCTGGGAATAGCCTATGGCATGAACAAGCAGGATCCAGAAGCTTCGCTGGCCCTGGCGGAATCGGCCATCACCTCCGGAGACCGGGTCAGGGCGAGGGCCCTGGCGGAACGCGCCATGAAGGGCCTGCCCGCGGGTTCGCCCGGCTGGCTTCGTGCCCAGGACATATCCAACGCAGCCGGGGGCGGCAGCTCCTAGGCCTCGTGAGAGCGGATGAATTTCGCGTGAGGCCGACAGGACCAATGAATTGATTGATTGTCCGCAAACGGCCAATCCGCGACAATGGTCCCATTCTCAACCCTAGGAGCTCATTCGATGCGCAGCGGGCTTAGCCTAACCGGCGCAATTCTGGCCGGCATCCTGATCCTCGTGCCGGCCGGCAGCCAGGCGCAGGAGACAAGTGCACCCGGCGCCGATCCCGCGCTCGAACAGGCGATCCACGATTACATCCTGGCACATCCGGAAGTCATTGCCGAATCGCTGCAGAAGTTCCAGCAACAACAGGAGCAGGCGCAGAAACAGGCCCACGCGCAAGCCGTCAAGGACCTGAAACCGAAGTTGGTGAACGAGCCTGCTTCGCCCGTTCTCGGCAACCCCGCCGGCGACGTTACCGTCGTGGAGTTCCTCGACTATCGCTGCCCCTACTGCAAGGCGATGCATCAATCAATTGCCGATATGATTGCAGCCGACGGAAATGTGCGCGTGGTCGTGAAGGAATTTCCAATCCTAGGTGACGATTCCCTCTTTGCCGCCCGGGCGGCGCTGGCCGCCGGCAAGCAGGGCAAGTATTCGGAGATGCATACCGCCCTCATGACATTCAAAGGCAAGCTGAGTGCCAAAGATGTCGAGAATATTGCCCTCGGACTTGCGCTGGATGTCGCAAAGTTGAAGGAGGACATGGCAGCACCCGAGGTGGATCAGGAACTGCAGCAGAATTACAATCTGGCGGAGACGCTTGGAATCAACGGCACGCCGGCCTTCATCATCGGCGAGACGCTCATCCCAGGCGCCATCAAGCTCGAAGACCTGAAGGCTCATATCGCCAAGGCGCGCGCCGAGCCGTCCTAGCATTCGCATCGCGGCCCGTAGCTCGCGCCTCCCTGGCAATCGCAATCAGTGTGGCGGTTGCCGGAAGGCCCCCTTCCCCTTAGCCTTGCGACAAGAAGATAGGGAGGCTGGGCCATGAATCTGAAGGGCAAAACCGCCATCGTTACCGGCAGTTCGCGGGGCATCGGCAAGGCGGTCGCCGAGCGCTTAGCTCGAGAAGGCGCCAAGGTCGTCGTCAATTGCGTCAGCACGATCGACAAGGCCAAGGCGGTGGCGGACGGCATCCGCAAGGCAGGCGGCGAAGCCATCGTGGTTCAGGCTGACGTCTCCAAGCGTGAGGATGCCGAGCGGCTCGTGGGCGAGACAGTCAAGGCCTTCGGCCATCTGGACATACTCGTCAGCAACGCCGGCATCGTCATCGACAAGCTGTTCGTCGACAGCACCGACGAAGACTGGTCGCGCGCGATCGAGAACAATCTCCATGGCTTCTTCAATGTCACCCGCGCCGCATTGCCGCCGATGATCGCGCGCAAATATGGCCGCGTCGTCATCACCGGCTCCTGCATCACCGAGGTCGCCGATTTCGGCGGCAATTGCTATTCGGTCTGCACCGCATCCAAGGGCGGCATTGTCGCCATGATGAAACCGATCGCGGCGGAGGTAGCGCGTCACGGCATCACCGTGAACGCGGTTTCGCCTGGCTATATCGCCACGGAGATGCTGGGCGAAATCGACCCGGCCGGACTGGAAGCGACGCTGAAGATCGTGCCCATGCGGCGTTATGGCAAACCGGAGGAGATTGCGTCCGCCATGGCGTTCCTCGCATCCGACGACGCATCCTACATCACCGGCCAGACCATCCGGGTCAATGGCGGCATGTCCATGGGCGGCTGATGCCCGGATTGATCCGATCATGAACAGCCTCACCTACGGCCGCGCCGATGCCACGTTGAAGGCCGTGGTGCGGGCGCTTGGCGCCGTGCTGTTAGGGTTCGGGCTGCTCAGCATCGCCAGCGGTGCGCTGTTCGCGCTAATCGGCGTGCGGCTGGGCGCGGCTGGCATTTCCTCGACCGTGATCGGCCTGGTGATGTCAGCCTATTTCTTCGGCTTGCTGCTGGGGTCGCTGAGCGCGGACCGGATCATCACGCGGGTCGGGCATATCCGGGCCTTCGCCGTCTTCGCCGCGACGGCGGCGATCGCCGTGCTGCTGCTGGCGCTGTGGGACTCCCTCGTGCTTTGGATCGCGCTGCGCGCCGCCGCCGGCTATTGCATGGCCGGGCTCTACATGACCATGGAGAGCTGGCTCAATCACCGCGCCGCGAACGAGATCCGCGGCCGGTGCTTCGCCGTTTACGCGGTGATCAGCGGTGCGGCGGTGGCAGGCGGACCGCTGCTGCTGAACCTCGGCGATCCCCATGAGTTCGAGCTTTTCTCGCTCACGGCCATCCTGTTCGTCGCGGCCCTGCTGCCGGTGGCGCTGACCCGCACCGGCAATCCGGAAATCACGCGGCGCGTGCGGCTCAGCTTGCCACGGCTGTTCGCGATCTCGCCGCTCGGGGTCGCTGGCTGCATGACCGCCGGGCTGGTCAACAGCTCTTTCTACGGCATGGGTGCGGTGTATGGGCAGGCGGTGGGGCTGAAGCCCAGCGCCGTGTCGCTGTTCATGACGGTGACGCTAGTCGGCGGCCTGCTGGCGCAGTTTCCGGTCGGCGCCTTTTCGGACCGCATGGACCGCCGCCGGCTCATGCTTATTCTCACACTGGCCGCGGCGGCGATCGCCGGCGTGATGGCAGTCAGCGGCGTCAGCGCGCTGCTGCCGCTCGCAGCGCTCGGCTTTCTGATGGATGCCGCTGCTCATCCGCTCTATGGCCTCAGCGTCGCGCAGACCAACGACTATGTGGAGCGCGACCAGTTCGTCCCGGCGGCCGGCGGCCTATTGATGGCCTATGGCATCGGCGCCAGCCTGGGGCCTATCGTGTCGTCGCAGGTCATGGAGGCGATGGGTCCGCGTGGCCTGTTTGCATTCATCATGGCGGCGCTTTTGTTGATTTCGGCCTTCACGGCGTACCGCATGATGCGCCGCACGGCGAAGCCGCTGGCCGAACAAGGCGAATTCATCAAGGTGACTCAGACGACGCCGGTTGCCGCTGAGCTGGATCCGCGGGCGCCCGGAACAAGCGCGCCTCACGATGAGAATGCCGCCAACGAAGAGTAGGAACGGCGGACCGAGATGACCGACACGACCGAGATCTTCGCACCTGGTTTCCGGGAACAGCCCTATTGGTGGGACGCGGCGCCGCGGCCGCTAATGCCGCAGCGCCCGCTGCCGGCGCAGGTTGACGTTGCGATCGTCGGCTCCGGTCATACCGGCCTTTCGGCGGCGCTGACGCTGGCCCGCGCGGGACGCAGCGTCGCCGTGTTCGACGCGCAGGACCCGGGCGAGGGAGCGAGTTCGCGCAATGCCGGCTATGTCGGCCGCTCGCTGAAGCATAGCTTCGGGAGTATCCGGGAGCATGAAGGCCTGGAGCGGGCGATCACCGTGTTCCGCGACATGCGTGCCGCTTTTGATTATGTGCTCGATCTCGTGCAGACCGAGCAGATCGATTGCAAGCTGCGCCAGCGCGGCCGCTTCATCGCCGCGCAGGATCAGGCGCAGTATGACTCCATGGCCAGGGAGTATGGCCTCCGGGACAAACACCTTGGCGAGCCCTTCGAAATGATCTCGCGCGAGCGACTGACGACCGAGACCGGCGCACAGGGTTATATCGGCGGCGCGGTCATTCCCGATCACGGCACTTTTCATCCCGGGCTTTATCATCAGGGGCTGCTCGATCGTGTCGTCGCGCAGGGCGTCGAGATTCATGGACGCACGCCGGTGACCGGCCTGCAGCGCGATGGCGACGGGATCGTCGTCAAGACGAGCCGGGGCGCGCTGCGCGCCCGCGATGCCATCGTCGCCACCAACGGATACGTCGACAAGTCCCTGCCCTGGTTCCAGCGGCGCGTTGTGCCGTTCCACGGCTTCATGGTGGCGACCGAGCCGCTACCATCAGAAGTCATCAAGCGCGTCGCCCCGCAGGGCCGGCCCTTCATAGAGTACACCAACAACATCTTCTTCATGCGCCCGTCGCCGGATGAAGATCGCATCCTGTTCGGCGGTTTCACCGGCGGACCCGTGTCGAACCTCAAGGCCAAGGTGGCGCGGCTGCATAAGGCGCTGGGCCGGCTGGTACCCGATCTCGCCTCGGTCCGTCTCTCCCACGCCTGGAGCGGCAAGTGTGCCGCCAGCTTCGACCAGTATCCCCATATCGGCCGGCAGGACGGCGTGCACTATGCTATGGGCTATTGCTTCGCCGGCGTCCCTATGGGGACCTGGATGGGCCGGAAGGTGGCCCTCAAGCTGCTGGGCGACAAACAGGGAGCCACCGTGTTCGATGAGTTGCCGCTGCGGGCGCCCTTCTGGTATGGCGGCAATCCTTGGTTCGTGCCGCTCTACATGAAGTATCTGGACTGGCAAGATGGACGGCTCTGAGGCCTCCGGGGTGCCATTGCGCACGACCGGGACAATGTTATAAGTCTGTGATTCACCGGCCGAATCGCCCGGAAGACCTGCCAGGGGAGCCTGTCTGACCGTGCCTAGCGCGCCCAAAATTCTTGTCATCAACGGGCCGAACCTCAACATGCTCGGCGTGCGTGAGCCTGCAGTTTATGGCCGTGCGACACTGGGCGATGTGGAAAAGTTGTGCCGCCGCCATGCTCGACCGCTGGGCTTGGCGCTGGATTTCCGGCAATCGAACATTGAAGGCGAACTGGTCACCTGGATCCAGGAGGCACGCAAGGACCATGCCGGGATCATCATCAATGCCGGAGCCTATACCCACACCTCGATCGCCATCCTCGATGCGCTGCAGACCACGGAACTGCCTATCATCGAAGTGCATCTCTCCAACATCTACCGGCGCGAGGAATTCCGCCACCATTCCTATGTCAGCCTGGTGGCCCGCGCGGTGATCTGCGGCCTTGGGCCGACGGGCTATCGCCTCGCGCTGGAAGCGATGGCCGAAATCCTGCAAACGACGAAGGACGCCTGATGCCGAAATTCGATGTCGACGAGAGCTTGGTGCTCAAGCTTGCCGCCCTGTTGGAGAAAACCGGGCTGACGGAGATCGAGTTCGAGGCCGGCGAACAACGCATCCGCGTGACCCGCGGCAGCACGCTTGTTCACGCCGCCGCGCCAGCAGCAGCGCCTGTGACGCCCGTTGCCGCGGCACCCGTTGTCAGCGACGGACCGCCGGCCGGCGCCGTCATGTCGCCGATGGTCGGCACGGCCTATGCATCCGCGTCGCCCGGCGCCGATCACTTCGTCAAGGTCGGCGATCGCGTGCAGAAAGGCCAGACGCTGCTGATCATCGAGGCAATGAAGGTGATGAACCCAATACCCGCACCCCATGCCGGCACCGTGAAAGAGATCCTCTTCGACGACGGCCGACCGGTCGAGTACGGCGATATCCTGATGGTCGTCGCCTGATCCGCGGCAAGACGAGCGCATAGGCAGCCCGCCGGCATGTTCGAAAAAGTCCTGATCGCCAACCGCGGAGAGATCGCGCTGCGCATCCATCGCGCCTGCCGCGAGATGGGCATACGCACCGTCGCGGTGCATTCCACCGCCGACGCCGACGCGATGCATGTGCGCCTGGCCGACGAGAGTGTCTGCATCGGCCCGCCGCCGAGCCGCGAGAGCTATCTTAATATGCCGGCCATCCTCACCGCCGCCAGCATTGCCGGCGCCGATGCGATCCATCCGGGCATCGGATTCCTTTCCGAAAACGCCAAGTTCGCCTCGATGGTCGAGGAGCACGGTTTTACCTTCATTGGGCCGACTCCCGAGCATATCTCCATGATGGGCGACAAGGTGGAAGCGAAAGTCGCCGCGATCAAGCTGGGTCTGCCCGTCGTGCCGGGTTCGCCCGGCGCCATCAGCAACGACGCGGAGGCAATGGATCTGGCCGACGGCATCGGCTATCCGGTGCTGGTCAAGGCGGCGGCCGGCGGCGGCGGCAAGGGCATGAAAGTCGCCAACTCGCGCGAGGAAATGGTGCAGTCGCTGAGCCTGGCACGGGCCGAGGCCAAGGCGAACTTCGGCAATGACGCCGTCTATCTCGAGAAATACCTGTCCCATCCCCGGCATATCGAGATGCAGATCCTGGGCGACAGCCATGGAAATGTGATCCATCTCGGCGAGCGGGATTGCTCGATGCAGCGCCGCCATCAGAAGGTGCTGGAAGAAGCGCCCTCGCCCGCGCTCAATGCCGCGCAGCGGCGGGAGATCGGCGAGACCGCGATCACGGCGATGAAGAAGCTCGGCTATCGCAGCGCCGGCACGATCGAGTTCCTGTTCCAAGACGGGAAGTTCTACTTCATCGAGATGAACACCCGCCTTCAGGTGGAACATCCGGTGTCGGAGATGATCACCGGCATCGACTTGGTGCGTGAGCAGATCCGCGTCGCTGCCGGCGCGCCGCTGGGCATGACCCAGGAAGAGATCACCTTCAACGGCCATGCCATCGAATGCCGGATCAACGCCGAGGACCCCGTCACATTCCGTCCGTCCCCGGGCAAGATCACGGACTATCATGCGCCGGGCGGTCTGGGGGTGCGGGTCGATTCCGCGCTCTACACCGGCTATCGCGTGCCGTCCCACTACGACAGCCTGATTGCCAAGCTGATTGTCCATGGCACCAGCCGGAACGAGTGCCTAATGCGGCTGCGGCGGGCGCTCGAGGAATTCGTCATCGGCGGCATCGACACCAGCATTCCCCTGCACCGCCGGCTGATCGCCGCCGGCGACTTCATCAATGGCGATTACGATATCCGCTGGCTGGAAAAATTTGTGATCGTCGAATCCTAGAGGGTTCCCGTTCCGCGGCTTCTTGCGGTATCATCGGCGCAACCGGTCAACGGAACCGCCGATCGCCATGGTCACGCTGACGCCTCATATGCTGCTCCGGGCTTACGCTCTCGGTGTCTTTCCCATGGCCGAGGGGCGTCACGATCCCCACGTCTATTGGATCGACCCGGAGATGCGCGGCATCCTGCCGCTGGATCACATCCATATTTCCCGCAGCCTGCGCAAGACATTGCGCCGCAATCCCTTCGAGATCCGCTGCGACAGCGATTTCGACGGCATCATCGAGGGCTGCGCGGCCCCCGGGCCCGGCCGCGCCGATACCTGGATCAACCAGCAGATCCACCAGCTCAATCGCCAGCTTTTCGAAATGGGCTTCGCTCATACGGTCGAATGCTGGCAGGACGGCGAGATGGTCGGCGGCCTCTATGGCATCTCGATCGGCGGCGCTTTCTTCGGAGAGAGCATGTTCAGCCGCGCCACCGACGCCAGCAAAGTCGCGCTGGTGCATCTGGCCGTACGGCTCAAGCTCGGCGGCTATCAGCTATTGGACACGCAGTTCGTCACGCCGCACCTGCAGCAGTTTGGAACCGTCGAGATTCCCCGCTCCGAATACCGGCAGCGGCTGACCCGCGCCATCGGCAAGCCGGCAAAGTTTCAGGGCGTGGTTACGGGGGCGGAAGTCGAGGAGTTCTTGCAGTCGACCACCCAGACGTCATAGACCGGGTGATCCAGCGCCGAGAGCGCCGGACTCGACGCGAACATCCAGCCTGAGAATTCCAGCTTCGGCTGTTCGTCGGGAAATTCTTCGACGATCTCGATGAAAACCGAGCTTTCCGGCGTTTCTTCCGGCGGACGCTTGTCGCAATGGCGCGGCGTAATCTTCAGGCTGCCGAATGTGATGGTGGTCCCGACAGGCACTTCGACACGGGAAACGCGGGCAGAGATCTTATCCAGGGTCTCCAGTATCACCGTGTCATAGGGATCGGCCGCCGCCGGCAGAGCCGGCAGCAAAAGGGCGAAGCCGATCGCAACGGTGACGCCGCTCCGGTTCATGTCTTGGAGGCGGGTTTGCGATAGGGATTTACGAGCGAGCTCATCAGCCGCTGCAAGACTTCGCGCACCTGCGCCTCGTCGCAGCCGATCAGGACCGCATCTTCCAGCGCGTCCTGGGCGATCTGCTGCAGCTCCGCCAGGTTCTCATTCAGCACTTTGATCTTGTCGACGCAGGAGACGGGCTGGCCGTCAGGCTGGCGCCACACAGGGAAGTCGCTCTTAGGTTGCTGGCTCACGGCGTCGCGCAGATTTTGGCTGTCGAATTGTGGAACTGGAAACGGCTCGCTTTAATATGGGGGTGGCTTCGCGCTGTAATCAAGGCTGCGCCGCGCCGTCTGTCTCCTGCTTACCCTTGTCGCCGGCGCTGCCGAAGACAAAGCGGCCGAGAAGATCGGCGATGTTCACGGGGTCCTGCGTGACGGAAATTTCCCCGCCCGCCTCGATGATTTCATCGGCGCCGCCCGGTTCCAGTGACAGGTAGTTGCCGCCCAGAAGGCCGTCGCTGAGGATTCGCGCGGCCGTGTCCGCCGGCAGCTTGATGTCATCACGAATGCTGAGGCGCAGGACGGCCTGGAAAGTCTGGAGATCGAGACGCTGGTCGACGATGCTGCCGACCTTGATGCCCGAGAGCCGCACGTCGCTGCCGCTGACAAGCCCGTCCACCCGGCCAAATTTCGCCGTGACCTCGTAACCGTCGACGCCGCCCGTGCTGCTGCTGCTATAGGCAAAGGCGAGAAAGAACACTGCCACCAGCAGGACGACGGCGCCCATGATCGTTTCGATGATGTTGCGGTTCATGGTCTGGAAAATCGATGGGGATTGAGGCGCAGGGAAGGCAAGGAATCGCTCAATTCGGCACCCAGGGTTCGTAGTCGCCAGTGCCCTTGGCCCGATGACCGCCCTTGAGTGTGTGGCCCGGGGGCCGATAAGCCTGGGCGCTGCCGGTGAGATTGGGCAGATGGGGCTTCTGCCAGGGCTTCACCTGCGGCGCGACGACTGTCGGCGGCTCGACGACGGTGCGGTGCAGCCAGCCATGCCATTCCGGCGGAACCCGCGATGCCTCGACCTCACCGTTGTAGATGACCCAGCGGCGCTCGCGCTGCTGGCCCTTGGTGCGGCGATCCAGGTAGTAGCGATTGCCGAACTGGTCCGAGCCGACAAGTTCGCCGAAGAAACGGGTGAAAAGCTTGGTTCCGAAGCTCATGCTGGCCCTAGCGTGGTGGCGGTGCGGCGCCCGGCGCCTGCCTATGCCTTTACCGGCCCTGGGTGATTCCCGGTCCGAGGCGGCGGGACTATGGCATCGGCCCCGTCGGCCTGTCTAGCCCTGGACAGGCCCGCCCTCGGCCCCTAAAGCTGGCCGCCAAATCCACAAAAAGGCCACGGGAGACAGCCCTGACCGCGCCCGCAACCCTACCGGCGCCAAGCCACGCTCGAGCATTTTGGCTTGGGACCCTGGCGGCTGTCATGACGCCAACCTTCTTCGGTTCGATCACCACGCTGTCGAAGCTCTCCTATGATTCAGGGACCACGGCACAAACCCTGGTTCTGACGCGCTGCGTCGTGTTCGTGGTCGTCATCGGCGTGCTCCTCAAACTGCTGGGCCGTCCGATGTCGCTGCCGCGTGACGGTTTCCGCGGCTCGCTCTGGATCGCGGCGATGACCGCCGTCATGTCGCTCGGCTACCTGGCGTCAGTTGCCTACATCCCGGTCACCTTGTCGGCGATCATTTTCTTCGCATTTCCCCTGCTCGTCGCCCTGTTCGCGGCGATCACCGGCCGGGAAAGGCTGACACCGCTCAAGGTTGTCGCGCTCTGTGTCGCCTTTGCCGGTCTGGTGCTGGCACTGGGGCCAAATCTCGACACGCTGGATATACGCGGCATCGCGTGTTCCGTGGCGGGCGGCACCGCCATGGCCCTGATCATCACGTTCTCCGGCCCGGTGCTGCAGCGCCATGACCCGATGACCATGAATTTCTATATCAACCTCTGGATGATGATCGCGGTCGCTATCGTGTTCATTTTCGTGGGTGGGCTTGCCTGGCCGGCGACAGCGGGCGGCGTTGCAGCGGCAATGGGCGTTTGCGGCCTTTATGTTGTCGGCTTCACCACCTGGCTGCTGTCATTGCGGCTGATCAGCCCGGTCCGCGTGGCCAGCTTGTTCAATCTAGAACCTCTGATCACCATAGCCATCGCTTATGTGGTGCTACAGGAGAGACTGACGATG
>DATKFM010000130.1:0-8130 GCA_035544395.1 Verrucomicrobiia bacterium
CCGTGCGCCATGAGCAGGGCGCGGGATTCATGGCCGATGGCTATGCCCGCGCCTCCGGGAGGCCGGGCGTCTGCGTGCTGATCACCGGGCCCGGCGTCACCAACGCCGCGACGCCGATCGGCCAGGCCTTCACCGATTCCGCGCCCATGCTGATCCTGTCCTCGGTCAACGCCACCGGCGACCTGGGCAAGGGCCGCGGCAAGTTGCATGAGATCACCAACCAGCAGGCCGTGATGGCGCCGCTGACCGCCTTCAGCCGCACCGTGCGGAGCGCCAACGAGCTGATGCCAGCCTTCGCCGATGCCTTCCGGGTGTTCGAATCCCAGCGGCCGCGGCCGGTGCATATCGAGATCCCGCTTGATGTCATGGCGTCCACCGGTCCGGCACTCAAGGACCGCGGACCGAAATCCCAGCCGCCGGCGCCCGACGCCCAGGCGGTGAATGCCGCAGCGCGGCTGATCGACGGCGCCCAGCGGCTGGTAATCCTCAATGGCGGCGGCGCCAGCGAGTGCGGCGACCTGCTGCAGGCTCTGCTGGAGAAGCGCCGCGGCGCGTTGATTCCCACCACGGCCGCCAAGGGCGTGGTGTCCGACAGCCACCCGCGCAGCGTCGGCTCCTCGCTGATGCTGGACGCCACCCTGGAGCTGGTGAAAAGCGCCGACGTGGTGATGGCCGTGGGGACGGAGCTGGGCGAGACCGACTCCTGGGTCGAGCGTCTGCCCTTCGCCGGCAAGCTGGTCCGCATCGACATCGACCCCGCCTGCATCGTCCGCGACTACCGGCCGGACGCGGCGATCCTGGCCGACGCCCGCGCTGCGCTGGAAGCGCTGGTGCCCCAGGTCTCGGCGCTGACCCAGGGCGGCATCGACGAGGCGGAGATCAAATCTCTGCGCGCTCGCAACCGCGACAGCCTGCCGCCGCTGAAGCAAAAGCATCTCAAGGTGCTGGACACGCTGCGGGCGGCGCTGCCGGCGGACGGCATCGTGGTCTCCGACATGACCCAGATCGCTTATACCGCCTGCTATATGTTCCCCGGTGAACGGCCGCGCTCCTATTTCCATCCTTCGGGCTACGGTACCCTGGGCTATGCCCTGCCGGCCGCCATCGGCGCCAAGATTGCGGCGCCGGACAGGGCCGTGGTGGCCGTGGCCGGCGACACCGGCTTCCTCTTCACGGTCCAGGAGCTGGCCACGGCGGTCCAATACAACCTGCCCATACCGATCTTGCTCTGGAACAACGACGCGCTGGGCCAGATCGCCGGCGACATGGTGGAGCTCGGCATCCCCGAAATCGGCGTCAAGCTGCGCAATCCGGATTTTCTTGCGCTGGGCAAATCCTTCGGCTGCCGCTCCGTTCGGCCGGCGACCCTCAAGGCCCTGCAGCGGGAAATCGGGCAAGCCTTTGGCCGGCAAGGGCCAACCCTGATCGAGGTGCGCGAGGACGCCGACTATCTCGCCTAGGCGCGAAGGTTAACGAACCGCGCGCAACCATGTTCGTAAACCATTACTATTTCTTGCATTTTTCTCCCGTATAAGCGACGATTTTTATCAATTCGAGTGGCGCGGAAGTAAGCGCTGCCGACGGCCGAAAGAAGCCGGACCTTATACGTGGTGGGAAACGCCGGGCCATGCTCTCGCCCGAACAACTTCGTGGACATGAAGATGTCCTGGACGATCCGCGCGCGCGGTTCAACCGGCTGTGCGAGGCATTGATCCTGAGCGTCAGTCACAATTCGCGGCTGTCGCTGCGTATGGTGCAGGAGATTCATTCCCTCGCCCAGCATATCGGCGTGGACGGCGTTGCGAAGGACATGGCCATGAACGCATCAGCACCGCAGACATCAGTCCACGCCTTTGCCGCGCCGGCACCGGAGAATGTGGCTGCCGAGCGTGCAGCGCCGGCATTCCGCATCCGCCTGCCGGGGCAGGGCCGCGGAGAGAATCCCTTCGCCTCGATCCTCGACGAGCTGGCCGGCGTGCGCCAATCGGTGCAGATGGCCCATGCGGCGATGACGGCACAGCCGGCGGCCGCCCAGCCCGCGCCGCGGCCTGCGGCGGTACCTGCTAGCGACCCATCGCCCTCGCCGGACTTCGTGAACCGACTGAAGGCCGCGGTGGCGCAGCAGAACAGCGTGCTGGAGGATCTCGTCGCCGGCTACAAGAACAATTGCGCCGATCTGCTGCGGCTCGAAGAGGAGATGGCGCGCCGCACCGACGGCCAGAGCCTGGCGGCCCAACTGGAACAGCTGCGACTGACTATTCACCGCCAGGAGCAGCATCTGCTGGCCCTGGCGCTGGCAGTGAAGCGCCTCGCGGCGGTGCTGACAGGTTAGATCACGCCTACTGCGAACTGCCGCGTTTTGTCGTTTTCACGTTGATTTTGGAACTGTCGCCGATACCCGGATCGTTCGGCGGCCGAGTCGCATCGAGTTCGATGCCGCCCGTTGCCGGCGCTTTCACGATCTCGGTGGCACCGACCGTCGCCGAGCCGCCATCGACGGCCGAGGTCACATCCACCTCGCCTTCCTGCACCCAGACAACAGTCTCGCCGTTGCCGTCGACCCAAACGGAAAAGATCGTGCCGCGCGCGACAATGCTGGCGGTCGGCGTCTGCACGCGGAACTTCTTGCTCCTGGCCTTGCCGGTGACGAAGCGGCAGACACCCTTGGAGATCGAGGCCAAAAACTGCAGGGATCCCGTCGAGCCCTCGTAGACGAATTCATCGACCACTATCTGTGTTGCCGATCCCAGGCGGAGGACAGACTCATCCATCAATTCGACATGCAGCGCGCCATCAGGCACCGTCTGCAGCGTATCCCGCACATAGACTGGATCGGCCATGAATAGATCGCGCCGTGCCGCGCCGTCAGGCGCGGTGCCATAGGCCCAGACCCGCAACGCCACGACATCGCCGGCGACCGCCGTCTGCGCCGCAACCGGCCTTCCAGTGATTGCATAGAGCAACGCGGATGCCGCCGCCGCGCCGCAGAAACCGCGGCGGCGCCATAAGATGTGATTCATGGTTTGTTGATTCAGATTCTAACGGCCAGGTCAGCCATCATTGCCTTTTCTGTCGCGCTCGTTGCGCTCGTGGGATTTGCCGCTCTCTTCGTTGTCATAGAAGTTTTCTTCGTCTTCATCGCCCGCGGCGGGGGCGACATCCTGGATGGCCGCGAGATCGGTTGGCCATTGCGGAATCAAGTCGGCCCGCTGCGTATCGGGGCGAGCGATCGAGCGCGCGGTATCGCAGCTTGGCGTGATGGTAATTGCCTGGCCGGCATTCACCCGCTGCGGCTCCGTTGACTCGCAGGGCGTCAGATCGACGGCGCCTTCAAGCACGTTGATCTCCGAAGTTCCGTCCGCCAGCACGAAGATCAGCAGGTGGGTGCCGCGGATCACCATCGACGCCGTCGGCGTATTCAGGTTCACCGCTTCCTTGCTCTTGATGTTGCCGGTGATGAAACGGAACGCGCCCTTGGTGAAGTTGATCGCGGCCTCGCCATGTTGGGTGCTCGGATCATAGATGAAGCGGTCGAGCACGACGCTTGAACGGTTGCCGACATAGAGGCTGGTCTTATCCAAGAACTCCAGGCTGGTGCTTGCGGTCTCGCTGGTGTCCACGCGCTCTTCGGCGAAAAGGGTCTGGGTATAAACCAGGTCTTCCGATTGCCCTGCAGTGCGCGTGCCGACCGCGCCGGAGTAATCCTGCTGGATGACGGCGCCGATTTCCGGCTCGGCCATCGCAGCGCCGCTCCAAAGCAGCGCTGTTGCTGCGGCAAAACCCATGCTGGTACGCGACACCCTACGCATCTCACTTCCTCCGATTTCTTGTCTTGGAATTGCGGCGATTATACTTCGAATGCACCATGTAAAGCTATGGTATGTCGTCGAATCTCGATTTCTGCCGCGTAAACCATCATGGCGGATCGGCCGGCGCAGTGACGGATTGCACAGGGCGCTGACGGTAAAAAAAACCCCGCGAGACGCGGGGTTATGGAGTTTGCGTGTGGGTGGAAAAGTCCTCATCACTTCAGCGGCGCAGGGGCCGTTCGGGTCAAAGGACTACAGGACAGCAGCCATCCGCAGAGACTGCGGACATCGACCGTGTCATGGTTACCATGACGGTCTACGGCTGTGATTTGTTGTGTCATTTGTGTGAGATGGCCATTAACCATAGCCTAATAGTTTCAGATAGTTGGGGCTGGTTTTCGGCGGCCGATTCGGCAAAAAAAAGGCCGCGCCCGAGGGCGCGGCTTAGGTCGATGATTGGAGGAAGTCAGTCCGAGCATCATGGCGGAGAAGTCTTAATACGTCCTTAACGCCGCAAGATTGATCGCGCAGATTTCACGGCCCGTCCGTTCAGGGTCATTTAACTGCGGCGGCCGTAAGATGGTTGAAACCAGACCGGCAACCCGGCAAGTGACGGAGGCGCATATTTCCACCTTACCGACGGTCATGGGTACGGTTGCCGCTGTGCTTGCCGCAGTAGGTTTTGGCTGGGTTCTTGCGACGCCGGACCAGACGGAAGCGAATCTCGCGGTCGCAACGCCGGCGGAGCCGACCTGGCCGCTGGTGATTAAGACCACCCGCAGCTTCGGCCATCATGTGATGCGCGTCGCGCTCGAAGGGCCGAACGGCAAGACAATCATGAAGTCGCTGCTGGTCGATACCGGCGCCACGGAGATCATCCTGCCGACCTCGATGGCCCGGCAAATGGGCTATGAGCTGGATCGGCTCGACGAGACAGCCGTCCAGACCGCCAACGGCGTAATCAGCGCCTATCACGGCACGCTGGCCAGCCTCGAACTCGGCGGCGCGGACCGCAGCGAGGTCCTCCGGCGCGTAAGCGTGCTGTTTGTCGACGATGACTCGCTGGGCGGAACGGCGCTCCTGGGCATGAGCGTGCTCCGGAAATACAACGTCACCTTCGTCGACAGCGAGAACCAGATCATTCTGGACAAGCGCCGCTAGTCACAGTTCCGCTCCACCGTCGCCGTCCCTTTCAGATTTTGCAGGTTGAGATTGCCGCGATGAATGCGGCGGCCAAACCGCGCTTGTTATGCGCTGCGCAGGTTGGTGACGTTGCTTGGCGGTACCTCACCGGAGCCGCCGCTGGCCGCCGACAGGGGTGCAGCGGCCTTGAGCGTGCGTTCCACGGGGAAGCGCACGATGGCCGTGGTGCCGGCGCCGACGCGGCTGTCCAGGTCGAAGGTTGCGCCATGCAGCTCGACAAACGACCGCACCAGCGGCAATCCCAGCCCGGTGCCGTCATAGCGGCGGCGCAGGGATCCGTCGGCCTGGCCGAACGGTTCCATGACCTTGGCCATGTCGGTTTCGGAGATGCCGATTCCGGTATCGGTGATCATCAGGGCAATCGCGCCGGCGGCGTCCTGCTGGACGCGCACATTGACCTGCCCTCCCCTCGGCGTGAACTTCACTGCGTTCGCCAGCAGGTTGATCAGCATCTGCTTGACCAGCCGCTCATCGGCCCATAGCGCGGGCATGTCGGCGGCCGATTCGACGGCGATCTTGACGCCGGCGTCGGTGGCGCGCTCCTGGATCAGGCGCACGACACCCTGCACCACGGCAACAATATTCATGGTGGACTCGAAGAGCTTCAGCTTCCCGGCCTCCACGCGGCTGAGGTCGAGGATGTCGTTGATGATGCCCAGCAGGTGCTGCGCGCTCTCGTGGATGTCCCGGACATAGCCGTTATAGGACGGCACGCCGATCGGGCCGAGCACCTCGTTCTTCATCAGTTCGGAGAAGCCGATGATGGCGTTGAGCGGCGTGCGCAGCTCATGGCTCATATTGGCCAGGAATTCGCTCTTGCTGCGGTTGGCGATTTCGGCGGCATCGCGGGCGCGGCGCAACTCCTGCTCGCGCCGCTTCTCTTCGGTAATGTCAATCATCGTGCCGACGACGCCGCCGCCCATCGTCCGCCGCTCGCTGATGCGGTACCAATGGCCGTCGGTCATCTCCATCTCGAAAGAGCCCTGGGGATCGCGGTGGCGCGCCATGCGCTCGCGGATCCACTCCTGGATGCGGCCGCTGGCTTCGGGCACCAGTCCCTGTGCGGCAACACCCCGGACGATATCGTCGAACCGGCTGCCGATGGCGATGACGTTGCCCACCGGGCCGTGCAGCTCGCGGAATTTCTCGTTGAACAGGACGATACGGTCCTGGGTATCGCAAAGCACGAACGCTTCGTTGATGCTCTCCAGCGCGTCGACCAGGCGCTGCTGCGCCTCGGCCGCCATGGTCTCCGCGGCGGCGCGGGCGGAGATGTCACGCACCAGCGCGATGTAAACCGACGTGCCGCTTTCCTGCATTTCGGTCACGGCCAGATCCATCGGGAAGGCGCTGCCGTCGCGCCGGCGTCCCATGATGCCGCGCGAGGTGCCGCTGCGGGCGACCGCGCCGAGCAGCGACGTCGCCGCGCCGGAGCCCTCGCCGAAGCCGGCCGTGCCGGTCAGCATGGTGGCGAAGTTCTGGCCGAGCATTTCGTCGGCGCCGATGCCGAAGATGCGTTGTGCGGCCGGGTTGAACGAGCGGATCGACCCCATGCCATCGATGGTCAGCAGGCCGTCGAAGGTATTGTTTACGACCCGGCGCATGAAGGCATCCTGATGCTTCAGCGCGAGTCCTTGCGCCAGCAGCCGCACGCTCTGGTCCTCGATCCGCCCCGTCAGTCCGATGATGAACGTAGCGCCGACGGCGAAGATGAGCGGCGTGACGTAGAGGATCACCGGCAGATAGGCCTGAACGAGCAATGCGATGCCGAGTATCGCAAAGGTCGCGGCAACCGTGACCGCGAGGCCGAAGCGCCAGTTCCAGGCACGGAACCGGGTGCCGCCGATCAGGACGATAACGGCAATGCCAAGGAGAACCACGGCGCCGGGAGAACTGGCGAGATCGCGCTGCTGCATTAGTGATTCCGCGGCGATCGCCTGGATCAGCGGCCCCGGCATGTCCTGCCGGACGGGAACGGGTTTGCTGTCGCCGAGTTCCGATGCCGTGGCGCCGACGATCACCTTCTTGCCGGCAATCCGCGACCGGTCGAAGTTGCCCCGCAGGATGTCGGCATAGGAAAGCTGGGGAACTGACTGTGCGCGGATGCCGAAATCGATGTTGTAGCTGTCGGTCGCGCCGCGGGACGTGCCCGACAACATGGTCGCCAGGGTCGGTACGAAATCATCCGGCCAGCTGTCGGCGACCTGCATCATGCGGATCGTGCCGTCGGGATCCGGCCGCACATTGAGCGAAGCCGTTCGCACCGAAGTCAGGAACTCCGGGATCGGCTTGGTGTAGCTGGTGGCGTTGCCGGATGAGTGCCGGTCCTCCTGCTTGAAAACGGGCAGGATGACCCGGTCGCCATACTTGTTCAGCGCCGCAGCGAATCTCGCGTCATCGGTCGGGTTCTGGTGCGAACTGAAATCAATATCGAGCGCTACTTCCCGGGCACCCGCTTCGAACAGCCGGTCAAGCAGTTCGGCATGGCGCGACCGCGGCCAAGGCCACACGCCCTGCTCCGCCAGGCTGACAGGATCGATTTTTACGACGACAATCTCGCCGGTCGCGTCGCGCTGCAGCAACCGATAGCGAAGATCGATGAGGTGCCGCTCGGCGAAATTGAGCAGGCCGCCCAGATACATCGCCGAGACCGCGGCAAAGACCAGGAGATTTTTGGTCAGAAGTTTCATCTGGTCCCGTCGTCTAGGTCCTTCCTCAAGAGCTTAATAAATCTCATCAATTCATTACCAAGGACCTAATATCTGATGGTGCGAACCCTGGCTTTTCTGTGACAAGAATGGGCGCCTAGGGCGCCCAAGCGGTCGAGCCTTAAGAAAACATTAACGGCCACCGTTCCGGGAACGGCAGCCCGTGCTTCAACGCCCAATCGCGGCAGCGTTCTATCGAGCTATCCCACACCGCTTTCTGAGCCGGGGAAGTCAGTCGCCGCCTCCGCACTGTCGGACCCACTGTGGCCATGATGTCCATGGTGCCCGTGATGGTGTCCGTCGTTCTGGTTGTTCCCTGTGCCTACGCCGCCAGAGCCAGCGGTTCCACCGCTTGAGCCCGGCTTTGGGCAGTTGTCATCATCATCATCGTCGTCATCGTCATCGTCATC
>DATKFM010000131.1:0-20444 GCA_035544395.1 Verrucomicrobiia bacterium
GAGATTTTGATCCTCGACGAGCCCACGGGCGTGCTGACGCCGCAGGAAGCAGACCAGCTCTTTGTCATGCTCAAGCGCTTCCGCGAGCAGGGCAAGACGGTGATCCTCATCACCCACAAATTGCGCGAGATCATGGCCATCACCGACCGCGTCACCGTCATGCGCCAGGGCGCGGTCGTGGACACGGTGGATACCGCCGGCACCAGCAGGGAGCAGCTCGCCGAGATGATGGTGGGCCGCAAGGTGCTGCTGCGGGTCGACAAGGCGCCGGCCCATCCCGGCGCCGTGGTGCTGGATGTGGACAAGCTCGGCGTCATTGACCCGTCCGGCGTGGCGCGGGTGAAGAATGTCTCATTCCAAGTGCGCGCTGGCGAGATCGTCGGCGTCGCCGGCGTCACCGGCAACGGCCAGACGGAATTGCTGGAGGCGCTGGCGGGCATGCGGCCCTACAGCGGCTCGATCACGCTGAACGGCAAGCCAATCGCCTGCGCCTCGGGGCAGGAGCTGGCGCGGGCGGCGCGCGCCGCGCGATTGGCTCACGTGCCCGAGGACCGGCGGCGCGAGGGACTGGTCGGCCCATTCAGTGCCGCGGAGTCTTCGATCCTCGGCTATCATGACGATCCCGCCTATAACGGGCCGATCCTTCTGGACCAGGCGAAGGTGCGCAACCGCTGCCAGAAGGAGATGGAGGCCTTCGACGTGCGGCCGCCCAATCCGCAGCTGCGCACGGCGGCCTTCTCCGGCGGCAACCAGCAAAAAATCGTGCTGGCGCGGGAAATGGACCGCGATCCCGCGCTGCTGCTGGTGGGCCAGCCGACCCGCGGCGTCGATATCGGCGCCATCGAATTCATCCATCGCCGCCTGGTGGCGATGCGCGATGCCGGCAAGGCGATCCTGCTGGTGTCGGTCGAGCTGGACGAAATCCTCGGCCTCGCCGATCGAATTCTCGTGATGTTCGACGGCATGATCGTCGGCGAGATGCCGCGCGACGAGGCGACCGAACAGAAGCTCGGCCTGCTGATGGCCGGCATCGCCGGGCAGGGGTGAGCGATGGCGGCGATGAAAGTTACACCTTTCACAAGACCCCTCACCCTAACCCTCTCCCCGCTCCGCGGGGCGAGGGGACAGAATTTCCAATGTCCCCTCTCGACCCGCTTGCAGGGCAAGAGGGTTAGGGTGAGGGGGGCTGGCAAAGCCGAACTCGCTAGTTCCGCTGCGGTCCCATATTGCGTGTGCTCCCGTGGCCGCTAACCCCACCGAAATCCCGCGCTGGGTGGATTACCTGCTGGTGCCGCTGGTCAACCTGATCGTTGCATTGCTGCTCACCGGCCTGGTGGTGATCGCCGTGGGCGCAAATCCCTGGGATGCGTTGAAGGCGCTGGTGCAGGGGGCCGTGGTCTATCCCGGCTCGGTGGGAGCGACGCTGTACTACGCCACCAATTTCATCTTCGCGGGCCTGGCAGTCGCGGTTGCCTTCCATGCCGGATTGTTCAACATCGGCGGCGAGGGGCAGGCCTATATCGGCGGCCTCGGCGTGGCGCTGGTGTGCCTGACATTCGACGATTGGACGCCGTGGCTGGTCGTGCCGATGGCCATGATCGCCGCGGCGCTGTTCGGCGCCGCCTGGGCCTATATCCCGGCCTATCTCCAGGCCAAGCGCGGCAGCCACATCGTCATCACCACGATCATGTTCAACTTCATCGCCTCGGCGCTGATGATCTATCTGCTGGTGGACGTGCTGATCCAACCGGGCCAGCAGGCGCCGCGCAGCCGCGATTTCGCGCCGGAGGTCTGGCTGCCCTCTGCGCAGGAGATCGCCGGCTGGTTCGGCATCTCCATCGCCCGTTCGCCGTTCAATCTGTCGTCGCTGCTGGCGCTGTTCTGCTGCGGCTTCGTCTGGATCTTCATCTGGCATACCCGCTGGGGCTATGAGATCCGCACCGTCGGCCATAGCGAGCGCGCCGCCTGCTACGCCGGCATCTCGCCGTCCCGCGCCATCATCATGGCGATGCTGGTCTCCGGCGCGCTGGCGGGCTTCGTCGGCTTCAACGACATACTCGGCGTACATCACTATCTCTTGCAGGGCTTCACCGGCGGCGTGGGCTTCGTCGGCATCGCTGTCGCGTTGATGGGCCGCAACCATCCGCTCGGCGTGGTGCTGGCCTCGCTGCTGTTCGGCGCGCTGTATCAGGGCGGCTCGGAACTCACCTTCGATATCCCCCAGATCACCCGCGAGATGGTGGTGGTGATCCAGGGGTTGGTGATCCTGTTCTGCGGGGCCTTGGAGAACATGTTCAAGCCTCACATCGTCGCGCTGTTCCGGCGGCCGCAAGAGGTCGCGGCATGAACGAGTACTTTCTCGGCGCACTGCCGCTGCTGGATTCGACCGTGCGAGTCGCCGTGCCGTTGGTGCTGGCGGCGCTGGCCGGGCTGTTCGCCGAACGCTCGGGCGTGGTGGATATCGGCCTCGAGGGCAAGATGCTTGGCGCAGCCTTCGCCGCCGCCACCGTGGCCGCCCTGACCTTCTCGCCCTGGCTCGGCCTGCTGGCGGGCATCTTCGTCGCGATCGCCTTGGCGCTGCTCCATGGCCTCGCCAGCATCACCTATAACGGCAACCAGGTAGTGTCGGGCATGGCGCTCAACATCCTGGTGGCTGGCCTGGCGCCGGTGCTGGGCAATGCCTGGTTTGGCAAGGGCGGCCAGACGCCGCTGCTCACCGATGGCGGGCGTTTCACGCCGATCACGCTGCCGGGCGCGGAGGCGTTGCGCGGCGTGCCGGTGCTCGGCCCGATCTATGCGGAGATCGTCAGCGGCCACAACATCCTGGTTTATGCCACCGTCGTCATCGTGCCGCTCACCGCCTGGGTGATCTATCGCACTCGGTTTGGCTTGCGCCTGAGGGCGGCCGGTGAGAATCCCCACGCGCTCGATACCGCCGGCGTCTCCGTGGTGTGGATGCGCTACCGCGCCATGCTGATCTGCGGCGCGCTCTGCGGCATCGCGGGCGCCTATCTCTCGATTGCCCAGAACGCGCAATTCGTGCGCGACATGACGGCGGGCCGCGGCTACCTGGCGCTCGCGGCGCTGGTGTTCGGCAAATGGCGGCCGCTGACGGCGCTCTATGCCTGCCTGCTGTTCGCGTTTGCCGACGCGGTGCAGATCAGGCTGCAGGGTGCGTCGATCCCCGGCATCGGCGAGATCCCCGTGCAGTTCATCCAGGCGCTGCCCTATATCCTGACCGTGCTGCTGCTCGCCGGCTTCGTCGGCCGCGCGATCGCGCCGAAGGCCAGCGGCATACCCTTTGTGAAGGATAGATAGATGAGCATGGACGCCATGCTGCAGGCGGCGCTGGTGGCGCGAAAGAATGCCCATGTGCCCTATTCCGGCTTCCGGGTTGGCGCCTGCCTCAAAGGCAAGAGCGGCAAGCTCTATGCTGCTTGCAATGTGGAGAACGCCGCCTATCCCCAGAGCCAATGCGCCGAGGCTTCGGCCATCGGCGTCATGGTGGCGGCGGGCGAGAAGGAGATCGTCGAGGTGCTGGTCGTCGCCGAGAGCCCCGAGCCCGTGTCGCCTTGCGGCGGCTGCCGGCAGCGCCTCAGGGAATTCGCCGGCGACGGCACGCCGGTGCATCTCTGCGGGCCGGATGGATTGCGGCGCACGATCACCCTGGGCGAACTCTTGCCGTTGTCTTTTGGGCCGTCGCATTTCCGCTGATGTAGGGCTCGCCACGAAGTCGCAAAGAAACAGGCTCCGCGCCTTGGGCTTTGTGTTCTTTGCGGCTTCGTGGTGAATTTCCATCTCCGCCGCTTCATGGCGATCACATGAAATTTCAGAAGCCGCCCTTGCCGAGCCACCCCGATACCGCCGCCGCCGCCATCCGCGCCCGGGCTCCCGGATTTGCGCCGCGGTTGGGCCTCGTGCTCGGCTCGGGGTTGGGGCCGATCGCGGACTCGATCACGTCGGCGACAATAATTTCCTATGCAGACATTCCCGGCTTTCCCCAGCCCGGCGTCGAAGGCCATGCGGGCAAGATGATCCTCGGCACGCTAGGGGGCCTGCCGGTCGCCTGCCTGCAGGGGCGCGTCCATCTCTATGAGGGCAAGGGCGCGGAGCCGATCAAGATGCTGGTGCGCACCCTCAAGAGCCTCGGCTGCGAGTCGCTGCTGCTCACCAACGCCGCCGGCAGCCTGCGGGCGGGCATGGGTGCCGGCAGCCTGATGATGATCTCCGATCACCTCAACATGCAGCCGGCGAACCCGCTGACCGGCGCGAACGACGAGGAATTCGGGCCGCGCTTTCCGGCGATGGAGGATGCCTACGATCCGGAATTGCGCCGCATCCTCGGCCGCGTCGCTGCCCGCGCCGGCATCGTGCTGGGCGAAGGCGTCTATGCAGCGATCCTCGGCCCAAGCTTCGAGACGCCGGCGGAAATCCGCGCCTTTGCCCGTCTCGGCGCCGATGCTGTCGGCATGTCCACCGTGCCGGAAGCGATCGTCGCCCGCCATTGCGGGCTGCGCGTCGCCGCGGTGTCCGTCATCACCAACCTGGCGGCGGGCATGGGCGAACCGCTGAGCCATGAGCAGACGCTGCGGGAAGCGGCCGGGGCGGCGACGAAACTGCAGACCCTCATCGCCGGCTATTGCGAGGCCCTTGCCCATGGCGGCTGAAGACAACGAGGCGCTGGCGCGGCGGCTGATTCCGTTGCTCGACCTCACCAGCCTGGACGAGGACGACACGCCGGAGAAAATCGCGGCCCTGTGCAAGCGCGCGGTGACGCCGTTCGGCAATGTGGCGGCGGTCTGCATCTATCCGCGCTTCGTGAAGCAGGCGAAGGAATTGCTGGCCGGCAGCGGCGTGCGCGTGGCGACGGTGGCGAATTTTCCGGCGGGCACCGGCCTGCCCGACGATATCGAGCGCGAGATCGCCGGCGCGGTCGCAGACGGCGCCGACGAGATCGACATGGTGATCCCGCCGCTGGACTACGTGCCCAAGCAGCGCTTCGCCAACCGGCGCACGGTGATGTGGAAGGCGCGCAAGGCCTGTGACGGCCGGCCGATGAAGGTGATACTGGAGACCGGCAGGTATCGCGGCGGCGGCGCCGATCCGCAACAGCTCTTCGCTGCCGATGTGGAACTGTCGGAGATGGCGATCAACGAAGGCGCGGATTTCATCAAGACCTCCACCGGCAAGATCGCCGTCGGCGCCACGCCGGATGCGGCGGCGGCGATGATGCAGACCGTGCGCTATGGCGCGCAGGAGTCGCCGCGGGACTTTGCCGCGCAGCCGGACCGCGAGGCCGGCGAGTATCCCGGCATCGATGGGGCCCGCCCGATCTACAAATCCCGCTATCTCCGCACCGACGATATCCCCGTGGGCTTCAAAGCCGCGGGCGGCATCCGCAGACTGCCGCAGGCCAAGGTCTATCTGGACCTAGCCGAACTGATCATGGGGCCGGGCTATGTGGATGGGCGCACCTTCCGCCTCGGCGCCAGCGGGCTGCTGGACGATATCCTGGCGGCGCTCGGCCATGCACCGGCGCAGGGCGCGCGTTCCGGCTACTAGCCATGGCCGCCGCGTTCCTGCCCCAGGAGGTGATCCGCCGGAAGCGCGACGGCGCGGCGCTGAGCGAGGCGGAAATCGGATTCTTCGTCAAAGGCCTTACCGACGGTTCGATCGCGGAAGGCCAGGTGGCCGCCTTCGCCATGGCGGTGTTCTTCAAGGGCATGACCATGGCCGAGCGGGTGGCACTGACCCGCGCCATGGCGAATTCCGGCCGGGTGATCGACTGGCGTGGCATCAAGCTGCAGGGTCCGCGGTTGGACAAGCATTCCACCGGCGGGGTCGGCGACAAGGTGAGCCTGATGCTGGCGCCCCTGGTGGCGGCCTGCGGCGGCGCCGTGCCGATGATCAGCGGCCGTGGCCTGGGCCATACCGGCGGCACCCTCGACAAGCTGGATGCCATCCCCGGCTATGTCTCCACGCCCGATATCGACCGCTTCAAGCGCGTAGTGGCGGAGGCCGGCTGCGCCATCATCGGCCAGACGGCGGACCTGGCGCCAGCCGACCGGCGGCTCTACGCCATCCGTGACGTCACTGCGACCGTGGAGTCGATTCCGCTGATCACCGCGTCGATCCTCTCGAAGAAGCTGGCGGCGGGCCTCGAAGGGCTGGTGATGGATGTGAAGTTCGGCAGTGGCGCATTCATGGTGGAGTATGAGAAGGCGGCGGAGCTGGCGGCCAGCATCGCCGATGTCGCCACTGGCGGCGGGCTGCCCACCATCGCGCTTCTGACCGACATGAATCAGGTGCTCGGGCGCACCGCGGGGAATGCGCTGGAGGTGCGGGAATGCATCGACTGGCTGGCCGGGCGGCGGCGCGATTGGCGGCTGGATTCAGTCACCATCGCGCTGGCGGGCGACATGCTGCTGCTCGGCAAGCTGGCCAAGGATGAGGCGGCGGCCGGGGCCGCGCTGGGACAGGCGCGGGACAGCGGCGCCGCGGCGGAGCGGTTCCAGCGCATGGTGGCGGCCCTGGGCGGCCCTGCCGATCTCCTGGAAAAACCGGACAAGCATTTGCCGCGGGCGCCGGTGGTGCGGCCGGTGGCGCCAGCCAAGGCCGGCCATGTGTCGGCCATGGATGTGCGGGCTTTCGGCCTCGCCGTGCTGGGTCTCGGCGGAGGGCGGCGGCGGGTGGAAGACAAGATCGATCCCCGGGTCGGACTCACCGACATCGCGGCCATCGGCGAAGAGGTGGGTCCGGCGAGACCTCTTTGCCTGGTCCACGCGGCCAGCGACAGCGACGCGGACGCGGCGGCATCGGCGCTGCGGGCGGCAATCACCATCGGCGACAAGCCCGCCACCCTGCCGCCGGCGGTGCGCCAGCGCATCGGCCGCGCCGCGTCCTAGGGCGCGGGCGATGACCGCGATCGCCGAAGATTCCCGTGGCCTGCAGTTCCGCCTGACCGCCTGCTACATCGCGGTGTTCCTGGCGCCGGGCATCGGTTTGCCCTTCTGGCCCACCTGGCTGGAGTCGCGACACCTTTCCGATTTGCAGATCGGCTTGCTGCTGGCGGTAGGCCCTTGGGTGAAGCTGGTGGGCAACCCGCTATTCTCCCAGGCCGCCGACCGCTTGGGCAATGCGCGGCTGATCCTGATCGCAGCCATCGTCGCCAGCCTGGGCTTCCACACGGCGTATCTGCAGACCGGCGGTTTCTGGGCCATCCTCGCGGTGGCGGTGTTCGCCACCATGTCCATCACCAACATGGTGCCGTTGACCGACGGCATGACGATTCAGTTCTGCAACGCCCGGGGGCTGCAGTATGGCCGGTTGCGGCTCTGGGGGTCGATTTCCTTCATGGGCGCCAGCCTGGCGGCGGGCAGCATTCTGGAGGGCCGCTCGGCGGACTACGTGCTCTATCTCATGCTCGGCGCGCTGGTCGTGGCGCTGGTGGCCGCCATCGCCCTGCCGCGCCCGGCCGGCCCGCCGCCCCATCGGGTGCCGGGCGGCTGGCTGGCGCTGATCGCCGACCGCCGGCTGATGCTGTTCCTCGCCGCGGCCAGCTTGGTGCAATCCAGCCATGCCATGCTCTACAGCTTCAGTACGCTCTACTGGCTGCGGTCGGGCTACACGGAATCCGATATCGGCCTGATCTGGACCATCACCGTGATCGCCGAAATCATCATGTTCGCCATGGGCGGCGCCGTGCTGCGCCGCACCGGCTTCGCGGGACTGCTGGCGATCGGCGCCGCGGCTGGCATCCTGCGCTGGTCGCTGGCCGCATTCTTCATCGGCTGGCCGGCGTTGATCGCCATCGGCCTGCTCCATTCCCTGACCTTCGCCGCCACCCATCTGGCGGCCATGAGCTATCTCGGCCGCCATGTGGCGCCCGGCCTTGCCGCCTCCGCCCAGGGCCTTTATGGAGTGATGGCGTCGGGTCCGCTGATCGGCCTGTCGATGCTGGCCTCCGGTTGGCTGTTCCAGACCGTGGGCGGGTTCGGCTTCCTGGCCATGGCGGCGATGTGCGCCGGTTCCCTGATCATCGCGTTGGCATTCCCGAAGGACGAATCAACATGACCGCCGACCGCCGCGAATTCCCCAACCTGCATGTGCTCGACCATCCGCTGATCCAGCACAAGCTGAGCCTGATGCGGGACAAGCGCACGCCGACGATCCAGTTCCGCCAGTTGCTGCGGGAGATTGCGCTGCTGATGGGCTATGAGGTGACGCGCATCCTGCCGGTCACTCATGAGCGCATCGAAACGCCGCTCACCTTCATGGACGCGCCCGTGATCGCCGGCAAGAAGGTGGCGATCGTCTCCATCCTGCGCGCCGGACTCGGCATGGCCGACGGCCTGCAGGAACTGATTCCCTCGGCGCGGATGGGCCACATCGGCATGTACCGCGATCCCAAGACCAAGCGGCCGGTGGAATATTTCGTCAAGCTGCCGGAGCCGGAAGGCCGGCTCTTCATCCTCTGCGATCCCATGCTGGCCACCGGCCATTCCGCCGCCGCCGCCGTCGACGTGCTGAACAAGCGCGGCGTGGCCGACGATCAGATCCGGCTGCTGGCGCTGGTGACGGCGCCGGAGGGCTTGCGGGTGTTCTTCAAGGCGCATCCGACGGTGCCGGTCTATGCGGCGTCGCTGGACGATCACCTCAACGATCACGCCTACATCGTCCCGGGTTTGGGCGATGCGGGCGACCGGTTGTTCGGGACAAAATAGCGCGCCGGCGCTTTACGCCAGCAGGTCCTGCGTCAGGGATTCCAGCTTGCCGGCCAGCTTCTCGCCGGTCTCGCCGCCGGAGCCCTCGATCTTCTGATCCAGCACCAGCTTCAGCGCGTCCAGATGCGCCTGGGAAACGCGCAGCAGCGGCTCGCCCGCGTCATGCTTGGCGCCCAGCAGCTTGCAGAGAGACTGGGAGATGCGGGTCACCAGCGGATAGCCGAAGCTGGAGCCCTGGCCCTTGACGTTGTGCATGACGGCGTAGAGCCCGTCGAGATGCACGCGGGCGCGGGCCGGATCGCCAGTCGCATCGTCCAGATGGCGCTGGCCCTTCTCCACGTCCTCGCGCGCCCAGACGGTGTAGTTCTGCTTCAGCAGCGTGGTGGCCTCCTCGGCGCGGGCCAGGGTCTCGGCCATCGACGGTCCGTTGAGGGAGTCCTCGGGATTGCGCAGCTGTTCGAATTCGCGCAGCGCGGCGAGGGCGGCGGGGCGGGGTGCGGTGTGGCTCATATCAGGCATCCGTTCCGGTTAGGCTTTCGAGAGAATCAAGCATCTGCAGCATCGCCTGGTCGGCCTTGGCCGAGACGGCGGGCGGCGTATCGGGAGGTGCCGCGGCCGGCAGCGGCGGCGCGGCATCCAGCGCGGTGGAATCGCCGGTCGCGCGGGCCAGGGCGTGGAATAGCTGCGCCTTCTCGATCGGCTTGGCGACATAGTCGTTCATGCCGACGGACAGCAGGCGCTCGCGGTCGCCCTTCATGGCGTTGGCGGTCATGGCGATGATCGGCAGGCGCGCCACCGGGCCGGACATGCCGCGGATGCGCCGGGTCGCCTCGATGCCGTCCATCTCCGGCATCTGGATATCCATGAGGATGGCGTCATACGGGCGGCTGCTGACGGCTTCCAGCGCCTCATAGCCGTTGCCGACCACGTCGACGCGGTGCCCGGCCTTGCCCAGCAGCAGCGTCGCCAGCATCTGGTTGACCTGATTGTCGTCGACCACCAGCACCCGGAGGGTGCGCGACAGGGTCGGCACGACGGCGTTGGGATCGGCCTCGGCCGGCCGGTCGGCGACCGGTAGCGCCGGCGCGTCGACGCCGCAAAGCTGGGTCACGCATTCATAGAGCCGGCTCTGGGCCACCGGCTTGCTGACAGCGATGGCGAAGCCGGAGGTCTCGGCGCGCGCCAGCAGGCCGCGCACGCCCAGCGATGTGGCGAGGATCAGCTTGGTGGCGGAAAAGCGCTTCTCATCCCGCAGGCGGCGGCCCAGCTCGACGCCGTCCATTTCCGGCATCATCTGGTCGATCAGCGCGATGTGGAACGGCGCCCCCCGCGCCAGCGCATCGTCCAATGCGGCGAACGCCTCCTGGCCGTTGGCGACCGACTGCACGGTCATGCCCCAGACGCCGAGCTGCTTGCGGAAGATCAGGCGGTTGACCTCGTTATCGTCGACGACAAGGGCGCGGAATCCTTTCAGCGCCGCGATCGTCGCGCCTTGCCGCATCGCATGTTCCTGGCCCTGCGAGAGCTTGACGGTGAACCAGAAGCGGCTGCCCTTTCCGGGCGTGCTGTCGACGCCGATTTCGCCGCCCATGGCGTTGATCAGCTGCTTGGAGATGGCAAGGCCGAGACCGGAGCCGCCGAACTTCCGCGTGGTCGAGGAATCGGCCTGGGTGAACTTGCGGAACAGGCGCGGCACCGCATCGGGCGCGATGCCGATGCCGGAATCGGTGATCTCGAAGCGCAGGGTCAGGGAGCCGTCCTCGCGGCGGCCGATGACGCTGGCCTCCACCGCCACGCCGCCGATCTCCGTGAACTTGATGGCATTGCCCACCAGATTGAGCAGCACCTGGCGCAGGCGGCCGGGGTCGCCGCAGACCCATTCCGGCACGTCGGGTTCGATGAAGACGGCGAGATCGATGCCCTTGGCATGGGCCTTCGGCCCATGGAGCTGGCCGACGCCTTCGATCAGGTCGGCCAGGTTGTAGTCGATGTTCTCCAGCGTCAGCTTGCCGGCCTCGAACTTGGAATAGTCGAGGATGTCGTTGATCAGCGTCAGCAGCGCCTCGGCGCATTGCTGCACGGTCTTGCCGTAACGCCGCTGCTCGTCGTCGAGATTGGTGTCCAGCAGCAAGCCGGTCATGCCGAGCACGCCGTTCATGGGCGTGCGGATCTCGTGGCTCATCATCGCCAGGAAGTCGGACTTGGCGATATTGGCGGCCTCGGCCGCCTCCTTCGCCTGGCGCAGTTCCTGCTCGGTGCGGTGGCGCGCGGTGACATCGAAAACCGTGCCGTCGATGAAGGCAGTCTGGTTCTCCTCGTCGAAGATCGGCTGGCCTTTCTCATGCACCCAGCGGACGCTGCCGTCGCGATGCATGATGCGGTATTCCCGGGTGAAGGGCTGGCCGGCGGTCAGCGCCCGCTGCAGCGCCATGTCGGCGACGGAGAAGTCATCGGGGTGGATGATGCTGACGAAGCTGCGCACCTGGTTATGGATGAAATCGCTGGCGGCATAGCCGGAGATTTCGGCGATCGCGTCGCTGATGAATTCCATCGCATGGCCGCTGCCGGTGCTGCAGCGGTAGCAGGCGCCCGGCATGTTGGCGAGCAGGGTGCGGAATTTTGCGTCGCTGGCGGACAGGGCGAGGCGGTCGGCTTCGCGGCCGGCGATCTGATGGGCGATGTACCAGAGCACCGCCAGGATGATGGCGATCAGCGAGAGCGCCATCATGGAGTCGCGCTGAACGTCATCCCACCAGGAAGACAATGCATCGCCGCTGCCGACGCCGACGGCGATGACCAGCGGCCAGCGGCCGATGGCGCGGTGGCTGACCACGCGCTCGATGCCGTCGGTCGGCAGGAGGATCAGGCCTTCGCCTTCGCGCCCGCTCTGGATCACCGGCAGCCAGGCTTCGACATCGGCGGTGCTGTAGGCTTCCGAACTGCTGGCGGGGGCTCGCGCGAGCGTGGCGCCGTCGCTGCGCAGCAGGGCGACAAAGCCGTTGGCGCCAAGATTGGCGTTGCGATACAGCGACGCGAAGTAGTCGGCATCGACCTGCGCCACGGCGGCGCCGGTCACCTGGCCATCGGCGCTGCGCAGGACGCGGCTGACGGTGAAAACCCATTTGCCGTCAGCGGGATCGCGCGCCGGCAAACCGAACAGCACGCTGCCGCCATCGGCTCGCGAGTCCGGCAACAGGATCGGCGGCATTCCGGCTGCTTCGGCGCCGCGGGAATCCTGCAGGATCCGGCCATCGGCCGACACCAGGCTGATGGCGCGGAGCTGGCTGGCGTCCTCCATCAGCGCCTGCAGCGCGGCGGTCACCGAGGGATCGAAGCTTTGCGCAAAGCGCTGGTCGAAGTCGCGCAGGCGGTTGGCGGCCTGCAGCGTGCGGTCGACGACGGCGATGGACTGGCTGGAATGCTGCTCGAGCATGCGCGCCAGGCTGTTGGTCTGCTTGCCTGCGGCGAGCAGCGCGCCATCGCGTCCGTACCAGAGTCCGTAGGAGATCAGGCAGCCGATCATGGCAGCGAGCAGCAAGCCGAATCCCAGCAGCGTGCGGCGCACGCGCGTGGGCGACGAGAACGCCGCGGCGTTGATCGAAGCGCCGATCGTCTTGCTCAAGGATGCAGGCTCCCACGTGGCTGAGAAATCGTTAATGAGTTTTCATCAACTACGCTAAGAAACGCTTAATCGAGCCGGAAAAGATTCAGCCGGAATCCCACAAGTCATTGTGAGGAAATATTTCGTTAGACTTGCAGAGAATTCTCTCTGCATTCGCGGCAATTGCCGGGAAGCGGAAATATCCCCGTGCTTACATGCTCCGCGGCAGGTGGCGGGCGATCCAGCCGACGGCCAGGGCGAAGAGCCCGCTGGCGATGAACACGGCGCCGATATTGTCGAAGATAAGCAAGAGCAGGGAGAACACCGCCGCGGGCATCAAGGTGGACAGGTCCGCATAGCTGCGGAACACCGTGGCCATCTGCGGCCGCTCCAGCGGCCTGACGGCGCGGATGAAAGGAATATTTCCCAGGGCATCGAGGATGACGCAGCAGAAGGCGCCGCCCAAAAGGCAGAGCCCCACCGCCAGGGGCCAATGCAGCATCAAGGAGGCCAGGATGGTGAAGGCGCTGAGCCCGACATAGGCGGCGATGATCGGCCGGCGGATGCCGTGCCGCGCGGCGATCCTGCCGATGACCGGCGTGATCAGCAGCAGGATGTTGCCGGCCGACACCAGCACGCCGCCCCAGAAATGACCGCGCTCGCTGCCCAGCGCGTCGGTGAGGTAGAGCGGCGGCATTACGAAGAACATCGACCACCAGGAGGACCGGCCGAAGGCGATGAACCAGCCGAGCCGCAGCCGCGGCTGCGCCAGGAAGCGGCGGATGCTGGCCAGAGGCCGCGGCGGCGGCCGGGTCGCGGCGGCCACGGCGGGATTCTCGGTCATGCGCAGATACCAGAAATAGCCCAGCAGCAGGGCGGCGGCGATGGCGCTCAAGGCCTGGCCGGTGCCATGGCCGAAGCGCTGATTGAGCCAGACCCCCAGGAACGGCCCGGCGCCCCAGGCGGCGGCGCTGAACACCAGCCGCAGCGGTTCGGCCAGCACGAAATCCCGGCGCTGGATGTGATCCATCATGTAGAGCTGCAGGGTGACGCTGGTCATCGAGCCGGCGAGGGCCACGGACAGCATGCCGCCCACCTGCCCGGCGATCGTGCCGGCCGACAGCAGCATCGCCGCCGCGATGGTCATGACCACGCCCAGGGAATAGACCCAGCGGCGGCGGAAACGGCGGATCAGGTCGGGGATGGCGAAGCTGACGCAGAGGGTGGTGGCGTAGACACCTGTGTACAGAAGATTGACCGTGCCCTTGTCGCCCAGCAGTTCGTAGGCCTGCAGCGGTGTGATGGTCGCCAGCGTGGCCCGCGCCAGGGATTCCAGCGTGAACATGACGGCAAACACCACGGCGCCCGGCGTGGTGAGAGACCAATTCAGGCCCGGTGAGCCTTTGGTCGTTCTTGCGGATCTGAGGGGAGCGGAGACCATGATGAGCGCGGCGCATGGTGAATAGCACGGCGCCGCCGGTTCGCCCAGGCTAACTCCATAGGGGGCGGCGGTTCCGGTTGCGCTGGCGCTTGCGGAAAGAGATGCTGCCGCTAGCAAACGAAAGAAGATGCATGGCTGAGTTGCAATCTCCGCATGCGGCCGAGGCTGCTGTCCAAGGCGCAAAGCGGCGCGGCCGCCGGACATCGGGTGGATTTAAGCAGCCGCCCTGGCGAACTCTGCGCAACCGCTACAGCCCGGTCGAAGTGATCAACGCCGAGGGCCTCGAACGCATCCACGATACGTCCATGCGCGTGCTCGAGACCCAGGGGCTGGAATTCCTCAGCCCGCGCGCGCTGGACATCCTCGCCAAGGCCGGCGCCGATATTGACCAAGCCACCGGCCGCGTGCGCTTCGACCGCGGCCTGATCGAGCGCTGCCTGGCGACGGCGCCGTCCAGCTTCACGCTGCACGCCCGCAATCCCGAGCACAATGTAACGATCGGCGGCGATCATCTGGCGCTTTGCGCCGTCTCCAGCGCACCGAACTGCTCCGACCTGGATGGCGGCCGCCGCCCCGGGACGTTTGCCGACTACTGCAACTTCCTCCGGCTGATACAGAGCCTGAATATTATCCATCTCGCCGCGGGATATCCGGTGGAGCCAACCGACCTGCCGCCTCCGACACGGCATCTGGATGCCTACCGTGCAGTAATCAAATTGACCGACCGCGTCTGGTCGCCCTCGGCGATCGGCGCCACGCGGGTCGAGGATGGTATCGAAATGAACTGCCTCGCGCGCGGCATCACCCGCGACGAGCTGCGTCAGAAGCCCGGCCTGCTGACGGTGGTGAACACGAATTCCCCGCGCCGCGTCGATGGGCCGATGCTGGATGGGCTGACGGCCATGGCGGAGGCGGGCCAGGCGGTCATCGTCACGCCCTTCACCCTCTCGGGTGCCATGGCGCCCGCGACGTTGGCCGGCGCACTGGCCTTGCAGAATGCCGAGGCGCTGGGCGTCATCGCTTTCACCCAGCTCGTTAGTCCGGGCGCGCCGGTGATCTATGGCGGCTACACCTCCAACGTCGACATGAAATCCGGCGCGCCGGCATTTGGCACGCCGGAATATACGCGCGCCGCGATGGCCGGCGGCCAGCTCGCGCGGCGCTACAAGCTGCCCTACCGCTCGTCGAATGCCTGCGCGGCGAATGCCGTGGATGCGCAAGCCGCGTATGAATCGGAGATGTCGGTCTGGGGCGCGGTGATGGGCGGCGCCAATCTGCTGAAGCACGGCGCCGGCTGGATGGAGGGCGGGCTGGTGGCCTCATTCGAGAAGCTGATCGTCGATGCCGAAATCCTGCAGATGATGGCGGAGTTCCTGCAGCCGCTGGTGGTCGACGAGGACTCGCTGGCGCTGGACGCCATCGGCGCCGTGCCGCCGGGCGGGCACTTCTTCGGCGAGGCTCACACCCTGGCGCGCTATGAGAATGCCTTCTATCAGCCGATGCTGTCGGACTGGCGCAATTTCGAAACCTGGCGCGAAGCAGGCGCGCTGGACACCGCGCAGCGGGCGAATGGCGTGTGGAAGCGGCTGCTGTCGGAGTATCAGGAACCGCCGCTGGATCCGGCGATCGCTGAGTCGCTTGATGCGTTCGTCGCCAAGCGCACGGAAGAAGGCGGCGTTCTCTAGCGGCGCCTAGGACTCGAGATCCTCGATATCGGAAACCAGGCGGAAGCCGACATTGGCCGGCGGTATGCCGGCCGCGCAACCGCCGGTCGCGGGATCCCGGATGAAGAGCGAAATCGTCGCCTGATGCAGGCCCATGGCGAAATAAGCCGGGCAACGCTCGTCATCGTCATCGCCGGCGGCGCAGCTTGCCGTCCACTCCCAGACATTGCCGCCGAGATCCCGGATGCCGTTGGACAGACTGCCGAAGCTGCCGCTGGGCTCGACGCGCGCCGGCACACGCTCGGCTTGCGCGTAGTCAGCGGCCCAGGCGAGGCGGGGATCATCGAACAGCTTCTTCTGCTCCGGCTTTGGCAGTTCGGCGGCGAAGAGAGACCACTCCGCCGCCGATGGCAGGCGGTACTCCGTGTCGCCACGGCTGTTTGCCCAGGCGACGAATTCGTCCACATCCAGGCGATTGACGCCGACCACCGGAAACGAGCGCGCATCGTTCCGGCGGGCAGGCCGCGGCAGGAAGCTGCAGCCGCCGGCGTCATGGCAGCGTTTCCAGTCCTGCCAACTGACTTCGGAAATGCCGACCCGCAGCCGGTGACCGTCCTCGACCGTGACGGTCACCGTTTGCGCGATGGATAGCGGTTGATCGTTCTCGAGCAGCGAATTGACCGGGTCGCATCCGGCGAGGGCGCCAAGGCTGAGCAAGCCAGCCAGGGCGCCGCGCGCCAGGATGCCCATGGACCCGGCCATGATTTAGCTGCTGATCGGGGTCGGCTTTGACACCTGCATCATGAGATCGTCGTTCCATTCGCCTTCGACGACCACATGGGCGGTGGCGCCCAGCATCACGGCCTCGATCAGGTTGTGGTTCACATAGGCATAGAGTCCCGGTTGCTGAAACTTGTAGACCATGGCGCCCGCCGAACCGCCGCGGATGAACCAGGTCTCCAGGTTGGTGTCCGGCTTGTCGTTGAACGAGCCGCCCTCCCAGACCATGTCGCCATGGCCGCCAATCAGATGCGGCCGCGTGTCGCGGTTGGCCTGGGCGTGGATGAACAGCACGGTCTCGCCGACCTTCGCCGTGAGGGCGTTATCGCCGGTGAGAGCGCCTTTCGCGCCGTTGAACACGACATGTGTGGGTGTCAGCTTGCGCATCACGTCCAGGGCGTCGTTGAAATTCTCGCCTGCCGCTTCGTACTTGATGAACTCGCCGTTCTCGTCGCGGGGGATGTAGTAGTCCTGCTCGCCGATGAAATAGGCGCGGTCATAGGTGAAGGGGTTGCCGGCCGGATCTTTAAGTCCATCGCGCGGCAGCACCATCACGGCGCCATTCATGCCGTGGACGACATGATAGGGGATCATCACATCCCCGGGCGCGCAGTGATAGACGAAGACACCCGGCTTGATCGCCTTCCAGCGCAGCACGGCCTCTTCGCCGGGCTGAACCTTTGTCAGCGCTCCGCCGCCGAGGGCGCCGGTTGCCGCGTGAAAATCGACATTGTGCTCCATGGCGTTGGTCGGGAGATTCCGCAGCGTGACTTCGACATAGTCGCCCTCATGGACCACGATCATCGGGCCGGGAACCGAGCCATTGTAGGTCAGCGCCCAGACTTCCGTGCCCTCGTCGTCGATCACCATCTTCTTTTCTTCGATGGTCAGCAGGACCTCGACGATCTTCGCACCGGTCGACGCAACCTGCTCATGTTCGGGCAGATGCGGCGGCGCCACCATCTGCTGCTGCACACGCGGCAAAGCGCCGATATCCACAGCCGCTGTCTGGATCGCCGGAAAGGCCGCTTTTTCCGCCGGCCCCGCGACCGTCATCGCCGCCGGCTGCCGGGCCAGCACGGTGCCGGCCAACGCCGTTGCGGAAACTAATCCTGTGGCTTTCAAGAACGCGCGCCGGCCCGGAGCCGTCTCAGCGTGCCCTAGTGTGTTGCTCACGATTTCCCTCCATCAGCTTGTGCCGGCGGCATAACCCATTGCCCCGACCCCATGAACTAGATGTAGGTTTCGTGTGCCTCGGGCCGCTTGATCCAGGTCAAGCAAACAGCGGGTGCGACAAAATGCTCAGGCGTTAAGGATCGGCGCGGGATTCCGGGTGGCGAATCGCAGGACGATGTATCCGGCGATGCCCGACAGCAGAGAGCCGCCAAGCACGCCGATGCGCAGCGGCGCGGAATAGTAAGTATGATCCCAGGCAAGCGTGCCGATGAACAGGCTCATGGTGAAGCCGATGCCCGCCAGCAGTGACGCGCCATAGATCGCCAGCCAGCCGGTGCCTTCGGGCAGGCGCGCCAGCCGCAGCTTGACGCAGAGGAACACCGACAGGAGAACGCCGATCTGCTTGCCGATGAACAGGCCGGCGGCGATGCCGAAGGCGATATTCTCGAACAGCGAGGCGAAGCGGATGCCGGTCAGCGACACGCCGGCATTGGCGAATCCAAACAGCGGCGTGACCAGGAACGCGACCCAGGGATGCAGCATATGCTCGAGATCGCGCAGCGGTGAGCTGCCGTCGCGCGCTCGGATGGGAATCGCAAGAGCGATGGCGACGCCTGATAGCGTCGCATGCACGCCGGATTTCAGCACGCAGACCCAAAGCACGATGCCCAATAGCGCATAGGGCGCGATGCGGGTGATGCCGGCGCGATTGATGGCGAACATCGCCGCCAGGACGATCGCCGACAGCACCAGTGAAATCAGCGAGAGCTCTGAACTGTAGAACAGCGCGATGATGACGATGGCGCCGAGATCGTCGAAGATCGCCACCGCCAGCAGGAATACCTTGAGCGATACAGGAACGCGATTGCCCAGCAGCGACAGCACGCCGAGCGCGAAGGCGATGTCGGTCGCCGACGGGATGGCCCAGCCGTGAATCGCATCACCGCTGCCTGAGTTGAGCGACGCATAGATTGCCGCCGGCACGATCATGCCGCCGATGGCGCCGATGGCCGGCAGCAGCGCCTGGCTGAAGCTCGCAAGCTCGCCTTCCAGCAGCTCGCGCTTGATCTCCAGCCCGACCAGCAGGAAGAAAACCGCCATCAGCCCGTCATTGATCCAGAGCAGCATCGGCTTGGCGATCTCCAGCGCGCCGATGCGGATCTCCACCGGCATGGTCAGGAACATCCGGTAAAATAGCGCCAACGGCGTGTTGCTGACGATCAGCGCCAGCACCGCCGCGCCCAGCAGCACGATGCCGCCGGCCGACTCAAGCTGCATGAACTCGCGGATCCCGCCGACGATGCTGCTCGGTTTCTGGCTCACAATCTGCGTCCTCTGCCGCGAAACCTGCCGCAGCCGTGAGCCGGAGGCCAGCGATTTCGGCGGCGGCGCTTTCCTTGCCGCTCCGCGGCGGCGCCGATAAGGTCAGCGCGGCATCAGAAGGGGAAGCGCCGATGGCCGCAGATTTGCAACTGACATCGCTCACCGCTCGGCAGGTCGTTGAGCTCTTGCATCAGCGCAAAGTCTCGCCGCTGGAGCTGGTCGAGGCGTCGGCGGCGCGCATCGCAGCGGTGGACAAGCCCGTGAATGCCATGCCCACGCTCTGTCTCGACCGCGCCCGCGATCATGCGCGCCGCATCGCGCCGCAGGGCGCGGGTGCGTCGAACGCGCCGTGGCTCGGCGGCCTGCCGATCGCCGTGAAGGACCTGAACGACGTGGCGGGCGTGCGCACCACCTACGGTTCGCCGATCTATAGCGATCATGTGCCGGCGCGGTCGGACATCCTGGTGGAGCGCCTGGAAGAGCGCGGCGCCATCGTCATGGGCAAATCCAACACGCCGGAATTCGGCGCCGGCGCCAACACCTTCAACGAGGTGTTCGGCGAGACCCGCAATCCCTGGAATACCGCGCTCACCTGTGGCGGCTCCTCCGGCGGATCGGCGGTGGCGCTGGCGACCGGGCAGGTGTGGCTCGCCACCGGCTCCGATCTCGGCGGCAGCCTGCGCACGCCCGCGAGCTTCTGCTCCGTCGTCGGCCTGCGCCCCAGCCCGGGCCGTGTCGCCAACGGCCCGCAGGAACGTCCCTTCGGCACGCTGTCGGTCGAGGGACCGATGGGGCGCACCGTCGGCGATACGGCGCTGATGCTGGATGCCATGGCCGGCTGGCATATGGAAGATCCGCTGTCGCTGGAGGCGCCGGCGGAATCCTTTCAGACCGCGGCGGCGGCGAAGCGCCGGCCGAAGTGCGTCGCCTTCTCGCCCGATCTGGGAATCATTCCGGTGGATGCGGAGGTGAAGGAGGTCTGCGCCGCTGCCGCGCGCCGCTTCCAGGAGCTGGGTGCTGCGGTGGAGGAAGCCTGTCCCGATTTCAGCGGCGCAGCGGAGTCGTTCAAGACGTTGCGGGCGGCGGGTTTCGTCGCCGGCTATGCAGACCTTTATGAGAATCAGCGCAGCAAACTGAAGCCCGATGTGATCTGGAACATCGAGCATGGCCTGAAGATCACCGCTGGCGACATCGCGCGCGCAGAGCTGGCCCGCGGCGCGCTCTATCACCGCGTGGCAAGATTCTTCGGCGCCTATGATCTGCTGCTGTGCCCGGCCGCGATCGTGCCGCCCTTCGATGTCAAGCAGCGGTCGATCCGGGAGCTGAACGGCGTCACCTTCGACAACTATATCGAATGGGTCCGCATCACCTACGCGATCACCCTGACGTCCTGCCCGGCGATCTCCGTACCCTGCGGCTTCACCCGCGACGGGCGGCCCGTGGGTCTGCAGATGGTGGGCCGGCCGCGGGGCGAGGGGGCTCTCCTTTCCGCCGCCGCCGCGTTTGAAGAGATAGTGGGGCTGGCGAAACAGCTGCCAATCGAGCCGCGAGCCGGCCAACATTAGTCCGTCTTTCCCCTATAAACCGGCTTTGCGGAACCGACCCGGCATGGCTCGGGTTCAATAGATTGCCAGGCAGAAGTTCCTGTTTTGTTCGTTAATCTCCATGAAATTATTGCCCTGCACAATGGGCCATGCATCTGTGATATAGTGCATAGTGCTTGCGGATTTTGCGGC
>DATKFM010000132.1:0-11794 GCA_035544395.1 Verrucomicrobiia bacterium
TCGTCGGTGCCGGAGGCGGAACTGAGATCGCGGGGCTGCGTGATCGTCGGCAGGACCCTACCGGCTGAACCGCCTGTGAAAGCGACGGGGATTGCCGGCGGCAGCTATGCGGTGCTGCGGCACAAGGGGCCCTATGCGGACATGCGGGCGGCCTATCAGTGGCTGTACGGCACCTGGCTGCTGCAGTCGGGGCGGGAGATTGCCGACCAGCCGATCCTGGAAGAGTATCTCAACAACCCGCGGGACACGGCGCCGACGGAGCTGCTGACGGATATCTGCCTGCCGCTTGCGTGAAGGGAGAAATCGACAGGTGGTGCGATGAAGCAGAAGAAATCCTGGACCGAGAAAATTCAGTCCTCACGCCCCCATGAAGTGAAGCCGGCGCCGATGGATATCGCGGGCATGAAAAAGGGCGAGATCATGCTCATCCCCTCGCCCGCCATCGTCGCCAAGTTCATCGCGGGAATCCCTGCGGGCGAGAGCATGGATGTGAAGACGTTCCGGCGGAAGCTGGCGCGGCGCTACAAGGCGGAGGTCACCTGCCCGATCACCACGGGCTTTCACCTGCGCACCGTGGCCGAGGCGGCACTGGAGGCACACAAGCAGGGCAAGGCTCTGACAGAAATCACGCCGTTCTGGCGCGTGCTGGATGCCGAAGCGCCGACGACGGCCAAGCTCTCCTGCGGCACCGCCTTTGTCGCCAAGCTCCGGCGGCAGGAAGGGATTTGATGGCAGCCCACCACGGGGATCGGCTCAGCTCGCGAGCCCGCCGACCGCCGACGCGGGCATCATCTCCTTGGCGCCGAGGCCCCAGGCGGAGATGCAGCTGGTGAATTTTGACAGCGGCACATCGACCGGATGCACCTTGCCTGCCGGCAAGACGTAGAGAGCGCCCACCGCCGGTGTCGGGCAAGTCGGCACGAACACCGTGGCGCGTCCATCGGCATGGCGTTCCATGATGAAGGCCGGCGCGAGTCCGCCGCCGATCTCGGCAAAGGCCGGCTGAATAGCGCGGCCTTCCTTGTCGGAGAACGAGCCGCCGCCGACGGCCTTCAACAGCTTGTAGCCGGGCACTCGATCATAGAGCAGCCGCTCCAGAACATCGCGGAAGCGCCGGCCGAGCGTTGTCCGGATGAGCAGGCCGGCCAGGAAACAGACGAAGACCACCAGCCCGATCGCTATCAGATCGGGCAGCAAGGTTCCGCCCGGCATATGGGAAGCCAGTGGCTGCAGAGCCTTATGGGCGGCTCCGAGCGCCTTTTGCAGAAGTATGGCGACCAGCGCTAGCGGCAAAATGACCAGGGCGCCACCGATGAGCGTGGTCTTGATGAAGCCAGCAATATCCTTCATTGACCGTCCCTCTCGTTGTTTTCGACTGAGTCTAGATATCGAGCTCCACCCACACAGGCTGATGGTCGGAGCCATCGGCGGCATCGTCGATCCAGGCGCGCTTCACCGCGCCGGCGAGATCGGCGGTGACGAAGCCGTGGTCGATACGCTTCGGCTGCTTGCCGCGGGAACCGGGGAAGGTGACGCCCTCGTTTTCCGCAACGCCGGCGAGAGCGAGCACATCGGCAAAGCGATCGGCCTCCACCAGGCGGCCATAGACGGGATCGAGAGCGCCGACCAGCGACTCGTACTCGGGCGAGCGCGGCGTCATGTTGAAATCGCCCATGATGATCGCCGGCGCCGGCATCGGCGGCAGTGCGGCGGCGTCAAGCTCCACCCAGTCTGCCTTGAATGCCTGGGGATCGACGCCGTCGCCGACAATCGCGGGACCACGCAAGACTGCCGATTGGATGAATGAACGAATCTGCTCCACCTGGCGCTGCCGCTGGCGCTGGGAGAGATAGGAGAGATGGGTGTCATAAACGCGCAGCCCGCTTCGGCCCGCTGCTATCACCGCCTCCAGCAGCAGCGCGTCATCGGCGATCTTGCCGCGCACCGGTACCTTGTCGAGCACCAGGCGCCGGGTGGAAAGGATCGGCGCCCGCGACAGGATCATGAGTCCCACCTGCCGCCGCTTGTTGTCGACGCGGCCATCGGCGCCGATGCTGCTGCCGTCCAGGTCGACGGCCGGGCCGTGGACCCAGCGGTAACCTGGCAGAAGCCGCGCCAATTCCTCCGCCTGGTCGCCATGAGCGGGGCGCCAATGGCGCTCCACCTCCTGCAACAGGATGAGATCGGCGGCGGCCACCGTGCGGGCGATGCGGGAGAGGTCCACCTTGCCGTCGCGGCCGCAGCCGAACTGGATGTTGTAGCTGACGATCAGCATACCGTGATTCCTCAACCCCGGCGGCGCGCCGCGGATTTTTTCCGGCGATGCTGACCGAGGAACTTCGTCAGCCGCGCCAGATAGGCGTCGGCTTCCTCATAGATCGGCATGTGAGAGCTGTTGGGAAACACGGTGATTTCCGCGTCCGGCAGCGCCCGCTGCATGCGCATGGCGCAGACCGGCGTCATCTCGTCATGCTGGCCGCACATCACCAGTGTGGGCACGGTGATGCGGTGCATGTCCGGGATGCGGTTCCAGTCCTTGAGATTGCCGATATAGAGGAATTCGTTCGGGCCTTGCATCTCCATGTAGGGACCCATGTTCCAGTCCTTCAGCGAGTCATTCGCCGGCTTTGGCGCCACATCCAGCCGCAGCACATGGCGGTAGTTCAGCACGGTGATCGCGCCTTTGTAGGCGGGGTGATCGAACTGTCCCAGTGCCTCATAGCGCTGCATCATCGCCACTGTTTCGGAGCCGAGGGCGCCGCGCAGTCGATTCAGCTCGCTCACCAGATGGGGCATGTCGCCGCAAGTGTTCGACAGGATTAGCGTGCGGATCGAGCCCAAATAGGTCAGGGCGAACTCGATGCCGAGCCAGCCGCCCCAGCTATGGCCGAGGAGATGCACCGGCGGCAGGTCGAGCGCGCGCAGCACCGTCTCCACCTCCTCCACATAGCGGGAGATGTTCCAGAGCGACTTGTCGGTCGGCTTGTCGGAACGGCCGCAGCCGAGCTGATCGTAGGTCACCACCCGGAACCCCTGATCGGCGAGAGCGATCAGCGGCTCGCGCAAATAATTGCAGGGCAGCCCGGGACCGCCATTGAGCAAGAAAAGCACCTCGTCACCACTGCCATAGCTGTAGGTGACGACGCTGTAGCCATCGACTTTCACCCGCGCGATCACGGGCTTCAAAGCTTTTGCCATGGATTCTTCCCCTGCAGGCGCCGCTGTGAGCAGCTTTTCGAGATTTGGCAGGCGCGATTATACGCCGTGGCGGCGGCCGATCTAGGGCTGTGCTGCACCAGCCCCTTTGGCGTTGAATGTGGCAACGGAATCGGCTTCTCTCGCCGTCCCATGTTGCCTCTCGAACAATTCCCCCTGCCCGCCCGCGGCGCCATTATCGGCGTGCTCACGGATATCGACGACACGCTGACCAGCGAAGGCCGGCTGCCAGCCGTGGCCTATGGTGCGATGGAACGGTTGCAGGCCGCGGGGCTTCTGGTCATTCCCATCACCGGCCGGCCGGCGGGCTGGTGCGATCATATCGCCCGCATGTGGCCGGTGGATGCCGTCGTGGGCGAGAACGGCGCCTTCTATTTCCGCTATGACCCGAAAGCGCGGATATTGCAGAAGCGATTCCTGATGGACGAGGCGACTCGCGCCGCCAACCGCGCGCGGCTGGTGGCAGTGCGCGAGCGCATCCTGAAGGAAGTGCCGGGCGCCGGCATCGCCTCGGACCAGCTCTACCGCGAGGCGGACCTGGCGATCGATTTCTGCGAGGACGTGCCGCCATTGCCGGACAAGGCGATCGACCGCATCCTGCAGATCTTCGAGGAGAGCGGCGCCACGGCGAAGGCGAGCTCCATCCATGTGAATGGCTGGTTCGGCAGCTATGACAAGCTGGGGATGACCCGAACATTGATGGCCGAGGTGTTCGGCATCGACCTTGACGCGCTGCGGGAGAGGTTCGTTTTCACCGGCGATTCGCCGAACGACCAGCCGATGTTCGGCTTCTTTCCCCATGCCGTGGGCGTTGCCAATGTGGCGGATTTTGGCGACCGCATTTCGACGCCGCCGACATATATCACGCGCGCACGGGGCGGCGGCGGCTTTGCCGAGCTTGCCGACCTTCTGATCGCGGCGCGGCAGACGCGCTGATCTCCTGGCGATGGACCGGCTGGAGACGACCGGGTATCTGGCGGCGGATGGATTTGAGGCGCAACTTGAAGAGGAGCTGGGGGCCGGCAGCATTCGCGGACGCCACGGCCGGCTGATTCTGGCTGATGGCGCCGCGCGGTCCGCCGCCTGGGCGGCCAATGTCTGGCACGACGTCACCGAGATCGAATTCGAATCCATATCGCAGGCCGCCAAGGCGTTGCGCGATATGCAGCGCAATTGGGCGCTCTATCCCCATCGCCTGCACCGCCGCGCCAGCCTGATCCAGGAGAAGCTGCCCCATGTCAGCGCCAGGCCGTTGGTGTTTCCGGCGGCGCTGCCGAAGGCTCCCTTGGGTTCCTGGATGCTGCTGGATGCCAACCGGCTGCTGGCGTCGCCCCATTGTTCCAGCGCCTTTGCCAATGGCGCTGTCGAATTCGTCGAGAACAAGTCCGCGCCGCCCAACCGGGCCTATCTCAAGCTCTGGGAAGCGTTGACGCTGGCCGATCGATGGCCGCGGCCGGGCGAGGTCTGCCTGGATTTGGGCGCCAGTCCGGGCGGCTGGAGCTGGGTGCTGCAATCCCTGGACGCGCGGGTCATCGCCATCGACCGGGCGCCGCTGGACCCCGAGATCGCCGCCCTGCCCGGCATCGAGTACCGCGCCGCAAGCGCCTTCGCGCTGGAGCCGCAATCGGTCGGGCCGGTGGACTGGCTGTGCAGCGACATCGTCTGCTATCCGGCGAAGCTGCTGGAGCTGGTTATGCGCTGGCTCGAGTCAGGGCTGGCGCGGAATTTCGTCTGCACCCTCAAGTTCCAGGGCGAAACCGATCACGGCGCCTCCGCGGCCTTCGCCGCCATTCCCGGCAGCCGGCTGATGCATCTACATCACAACAAGCATGAGCTGACCTGGATGCGGCTGGCCGCCTAGCCGGCGCGTCGGTTGCGCAGCACCCAGATGATGAAATAGCCGCCGAACAGCAGCAGCCCGGCGCCTACGGTCGAAACCGTGCCAAGGACCGGCACGCCTGGCGTATATCCCGCCACCATCTTGGCATAGAGATATTCGGGCACGGTGGTATCGGCGCCCGTCGTGAACAACGACAGCGGGAAATTGCCCCAGGAGAGCAGGAAGGCGAACAGGCAGCCCGAGAAGATCCCCGGCCACAGCACTGGCAGCGTCACCTCCCGCAGCACTTGCCAGCGATTGGCGCCCAAGTCGAAGGCCGCCTCTTCCAGCGCGGGGTCGAAGCTGTAGACCTGGATCGAGATCACCAATGTCACCACAGGCACGATCCAGACCAGATGGGCGAAGATCGCCGTCACCCAGGACATCTGCAGGCCCAGGGAATTGAACCAGAGCAGCAGCGCCAGCCCGAGAACCGATTGCGGAAAGAAGATCGGCAGCAGCACCAGCTTCTGGTAGATCGAGCGGCCGCGCCAATCGTAACGCGCGAAGGCCAGCGCGCCGAAGAAGGCGATCACGACCGAGATCACCGTGACGATCGCGGCGATCAGCAGGGAGGTCTGGATCAGTTCGTGGATCTGGATCGAGTTGAAGGTCTTTTCGTACCAGCTCAGACTCCAGTTTGGTACCGGGAACATGAAATACCGGCTGGCGCCGAAGGAGGCGATGGCGCCGCAGATCGACGGCAGATAGAGGAACACGGCGATCGCCACAGCCCAGGCCCAGAGCAGCGCCCTCATGGCGCGGGATGTCTGGCCGGTCATCGCCTAGCCCCGCTTCAGGATGCGGTCGAGATCGAAGCGGCGCAGCACGATCAGCACGAGTGCGCCCACCACCAGCATCAGCAGCACCGCCAGCGCCGCGCCCAGCGGCCAGTTCTGCGCATAGGTGAAGGCGATCTCGATATCGTGCACGATGGGGATGATCGACTGGCCGCCCAGCACCTTTGCTTCGGCAATGGCGCCCATGGCCAGCACGAAGGTCAGCAGGCCACCGATGATGATGCCGGGCATCGCCAGCGGCAGTTCGACTTCATAGAAGACCTGCAGCCGGTTGGCGCCGAGATCGGCGGCGGCTTCGACGGTTTCCCGCGGCACCATCGACACGCCCAGTGTCATGGGGAAGAGCATGAACGGCAGATAGACATAGACCATGCCGAACACGGTCATGGTGGGGGTGAACAGCCAGCTCTCGGGTTCGATGCCGAAGAAATGCTTCAGAGTGCCCAGCAGCACGCCGTTCTTGATGAAGAACAGGATCCAGCCATAGAGCCGCAGATTCTCCGACACGAACAGCGGCAGCACCAGCACCAGAGTAACTGCGTTGGCCCATTTGCCGAATACCTTGGCCAGACCATAGGCCAGCGGATAGCAGAGCAGCGCCAGGATGGTGACGGTGATCAACGCCAGGGCCAGGGACCAGGCGAAGGACTGGTAGTAGGTTTCCGCGAAGATGGTCCGGTAGTTCTCCAGCCCCGGCATCTGCCAGAGGGAGAAGGTCCGCGGCGGCGCGAAGCTGAAACCGATGACCGCAAGCAGCGGCGCGGCAAATCCGACCAGCAGCAGCGTCAGGATGGGCAGGGCGTGGCGCCGCCCGGGAATCAGCCATCGTTCCAGCTTGCTGGATGTCATCACGGTTCAGCCCGTCACGAGAATGCTGTCAGCGGCGTTCCAGCCGATCAGCACATCGTCATCCCGCCGGCCGCCGATCATCTGCTGACGCAGGGTTTCCACAATGAAGACCTGCTCGCCAGCGCGTACCTGGAACTGGATGCGGCTGCCGAGGGCGTATTCATTGTAGACGCGGCCGCGCACATGATTCTCGGTCTGGTCGGACTTGATCAGGAAGCGAACGGATTCCGGCCGTACCACCAGGTAGCCGGAGGTGAAATCCGGCGGCAGCCGCGGCGGGATGAAACTGCCGGGCACGGCATTCGACACCAGGCGGCCGTCGTCCTGCAGCCGCACGTCGAAAACATTCACCTCGCCCATGAACTCGGAGACGAACTTGTCCTGGGGCTGGGTATAGATCTGCTCCGGCGAACCCACCTGCACCAGGCGGCCGCCGCGCATCACGCCGATGCGGTCGCTCATCACCATCGCCTCTTCCAGGCTGTGGGTGATGTACATGAAGGTCTTGCCGGTCTCGCGGTGGATGTCCTTGAGCTCCTTCTCCAGGGTCTTGCGCAACTTGTAGTCGATCGCCGACAGCGGCTCGTCGAAGAACAGGATCTGCGGATCGTAGGCGAGGCCGCGGGCCAGGGCGACGCGTTGCCGCTCGCCGCCGGAACAGCGGGTCACCGGCTTGTCGTAATAGTCCTCCGGCAGCCGCAGCTGGCGCATCAGCGCCAGCGCCCTTTGCCGGCGCGCCGCAGAATCGACGCCACGGATCTTCAGCGGGAACTCGATGTTCTGGCCGACGGTCCGGTGCGGAAACAACGCCAGCGACTGGAACACCATGCAGGTGGGCCGCTGATTCGCCGGCATGTCATTGATCCGCTCGCCCCGCAGCAGGATGTCGCCCGATGTCGGCGACTCCATGCCCGCGAGCATGCGCAGCAGCGTGGTCTTGCCGCAGCCGGAGGGACCGACGATGGTGAAGAACTCGCCTTCGGCCACATCCAGATCGATATGATTGACCGCCGTGAGCTGGCCAAAATTTTTCGTGAGCCCGCGGAGCTGCAGGATTGATTGTTGACTCATGGCCCGATCAGTTTGTGCGGCCGTGATGGTTGCGGCGGCATGTCATCAGCGAAATGGAAGATGGGCCCTCATGGCCGGACAACATGTCCGAGAATTGCCGATGAGGGCCCGTTTGCAGAATTCCGCGCTGCTCAGCCGCCGGAGGCCGCGCGTTTTGCGGCATTCATCAGATCGAGCAACTTCGTGTAGTCGGGTGGAATGTCGTATTCGTAAGACAGTGCCATTTCCTCTTCCAGGCTGTCCCACTGAATCGCGTCCAGTTCATCTGGCGTGAACAGGCTGAAGCAGTCGGGATTGCCCATCTGTGCCACCGGATTGAACGTGCCTTCTGCAAAGGCCACCACATGGGCGGTTTCCGGCTGCTGGACATATTCGAGGAAATCGACGGCGAGCGGCGAAAGCTGCGGATTGTTGACGGTCGAAGTGACCTCGATCCAGGAAACGCCGCCTTTGCCATCGATCGGGCCCTTGCGGGGCGTGATGCCGCGGATGTTCTTGTTGCCGTCGGCGCGGGCCGGCGAGGCGCTGTAGGTACCGCCGGTCATATGGAAGTCGATCTCGCCGGACACCAGGGCCTGGTTCATCGTCGCGATATCGCCGATCAGCTTGGCGCCCTTGAACACCCTGTTAGCCGCATCGGTGAAGGCCGCGATTTGCTCATCGGTATGTTCGACGAAGGGATTGAAGCCGGCGATCAGGCAGATATTAAAGACGTTCCAGTCGTCGGATTCGAGAATGCCATACTTGCCGGCGTTGGCGGCGTCGTTCCAGAGATCCCAGCCCTGGTCCTCGGCCGTCTTGCGGCTGATCTTGTCGGTATTGACCACATAGCTGTAGGGGCCGAAGCGCTGGCACATACCCAGCAGTTCCTTGCCGTCGTCGCTCATCGCCCAGCGATAGGGCGGCTTGAAGGCCGGCAGCATCTTTTCGAAATAGGGCTCCATCCGGGCGCGGTCGAGCGGCTTGATCAGCCCTTCCGGATGCATGACCTTGCGGGCCCAGGGATTGTTCACATTGATCAGGTCCCAGACATTGGTCTCGCCGGCGCGCAGCCGGTCGATCATGGTGGGATCGTTGGTCAGCGATTCGGCCTTGACCGTCGCGCCCTTGGCGCTGCGGAAGGGATCCAGCACCTGGGCGCTATTATATCCTTCCCAGCAGAGGATGTTCATCTCGGTTTCGCGGGCGGCTTGCGCGGTGCCGGATAATCCCGTTCCCACGGTGGCGACCGCCGCGGCGGCACCCGTGGACTTCAGGAACTGACGGCGCGAAGCCATCAGCGTGAACTGGGCTGACTTTGTCGGGCTCATTTTCTTTCCTTCTCCCTGTCTGATCGAGAGGTCAGCCGTATTCGGCCGGGCCTCCGGTTCTTATAGCCTAACGAGACGGCGCCGCGTCTGCCAAGGCGATTTGCGATCGATTACCTAGGGCGGGGTTCACGGCGTCAAGTGGCGCGACGTCCGCTGTCATCAACTGTCAAATATTCGCTCGCTGGGGTCAAGACCCAAAGGCCGCGTACGGCGAAGCTGCGGCAGTTGGCAATCCCGCATCGGGCCGTTCCGAAGCGGCGGGGCTGCCGGCGCAACGGTTTGACATCATGAGCGGATCGGCAGGTTCGGTGGCGGAGCTTCTGGCGCGTTTGGCCTCCATGGCCCAGCGGTCGCTGGCGCTTTGGGGCCATTCGCCCGCCGCCACCGCAATGCTGATCAACCTGTCGGAAAACGCCACCTATCGCGTCGACGACCCGGCGGCGGCGGAGCCGACCATTCTGCGCATCCATCGCGTCGGCTATCACAGCAAGGAGGCGATAAACTCCGAGTTGCAGTGGATGGCGGCGCTGCGGCGGGATGCCGGCGTCGAAACGCCTGAACCGATTCCTGCGGAGGATGGCAGCGTGATCCAGCTCCTGCGCAGCCCGGACCTGGCCGATCCGCGCCATGCCGTGATGTTCAAGTTCATGACCGGCAGTGAGCCGGCCGAAGAGGGGCTGGCGGAACCGTTCGTTCGCCTGGGCGAGGTGTCCGCCCGGATGCATCAGCATGCCAAGGGCTGGACGCTGCCATCAGGCTTCACCCGGCATATTTGGGACTACGAGACGTCGCTGGGATCAAAGCCCCATTGGGGCCGCTGGCAGGACGGCATGGGCCTGACCCCCGACCGCGTGAAACTGCTGGAGCGACTGTCGCAAACCATCAAGCGGCGGCTGGAGCGCTTCGGCATGGCCCGCGAAAGGTTCGGGTTGGTTCATGCCGACATACGCCTGGCCAACTTGCTGGTGGACGGGACCAGCACCAAGGTCATCGATTTCGATGACAGCGGTTTCAGCTGGTACCTCTATGACCTGGGCACGGCCCTGTCATTCATCGAACATCGGCCGGACGTTCCGGAATTGGTCGCCGCTTGGCTGACGGGATACCGGAAAGTCGCCGCTCTCTCCGCCGAGGATGAGGCGGAGATTCCCACATTCATTCTGCTACGGCGGCTGCTGCTGGTGGCCTGGATCGGTTCCCATGCGGAGACTGAGCTCGCCCAGAGCCAGGGCGTCCCCTTCACCGAGGGCGCCTGCATGCTCGCCGACAAATATCTCAGCAAGTTCGCCTGAACGCCACCACCGACAGACGCCAAGAAACCAGGGGAGGTCAGACATGTTCACATCCATCGGAGGCCGGTCGGTCATCGTCACCGGCGCCAGCAAGGGAATCGGCAAAGGCATCGCACGGGTATTCGCCAAGGCCGGCGGCAAAGTGCTGGTGGTGGCGCGGGATCTGGCGGCGGCGCAGAAGACCGCCGACGAGATCAAGGCGGCCGGCGGCACGGCCGCGGCCCACGCCGCCGATGTGACGAAGTGGGAGGACATGGAGCGCATGGCCGCCGCGGCCGAGAAGGCCCATGGCGGTATCGACATCCTCTGCGCCAATGCCGGCATCTTCCCCGCCGCGAAGCTGACGGAAATGACGGCGGAGAAATGGGACGAAGTGCTGGCGACCAACCTGAAGGGCACCTTCCTGGCGGTGAAGGCCTGCCTGCCCGCCATGAAGAAGAAGGGCAAAGGCCGCATCATCGTCACCTCCTCCATCACCGGCCCGGTCACCGGCTATCCCGGCTGGACCCACTACGGCGCCAGCAAGGCGGGGCAATTGGGTTTCTTGCGCACCGCCGCGATCGAGCTGGCCCCCAGCAAGATCACCATCAATGCGGTGATGCCCGGCAACATCCGCACCGAGGGCTTGGAAGGCCTGGGACCGGACTATGAGAAGAAGATGACGGATTCCGTTCCGCTGCGGCGGCTCGGCACCGTCGAGGATATCGGCTATGGCGCGCTGTATTTCGCCAGCGACGAGGCTGGCTATGTCACGGGACAGACGCTGATCATCGATGGCGGGCAGATCCTGCCGGAGTCGCTGGCGGCGCTGGAAGAGATGGGCAATTGAAAACGCTGATCGTGAAACAGGAGCGATCCCATGCATGATTTTGGGTATTTCGCCTATGACTCCAAGGAAGAGTTCCTGGAGAAATCCAAGGCCTATTGGAACCCCGGCAAGACCCAGTCCTGGCAGGATTTCGGCGTCGATCTCGTGATCGGCCGCCGCGAGGGCTATTTCATCTATGACCTCTCGGGCAAACGGCTGATCAATCTGCATCTCAACGGCGGCACGTTCAATTTCGGCCATCGCAATCCGGAGCTGGTGGAGGCGCTGAAGCGCGGCACCGAGATGTTCGACATCGGCAACCACCATTTCCCGGCGCTGGCGCGGACGGCGCTGGCGGAAGCGCTGGTGAAGACCTGCGCCGAGAACATGCGCTATGTCATGTATGGCAGCGGCGGCGGCGAGGCGAGCGATATCGCCATCAAGGCCGCCCGTTTCGCCAAGCAGCGGCGCAAGATCGTGTCGGTCATCAAGGCCTATCACGGCCATACCGGCCTCGCCGTCTGCGCCGGCGACGGCCGAGTCTCGCAGCTCTTCCTCAGCGACCGGCC
>DATKFM010000133.1:0-10345 GCA_035544395.1 Verrucomicrobiia bacterium
GCAGGTCCAGCAGCGACCCCGTATGAAAACTTATGTTCTTCAGGCCGCGCGCCGCGGCGCGCGCCTCCGCGATTTTGCGCGAGGATTCGGACAAATCGAGATAGATCACTTCCGCCGGGCAGCGGCGATCCGCCAGTTGCTGCGCGAGCATGATCGCGCCGTCGCCGGTGCCGCCGCCGGCGATCAGGGCGCGGAAGGGCTGGCCGAAGTCGCGCCGGCCGGCGAAGATATAGTGATTGATCTCCAGCAGATGGCTGGGCGATCCCTGGATCAGCCGCCTGGCCTCGTCGCGCGGATCCCGCGGCGGATAGGGATAGAGTTCGTACTGCTCGCGAACGCTATCGCTCATGTTGCCACGGTCAGCACGACTTTGCCGGTGGAGCGCCGGTGCAGCAGCAACTGCAGCGCCTCCTGTGCGTTGGCCAGCGGCAATTGCTGCGACACATGGGGCCGCAGCTTGCCTTCGCGCCACCATTGGAACAGCTCCTTGAATTCCGCTTCCAGCAGCTCCGGCCGCCGGCTGCGGTAGGAGCCCCAGTAGAATCCAATGGCGGAGATGTTCTTCACCAGCAGGATGTTTCCGGGAACCTGGGGCACCTGTCCGCTGGCGAAGCCCACGAGGATCAGCCGCGCGCCCCAATTTACCGAGCGCAGCGACGCCTCGAAGGCGCTGCCGCCGACGGGATCATAGACCACGTCGACGCCGCCGCCCTTGCAGATCTCCTTCACCCGGTCACGGATGTTTTGCGTGCGATAGTTGATCAGGTGATCGGCGCCATGTGCTGCGGCGACCTTGAGCTTCTCGTCATCGCCGGCGGAGGCGATGACCGTGGCGCCCATCGCCTTGCCGATCTCGACGGCCGTCAGCCCGACGCCGCCCGCCGCACCGTGGACCAGTAGCACTTCGCCCGGCTGCAATTCCGCGCGCCAGCGCAGCGCGCCATGGGACGTGCCATAGGCAATGGGGAAACCTGCGGCGGTGACGAAATCCATCTCGGCGGGAATCGGAAATACGTCGGTCTCCAGCGCCAACGCCTGTTCGGCAAAGGCGCCCCGGCTGGCAACGGCCATTACCCGGTCGCCCGGCTTCACGCGACGCACGGCGGCGCCGCAACTCCTTACCATGCCCGACATCTCCAGGCCCGGCGTGAAAGGCAGCGGCGGCTTGTCCTGGTAAGTGCCGCCGATCATCAGCGTGTCGGCGAAGTTCACGCCCGCCGCCGCAACCTGGATCAGGACGTCATGGCCGCCGCTGATCGCCGGCGGCGCCACATCGGCGAGGCGCAGATTGGCGATGTCGCCGAAGCTGTCGCAGAGCATGGCGCGCATGACGCGGCCCCGGACCGGGCTCAGAAAGGAGAATCTGCGGCCGGCTTGATGCGGCCGGTTTCGCGGCCGACGCGGTTGCGCACCGGCGGCGTCAGGATGTCGGCCATATGCGCTGCCTCATCGTCGGTGATGACGCCCAGATGGCGCAGGATCTGGCCCATGGCAACCTCAGCGCCGCGGCCGGTTCCGTCGTCCACCTTCAGCGCGATGCCGAGCCCGAGTTCCCGCAGCGCGGCGGTGTAGACGCCCTCGGCGCCGGTTTTCATCGCCACCTTGCTGCCAATCACATTCATCACATTTGTACAGAACCGATCGGTGCCGGCGACCAAGAACGGCTCTGCCGCCATCGCCTCGATGATGCGCTTGGACGCAGCGGCCCGCGCCGCCGGCAGCTTGGCCGTATCCACCAGCCGCGCCATCGCCATCGCCATGTTGCCGAGCGGCACGGCGATCACGGGAATGCCGCAGCCATCGATGCCGCGGGCGGCCTTGCCGAGATCAAGGCCGCACATCTGTTCCAGCGTGCCGAGGATGCGCTGCTGCACCGGATGCTCGAGATTGATGTAGCCGGCAGTGGGCTCTCCGAGATGGCGTGCCGTGCAGAGGAATCCGGAATGCTTGCCCGAGCAATTGTTGTAGGCAGCGCTGGGCTTGATGCCGGCGCGGATCATCGCCTCCACGCTGGCCTCGTGATAGGGCATGTGGCCGCCGCATTCGAGATCGCCGATGCTGCAGCCGATGCGCGATAGCCAAGCTTGCACCAGCTCCACATGGCGCGGTTCGCCATTGTGCGACGCGCAGGCAAGCGCGATCTCCGGCACGGACACATTATACTTGTCGGCGGCGCCGCTCTCGATCAGCGGCAGCGCCTGCAGCGGCTTGATGGCGGAGCGGCCATAGACCGGCCGCTCCACATCGCCCCAGGCGCGCACCACCTTGCCGTCGGCGTCGACCACGGCGACCGCTGCGCGATGGCGGCTCTCCACCATCCCACCGCGCGTCACCTCCACGACAAAAGGATTGGCCGTGGCGTCGCTCTTGAAGCTGGCGAGACTCTTGGAATGGCTGCTCGACATTCGGGGGACCGGGGTGTCGCTGGATCGCGGGCCAACTTGCCCCGGCCGCCTCAGCCATGCAACCCTGCGGCGGGACGCAGCAGCGGAGGCATCCCCATGCGCGGCTATTTCGGCATCGGCATCGAAGGCGTCAGCAAGCCCATGAACCTGGGCAGCCTGCTGCGCACCGCCCATGCCTTCAATGCCAGCTTCGTCTTCACCATCGGCGCCATGTTCGAAAAGCGCGAGGTGCTGCTGGCCGACACCTCGGACGCGGCGGCCAGCCTGCCGCTGCATGAGTATAAGGACCTGGGTTCATTCGAGCTGCCCCAGGGCTGCCGGCTGGTGGGCATCGAACTGCTGGACGAGGCGGCCGAACTTCCCAGCTTCCGCCACCCGGCCCAGGCGGCCTATGTGCTGGGGGCCGAGCGCGCCAGCCTGTCGCCCGAGCTGGTCGCCCGTTGCGACCATCTGGTGAAGATCCCCACCCGCTTCTGCATCAATGTCGCCATGGCCGGCGCTCTTGTCATGTACGACCGGATGATCTCCCTCGGCCGCTTCGCCGAGCGGCCGGTGCGGACCGGCGGACCTGTCGAGAAGCTAAGCGCCCATGTCCATGGCGATCCCGTCTGGAAGAAGCGCCAGTCGCGCAAGCGCGGCTGAGCCGGCTGCTCGGGAGCGGGCCACAAAGTTTGTTATGGTAAACAGGGCCATTAACCGTTTGTCAGCTTGGCTGCCAATGCACCATTGGCTAAACTCGCCTCCCATGATTCGACTGATCTCAATTGCCGCCGCTGTTGTCCTGCTCGCCGCCGGGAGCCTTTCCCTTGCGCTGGCGCAGGATCCGCCCAAGCCGCCCAAGGCCATCGGCCGCTATGGCGATTGGCAGGCGCTGACCTTTGAAGAAGCCGGCAACATCGCCTGCTATATGATCAGCGAGCCGAAGCAGGCCCAAGGGAACTATAGCACCCGCGGCAAGGTCTATGCCCTGATCACCCATCGGCCGAGTTCCAAGCAGCTCAACGTGCTCACGATCATCGCCGGCTACCCCTATAAGGAGAAGAGCGAGGTTACGGTCGAGATCGGCGATGAGAAGTTCTCGCTTTTCACCGAAAAGGAAACTGCTTGGGCGCCCGATGCGGAAACCGACCAGAAGCTGGTTGACGCGATGAGAAAGGGATCGGGCATGATCATTCGCGGCGTCTCCACCCGGGATACAGAGACCACCGACACCTACTCGTTGCAAGGTTTCACCAAGGCGTACAACGCCATCGGCGAGGCCTGCGGACTCTGAGCCGCAAGCCGCCGCATTATCGCCTGCGCCGAAGAAATTTTGGGCGGGCTGGAAAACGAACATAGCGAACGCCATCTGACGGTCATGAGCACGGCACAACATGCGCAGGTTCTTGCGCCATCGCCCGAAGCGGCCGGTGGACGGCGCAACATCGTCGGCCTCGACCGGCAGGAGCTGACCCAAGCGCTCGCTGACATCGGCGCGCCGGCGTTCCGCGCGCGGCAGATCTGGCATTGGCTCTATCACCGCGGCGCCACCGACTTTGCCATCATGACCACGCTGGCAAAGGAGTTTCGTGCGCTGCTGGCGGAGAAGTTCGTCATCGAGCGGCCTGCCATCGCCGTCGATCAGAAGTCGACCGATGGCACACGCAAGTGGCTTCTGCGCTTTCCCGATGGGCAGGAAGTGGAGAGCGTGCATATCCCCGAAGAGGATCGCGGCACGCTCTGCGTTTCATCCCAGGTCGGCTGCACGCTGACTTGCAAGTTCTGCCACACCGGCACGCAGAAGCTGGTGCGCAATCTCTCGACGCCGGAGATCGTCGGCCAGGTGATGGTGGCGCGGGACCAGATCGGCGAATGGCCCTCGCCGAAGGACGGGCGCCTGCTGTCCAACATCGTGATGATGGGCATGGGCGAGCCGCTCTACAATTTCGACAACGTGGCGAAGGCGCTGAAGATCGTCATGGATGGCGAGGGCATCTCCATCTCCAAGCGCAAGATCACGCTGTCCACCGCCGGCGTGGTGCCGATGATCCATCGCTGCGGCGCGGAGCTGGGCGTCAATCTGGCGATCTCGCTCCATGCCGTGAATGACGAGCTGCGCGACCGCATCGTGCCGATCAACAAGAAGTATCCGCTCGCGGACCTGCTGGAGGCCTGCCGCACCTATCCCGGCCTCACCAATGCGCGGCGCATCACCTTTGAGTATGTGATGCTCAAGGACGTGAACGACTCGCCCGCGGAGGCACGGGAGCTGGTGCGGCTGCTGAAGGATATTCCGGCGAAGGTGAATCTGATTCCCTTCAATCCCTGGCCGGGCGCGCCTTTCGAATGCTCGACGCCGGAATCGATCAAGCGCTTCTCCGATATCGTGTTCGACGCCGGCTATGCCTCGCCAGTGCGCACGCCCCGCGGCCAGGACATCATGGCGGCCTGCGGCCAGCTCAAATCCGAAAGCATCCGGCAGCGGCGCTCGGCGGCGTCCGTCACGCAACCCACGGCCTAGCGTACCCCACTACTAATAGTGGGTACGGTCTCCATTTCTCCAAATCAGGTGTATCGGCCGCGCTGAACCGCTAGGCCTATCGCTCAGCTTGCATCGGATTCGCAGGTCGGAGGATACTGCGCGGCCCCGCCGGGCAGGGAAGAGAGGCCACCGCCTCATGCAAGATACCATCGAACCGCCGCCATCCTCGGCCGCCAGCCCGCAAGTTCTCGCCGCGGCGGCGTCGGGAATCACGGACCTCGTCGGCGGGATGGGTGGCGATGCGGAGCGCGTCCTGCACGCCGCGAAGATCGACAAGAGCGCGCTGGAAAATCCGATCAACGAGATCAGCCTCGGCCAGTATTGCCGCATGTTCGAGCAGGCGGCGATCGAGACCCAGTACGACAATTTCGGCCTCCGCTTCGGCATCGACTTCAAGCCGCGGCAGCTCGGGCCCCTGGGCTATATGGCGATCAACTCCCCGACTTTGTCGGCTGGGCTGCGCAATCTGGTGAACTATTTCCCGGCCCATCAGCAGATGTCGACCCTGGCGATGCACCAGGATCACGATGTCATGACCCTCGAATATCAGATCAATGACGGCCGCATCGGCTCGCGCCGCCAGGATGCGGAGCTGTCGCTGGGGATGTTCTGCAACGTCTTCTATCACGCGCTCGGCAAGCAGTGGACGCCACTGGAGATCCACTTCGAGCATCCGCGGCCGTGGAATCCGCGGGAGCACGAAGACCTGTTCGACGCGCCGGTGTTCTTCTCCCAGCCGACCAACGCCATCCTGTTCCGCCGCCGGGACATGGATGTGCTGATGCCCGAGCCCGATCCTTATCTGTTCAGCCTGCTGGAGCCGATGATGAGCGGCCGCCGCCGGCGCGCCATCCCCGGCGATCTTGTCGGCCTGGTGCAGCAGAAGATCGAGGCCCATCTCGGCCATGCGGATGCGCTGCTGACGAAGGTGGCCCAGGATCTGGGCATGTCCAGTTGGACGCTGCATCGCCGGCTGCGGGACCTGAATGTCAGCTTCAGCGACCTGTTGCGCGGCACGCGGCGGCAACTCGCCATGCGCTACGTCGCCGAGCCGCACATCCCGCTGACGGAGATCGCGCTGCTGCTCGGCTACTCCGAGCTCAGCGCCTTCAGCCGGGCCTTCCATCAATGGGCCGGCATGTCGCCCGCCCGCTATCGCCGGGAATGCATGAAGCGGCGCTCGGCGGAGTTGCCGCCGGCCTAGCCGCTATTGCGTGCGGCCCTCGATGGCGTCGAGGGTCTTGATGATCCGCTCCTTCGCCCGCTGGATGCCGGAGTTGCGGCCGCTGATATAGATGCGGCCGGCGGCACCGATCATCTGCACATCCACCAGCGTGTTCTCCGACGCCACTTTCTCCGCCTCGTTGGCGGCGACGGCGGCGAACAGCGCCGGGACCATCTCGAAAATCAGCAGCGTTTCGCCCGGCAGGATCATCGAGGCCTGGCGGTTGCGGTTGATAATGACCGCATGCTGATCGGTGATGTCCTCGATCACGTCGGTGTAAAGCACACGGGGCTTGAGCTGGTCGGTCGCCTTGCGGCCGATGCCTTTCAGCACCGCCGCGCCGGCGCGGTTCACTTCGTCGGCGTCGTTGCTATGCAGCTCCAGCACGCCGAACTGCCGTTCGACGAACAGGATGCCCGGCTCCACCGACGGTACCGATTTCAGCGCCAGATCGATGATGCGTTCAATCGCCAGCCCCGGCGCCACCTCGATGATTAGCGAGTTGCTGCCCTCGAATGGCGGGTAGCCCCGCGCCCGCGTCGGCGTGCCCATATAGGCCGCGAATTGCGGGCGAAGATTTTCGATCGGCAGATAGACGCGCAGTTCAGTCATGACTCATCACCGCCGCCCCCACGACCTCGAGGCGCCATGAGGGCGAAAGCGCCGCCTACTTCTGGCCGGCGGTGAAGTGCTTATTGAGGTCCGGATGCGGCCGCGGAATGACATGGACGGAGACCAGCTCGCCGATGGCGGTCGCCGCTTCCGAACCGGCCTCAGTCGCCGCTTTCACCGCGCCGACATCGCCATTGATGATAACGGCGACCAGGCCGTCGCCCACCTGTTCCCGGCCGACGATGGTGACATTGGCGGCCTTGACCATGGCGTCCGCCGCGGCCAGCGCCGCGACATAGCCCTTGGTTTCGATCAGTCCGATGGCATTCGACATGGTTCTCTCCTCGCTCAAAAATGAAAATGAAAGTGGATTGGACTACTTCTTCGCCTTGTCCGGCCTGCTGGCGGACTCGTCGATGGAACCGATGATCAGCGCATCCAGCGGCGGTGGCTTGCCCTGGAACCAGGCGGCGGCGACGGAACCCGTGGCGACGAGCACCCGCTCGCCGACGCCGCAGCCCAGCACATCGAAGGCCACGAGCCTCGTGCCCTTGCCGTCATCCAGTTCGATTTCCAGCATGGCGCCGCTGGGCACCTCCTTGAGGCGCTTGGTGGACCAGACATTGCCAATCACGGTTGCACGCAGCATGGCTATTCCCTTTCGATCACGACGCCCAGTTGCCGGGCCTTGTCGCGGGCCAGGGGTGTCACGACGACACCCTTTGCGACGGTGAGTTTCTTGCCGCTCTTCGCCGCCGCGACGATGTGCCGTTCGGCGACGAGTCCCTTGTCGATGCGATGCCCGCCGGCGGATGGCGTGGCAGCAGGCTGATGACGCTCCGCACGTTGCGGACGCTTGAAAGCGGTTGATGAGCGATGGCCACCTTTCGCCAATCGAAATCTAATGCGGCCGGACCTGAGCGCATCGCGGCCGCCAGCGTCTTCCGCGAGGACCAGCAAATGCTGAACAAAGCGATCCAGATCCGCATCGGACGTGATGGAAATGTTCTCGGTGCGCTGTTCCGCCGACGCCGTTGACTCTGACGCTCTTGTCGCTTTCGGCGCGACGGCTTTGCTCTTCAGCGCGGCCGAGAGCTTTTTCTGCAGGTCCACGGGCACGGCATCCTGCAACACCTGGCGGATCAGGCCCCGCAGCGCCTCGCGGTCGATAGCGGTCCGGCTGCTCATTGCAGATTCTCCAGGGCCTGCTGCGCGGCGCCGGCGGCGCTGCGGATGTCGGATTCCCTGCCGCTGAGATAGACGCGGCCGGTTGCGCCCATCATGCGGAAATCCACCACCTTGATGTCGGCGTTCTTCTCCGCCTCGTTGGTGGCGAGGATGGCGTAGGAGGCCGGTTGCATCTCCAGCACGAACAGCGACTCGCCGGGCAGGATCATCGAGCCCGACTTGTTGCGGTTGATCAGGAAGGCGTGCGAGTGATCGATGCGGGTGATGATCTTGGACGCCAGGATCTGCGGCTTCAGCGCCTTGTCCTCGGTGGTGCCCAGCGCCTCCAGCACGGCGGAACTCGCCGCCTTCACCGCCGCCGTGGACCGGGAATGGATTTCCAGATAGCCGAACTGCCGTTCGACGACGAGAATGCCGCCCTGCACCTCCGCATGCTTTAAGGCGACATCGGTCAGCGACTCGATATCCAGGCCGGGCGCCACTTCGATGATCTGCGCCGCCATGTTGGTGCGCGGCAGGGAGCCGCGGATGAAGGTGCCGAGATAGCACATGGTGCGCGGCTGCAGCTGGTCGATGAAGATGAAGGAGCGGAGTTCGGCCATGCCCTGATCTCAGCTCATGAACATCTGCCGGAGCTCTTCGAGCACGAGCTGCCGGATCTCGTCGCGCATGCCAGCGAGCGCATCGTCATCGTTGGCGCGGGCCGGGGCGGAAATATGCGCGCCGCCCGCCGCCGGCCAGGACACCTCGTCCCAGGGCTCGATGCCGTCATAGTCGCCAAGAGCGGCTTCGGCCTCCTTGGGATAGGCGATCCGCGTCCAGTTGATCAGATGCTTCGGCGCGATGTTCTCGCCGATCGAGCTGCGGCCGAAGAAGCCGGTGCCGATGGTCATGCTCGGCGCCAGGTTGGTGTCGAAGCCGGCGGCGCCGGTGCTGCAGCCGCTGTTGACGGCCACCCGGAGCGCATTCACCGCGGCGGCGAAAGCCATGATGGTCTTGGCGTTCTTGCTATGGATCGCCGCCGAATGACCGGCGCCGCCCAGGCGGATCAAGGTGCGACTCACGGCGATGCCGCGCTTGGCGTGGGGCACGCGGTGGAAACCGAGGACAGGGCACAGCTTCTCGCGGCAGAACGGCTCTTCCGGCATTGCCAGGTCGAACGGCGCCAGCAGGATCTTGGCCTTCGCTGGCGCCCGGATGCCCGCTTCCTTGGCGATCCAGCTCGCATCCTTGCCGATGGCCGCGATGTTGAAGCGGTCCTCAGGGAACAGGTAGGCGCGGAGCTGATCCCGTTCCTCGTCGCTGCAGAGATGGGCACCTTCGGCCTGCAGATGGCGCAGCAGCTTGTCGGCGATGGGATCCTCCGCCACCAGCACGGATTCATTTGTGCAAAGAATCGAGTTGTCGAAAGATTTGCTGGCGACGATGCGCTTGGCCGCCTGGGCCAGATCCGCCGTGGCGTCGACGAACACAGGCGCATTGCCGGGACCGACGCCGATGGCCGGATTGCCGGAACGATAGGCCGCGCGCACCACGGGCGTGCCGCCGGTGGCCAGGATCACGTCCACCTGCGGCTGCATCATCAGCGTCTGGATCAGCTCGATGGTCGGCTGCTCGATCACCTGGATCACGCCGTCGGGGGCGCCGGCCTTCACCGCCGCGTCATGCATCATCTTCGCCGCATCGGCGGAGCAGGCCTTGGCCAGGGGATGCGGGCTGATCAGGATGGCGTTGCGCGTCAGCAGCGCGCACATGATCTTGAAATAGACCGTCGACACCGGATTGGTGGAGGGCGTCAGCGCGAAGATCACCCCGGCCGGCCGGGCGATCTCGACGATTTTGCTGTCGTAGTCGATGCGCTTCCCGACGAACAACTCGTCCTTGTAGTGCTCATAGATTCCACGACTGCAAAGCTCGTTCTTGATCTTCTTGTGCTCGGCGACGCCAAAGCCGGTCTCCTTGACCGCCCAGTCACCGTAGTGGCCGGCCTTGGCGAAGCCGGCGTCGGCGACGGCGCGGGCGATCTTCAGGGTGCGGTCGCGGTCATAGTTGGCGAAGGCCGCGGCCGCCCAGCGGGCACGCTCGAGCATGGTCTTGGCATGCTCCTCGGCGGAGCGCTGCCGGATCGAGTCGCCGAGCTGACTTCTGCTCTGCTGTAATGCGGCTGCCATGGGCTTGCCCTCTATTCCTTACGCCGCGCGCCTGACGCCCAGGCCTTTGATTTCCTGGCGCGCCTCGGCGATGGAGACTTCTACCCGCTCGAGGATTTCCGAGCAGAGATCATGCGTCTTCAGCACGCCCGGCTTGAATTGCAGCACCCGGGGATCAAGCGTCGAGAAGATCGCCCAGATGCCGTTCTTGTAGAGCGCCTTCATCACATGCATGGCGCCCTTG
>DATKFM010000134.1:0-5399 GCA_035544395.1 Verrucomicrobiia bacterium
CTGTTCAAGGCGATAAAGGACAAGTTTGGCCGGCTCGACGTCCTGTTCAACAATGCCGGCGTCGGCGCGCCGGCCATTCCGCTGGAGGAGCTGTCCTTCGAGCAGTGGAAGGCCGTCGTCGACACCAACCTGACCGGCTCCTTCCTATGCACACAGGAGGCCTTCCGGATCATGAAGGATCAGAAGCCCCGCGGCGGCCGCATCATCAACAACGGCTCGATCTCGGCCCATGTGCCGCGCCCGCATTCGGCGCCCTATACTTCGACCAAGCACGCCATCACCGGCTTGACGCGGTCCTGCTCCCTCGACGGCCGCGCCTATGACATCGCCTGCGGCCAGATCGATATCGGCAACGCGCTGACGCCGATGGCCGCGAAGATGCAGACCGGCGTCATGCAGGCCAACGGCACAATCGCCGCCGAGCCGACCATCGACCCGGCCGAGGTCGCGCGGGCCGTGATCTACATGGCCGGCCTGCCGCTCGATGTAAACGTGCAGTTCATCACTGTCATGGCGACGAAGATGCCGTTCATCGGGCGGGGATAGCATTGCCGCCGCTGGGTGCGGCGGACTTCACTCCAAGGACTGCATTCTCGGGGTTCCCTTGATTCCGCTGCGGGCGCATCGCAGAGTCGGGAACTCCCGCCCGATTCCCCGTCATCGGAAACCCCTTCATGCCCCGCGATCCGCGCTACGATATCCTGTTCGAGCCTGTCCGCATCGGTCCGGTCACCGCCAAGAACCGCTTCATCCAGGTGGCCCACTGCAACGGCATGGGCATGAGCTATCCCAGCACCATGGCTGCGATGCGCCGCATGAAGGCCGAGGGCGGCTGGGCCGTGGTCTGCACCGAGGAAACCGATATCCATCCCTCGGGCGATATGACGCCGTTGATCGAGGGGCGGCTGTGGGACGATCGTGACATCCCGACCTTCGCGCGCATGAACGAGGGCGTGCACGCCCACGGCGCGCTGGCGGCCATCGAACTCGTCCATACCGGCCCGCGCGACGCCTGCCTCTACAGCCGGGAAGTGCCGATCGGCGTCGCCCATCAGCCGGTCTGGGCCGGCGACTATCCGGCGCAGGCACGCGCCATGGACAAGGCCGACATCAAGGCCTTCCGCCGCTGGCATCGCGAAGCGGCGCTGCGGGCGCAGAAGGCGGGCTTCGACGTCATCTATGCCTACTGCCATCCCGGCAGCTCGCTGATCGGCGATTTCCTTTCCACTGTCCGCAATCGGCGCTCGGACGAGTATGGCGGCAGCCTGGAGAACCGCCTCCGTCTCACCCGCGAGGTGCTCGAAGAAGCGCGCGACGCGGTCGGCTCGACCTGCGCCATCGCCTTGCGCATGACCGTCGACTATCTGACGCAGAGCGGTGAGCCCGACATGGCGGAATCCCGCGCGGCCATCGAAATGCTCGCCGACCTGCCCGATCTCTGGGATGTGAATGTCCGGGAGTGGCGGCGGGATTCCGTGCCCTCGCGCTTCGGGCCGGAAGGATCGCAGGAGGAGTTCATCTCCTTCGTGAAAAAAGTCACGCGCAAGCCGGTCGTCGGCGTCGGCAGATTTACCTCGCCCGACACCATGGTCTCGCAGATCCGCCGCGGCGTGCTGGATTTCATCGGCGCGGCTCGGCCTTCGATCGCCGATCCATTCCTGCCGAAGAAGATCGAGGAAGGCCGCATCGACGACATCAGGGAATGCATCGGCTGCAACATGTGCGTGACCTCCGACTTCACTATCGTGCCCATGCGCTGCACCCAGAATCCCACAATCGGCGAGGAATGGCGCAAGGGTTGGCATCCGGAAATCATTCCCGCGCGGGGCTCGGAGGACAAAGTCCTGGTGGTGGGTGCAGGGCCGGCCGGCCTCGAATGCGCGCGGGCGTTGGGCCAGCGCGGCTATGAGGTCACGTTGGCCGAGGCGCGGGATGTCCTGGGCGGCCGTGTCGCCAATGAAAGCCGGCTGCCGGGGCTTGCCACCTGGGGCCGCGTGCGCGATTACCGGGTGCAGCAGATTCAGCGCATGGCGAATGTGCAGGTGTATCTGGAGAGCCGCCTGAGCGCGCCGGAGATCCTGGAGTTCGGCTTTCAGAAAGTAGTCCTGGCCACCGGCGGCAGTTGGCGGCGCGACGGCGTCGGCCGCTGGCACAGTGCGCCGTTGCCGGGCCTGAGCAGCGGCAGCGTATGTACGCCAAACGATGTTTTCGCCGGCCGGCGCCTCGAAGGTCCGGTCGTGATCTTCGATGACGACCACTACTACATGGGCGGCGTGCTGGCTGAGAAACTGCGGCTGGAGGGATTGGACGTCACGCTGGTGACGCCCGCCGCCGATGTTTCAAAATGGACCCACGCCACGCTGGAACAGGGCTGGATCGAAGAGCGTCTCTATGAAATCGGCGTCAACATCATCGAAAAGCACGCCCTCGTCTCCATGGCGGATGGCGAGGCGCGCATCCGGCATATTCAGAGCGGCCGCGACCGCGCGCTGCCTTGCGCGTCCCTGCTGCTGGTGACCATGCGCCTGCCGAACGACGATCTCTACAACGAACTCATCGCCGATGGCGAGCGCCTCACCGCGGCGGGCATCCGCTCGCTCACGCGCATCGGCGATTGCCTGGCGCCCTCGACGATCGCCGCCGCCGTCTATGCCGGCCATCGCTATGCGCGGGAAGCCGATGCGCCACCAGTGGAAGGCGTGCCGTTCCAGCGGGAGCTGATCGCGCTGGCTTGAGCTTGTGTTAGTCAGCGCAGCATCAAACAATATTGTCGCCTCGCCCTCACGTAGTGGGGGAGAGGCACGCAACATCCGCGTTCAGCGGATGTTGCGGGTGAGGGGCTGGCGCCGATGTTGCCGCTCGCGAGACTGTAGATACAAAGAGAAAGAACCTAGCGAAAAATGTGCACCCATTCCCTCACCCAGCCACATTCGCTGAACGCGAATGTGGCATCCCTCTCCCGCTCCGCGGGCGAGGGGACAATTTGCTGGCGGCGCGATTTACTCCACGCTACTCGATCCGCTTCAGCACGAGATGGCATAGCGCATCGAAGGGCAGCCGCTTGTCCGGCCCGACCCAGGCTGGCTGGTACGGCCCTGTGTCCGGCCCGCTGATCATCGCTTTCTCGCAACTGAATCCGACGGCGCGATAGCCATAGGGTTTTAGCTCATCGCTGAGCGGATCCAAGACCGATGGCGCATCCAAGCTTCTCTGCACATAGGCCTCGGCGCGCTCGCCATCCCTGGCCTTGCCCGTTGCCGCCGACCAATTGGCATCGGCCTCGGCGCTTTCGGAAAGCCGGCGGCTGAGCCACTCATAGTCGATCAACCGCCCGAGAAAGATGGAACGGTAAGCCGCGCCTTCTGTGTCCATCTCCTTGATCGAGAGAGTCGAAAATGCCAGCGCGATCATTCCAGCGGTATCATCCTGCGTCGCCACGCAGCTCCGCGAAGCGCCCGGATGAGGCGTGATGCGGAAGATGACGGTCCGCCATTCCGACGTCGCGGTGGCGCTGATGTCGCAGGCCTCCCGCTCCGCCGTGAACAGGGGAATCTCGGTGTCGGCATGGGCGCGCGCTGCAGGGAGCAACAGGAATGGTACCAGCCAAAACCCAGCACACCGCGTGCGGCGAACGCCCATCGCCTCATGTCTCCGGCGGATCGCCGTCTTCCGGCGTCCAGCCTTCGATCCAGACATCCAACGGCAGCACATAGGCTGGCTCGCCGTTGGCGCGGAAATAGGACTCGACCGCGTAGCGCTTGTGCGAGGCCGCGTCGCTCATCGTCGCCGTGTTGCTCGGCCCCCAGGCGCTCAGCACGAAGCGGTGCGCGGGAAAGCCGACATTGTGGAATTTGATCAGCCCGTCTGCCGCCATCATCCGCAGATAGGAGGTGGAGTTGGTGCTCTCGTCGATACAATCGAGCTGCTCGTCGGGATTGAGATGCACGCCCATGCCCGGCGCATCCTCCGACGTGCCGGTCTGCTCGCCGGTGAACCGCTCGAGCACCGCGATGGCCTGCGCCACCGCGCGCCGTTCCCCGAGGGCATCGACCGGCGGCGGATCGAACACCGCGCGCACCTGCTGCCATTGCTCCGGCGTCAGCGAGACCCTGCCATGCAGCCGGCAGGAATTGCCGAAGCAGACCCGATAACTGGTCGGCGTCGGATTGGGATCGAGGTTCTTGGCGACGCGATGCTCTTCGACTTCGGCGCAGGCGCCGAGCCCAAGGCAAAACGTCGCCGCGAGCGTTATCAGGGGCTTGGGAACAGTCATGATTTTCAGGGAACTTTACTTGACGTTGCGCGTTGCCAGCAGATCATGGCGACGCATATTCCCCTAACATCGCCCGGCGCGGCAAGTGGGCTCTTGGTCCGGCCCAATCCGCCTGACCGCGCCATCGCCGCGGATTTGCCGCATCACGACGCGCCCCATAAGCTGCCTGCCGATTCGAGGCGCATCTCCGGGGAGGCGGCGATCTCCATGATTGTCGATCATGTTTCCATCACCGTCAGCGACATGGCGCGGGCGGCGCCGTTCTACGACGCCATCATGGCGGCGCTGGGCGTGCCCTGCGTCTGGCGCGAGGACGAGGCGGTCGGCTACGGCTTCCGCAACGGCCCCGACGATGACGGCCGCAGCTACATGACCGTGCGGAAATCCACCGGCATCGTGACGCCCGACAATCGCCATTGGTGTTTCGCGGCAAGGGAACGCGCCGCCGTCGATGCCTTCCACGCCGCCGGTACCACGAGCGGCGGCCGCTGCGACGGTCCGCCCGGCCCGCGCCCGGACTATCACGAGTCCTACTACGCCGCCTTCCTGCTGGATCCCGACGGCAACCGGATCGAAGCGGTCTGCCACCGGCGCTGAGCGCAGCTCGCGGCCGCATGGCCCGGATGGCGCCGATCAGCTAACTTCCCGCCATGGAATGGACCGACCAGGGCATCCTGCTGTCAGCGCGCCGCCATGGCGAGAGCGCGGCGATCGCTTCGCTGCTGACATCAGGCTATGGCCGCCATGCCGGCCTGGTGCCCGGCGGCGGCGGGCGCCGCCTGCGCGCCACCTTGCAGCCGGGCAACCTGCTGCAGGCCACCTGGCGCGCGCGGCTGGCGGAGCATCTCGGCTACATGACCTGCGAACTGGTGGAGGGCTGGTCCGCCGATCTGCTGGATGACGATCTGCGGCTGGCGGGCCTGACGGCGGCGCTGGCGCTGGTGGACGCGGCGCTGCCGGAGCGGGAGCCGCACCGGCGCATCTACGACGATCTCGCTGCGCTCATCCAAGCTTTGCGAAGCAGTGCGGGCCTGGAAGTCTGGGGCGCGCTATTCGCGCGTTTCGAGGCCACGGTGCTCGCCGATCTCGGCTACGGTCTGGATCTGGCCAGTTGCGCGGCCACCGG
>DATKFM010000135.1:0-31583 GCA_035544395.1 Verrucomicrobiia bacterium
TCCTTGGTCACGCCAACCGTATGCTCGAACTGGGCCGACAGCGAGCGGTCGCGGGTCACCGCGGTCCAGCCATCCTCCAGCACCTTCACCTCGCGGCGGCCGGCATTGATCATCGGCTCCACGGTGAAGAACATGCCTTCCTTCAGCGTCGGCCCCATGCCCTTGCGGCCGAAATGCAGCACGCTCGGCGAGTCATGGAACACCCGGCCGATGCCATGGCCGCAGAAATCCCGCACCACAGAGAAGCGCGCGCCCTCGGCGAAGGTCTGGATCGCCTGGCCGATATCGCCCAGATGAGCGCCGGGCTTCACCGATTCGATGCCGCGCATCATCGCATCATAGGTGATGTCCACCAGCCGCTGCGCCTTGATGCCCACTTTGCCGACATAGAACATGCGGCTGGTGTCGCCATGCCAGCCATCGACGATGGTGGTGACGTCGATATTGATGATGTCGCCGTCCAGCAGCTTGCGGTCGCCGGGAATGCCGTGGCAGACCACATGATTGATGGAGGTGCAGATCGAGCGCGGGAAGCCGCGATAGCCCAGCGGCGCCGGGATGGCCTCGTGCGACACGATGTAGTCGTGGCACAGCTTATCCAGCTCGCCGGTGGTGATGCCGGGTTCCACATGGGGCGTGACATAGTCGAGCGTCTCCGCCGCCAGGCGGCCGGCCTTGCGCATCGCGTCGAATGCCACCGCGTCGTGGATCTTGATGCGGCTGGCGTCGTAACTCCAATCGTCCATGGGCTCGGTATCGTGCATTTTGTCGCCCCGCGGGTGAGAGAGGCCGCTTCAGGGCTTCTGTTTCCCAATAAATGACGTCATGGATACATTTTCAAGTATCAACTGTGGCCGGCGGCCCGGCCGCGACAACTTTTTATCGAACAAAAACCCTGTGGGCTCAGGCTGTTAAGAAATATTATGGGAACGGCGTCCGGCGGCCCATCGGCCAGCCACGAATGCGTGATCACCATCGACCGGCTGGGCGGCCAGGGCGATGGAATCGCCATGGCCGAGGGCCAGACGGTCTATGTGGCCTATGGCGTGCCAGGCGACCGGCTGCGAATCCGGCTGGGCAAACCCCGTGGGCAGGGGCTGACGGCGGCAATTCTGGCGGTGGAGCAGGCGGGGCCGGCGCGTCAGGAGCCGCCTTGCGCCCATTTCGGCCGCTGCGGCGGCTGCGCGCTCCAGCATGTGGTTGACGCGCTCTATGCCGAGTGGAAGCGCGGGCGGGTGGTGGAGGCCCTGCGACAGCAGGGGCTGGGCGAAGTTCCGGTCGAGCCTTTGGTCCGGACCCCGGCCGGCAGCCGGCGGCGGATTACCCTGGCGGCGCAGGTGGCCAAGGGCGGCGCCGTCCTGGGTTTCCATGCTCATGAGAGCCACGACATCGTGGATCTCCGGGAATGCCATGTAATGCTCCCGGCGCTTGCAGCATTGATCGCGCCGCTGCGGGAGATGCTGGGGCGCGAGCTGCGGGCGGGCACAAAGGCCGAGGTCATGGCCACTGTGAGCGCCACGGGGATCGATCTCATGGTCCGCGCCGATTATCAGCCCGGCCGGGATAGCCGCGTGGCGCTGGCGGATTTCGCCGGGGCGCAGAAGTTGGCGCGTATCTCGTGGCAGGCCGGCAAGGAAGAGCCGGAGCCGATCGCCCTGCTTCGCACGCCTCAGGTCTTGTTTGGCGGCGTCGCCGTCGATCCGCCGCCTGGCGCCTTCCTGCAGGCCAGCGCCGAGGCGGAGCAGGCGATGATTGACCTTGTCGCCGCCGCGGCGGGCGGCGCGAAGCGCGTCGCCGATCTCTATTCCGGCTGTGGCACCTTCACATTTCCGCTGGCGAAGACCGCCAAGGTCCACGCGGTGGAGGGCGACAAGGACTCGCTGGCGGCGCTCGCAGCCGCGGCGCGGCGCGGCAGCCTCGGCCGCATCACCAGCGAGCGCCGCGACCTCGCCCGCAACCCGCTGCAGCCGGATGAATTGAAACCATTCGACTGCGTCGTTTTCGATCCGCCGCGCGCCGGCGCCAGGGCCCAGGTGGAAATGCTGGCGAAGAGCCGCGTGCCGACGGTCGTCGCCGTGTCCTGCGACCCCGGCAGCTTCGCACGCGACTCACGCATTCTCGTGGATAGCGGCTATCGCCTGAAATCAGTCACGCCTATCGACCAGTTCGTCTGGTCGGCCCATGTGGAGATGGTGGCGGTTTTCCGGCGCTAACAACTGGGCGGGTCTAAGACCCGCCCCTACAGTTGTCGCGTCACCCGCACTGCCCGCGATGGCGCAGCAGGTGGTCGGCGAGGACCAGGGCCATCATTGCTTCGCCAACCGGCACGGCACGGATGCCGACGCAGGGATCGTGGCGGCCTTTGGTGGATATCTCAGTGTCGTGGCCTTGGGCGTCGACGGTCTTGCGATGCTGGAGGATCGAGCTCGTCGGCTTCACCGCGAAGCGCACGACGATATCCTGGCCGGTGGAGATGCCGCCGAGGATGCCGCCGGCCTTGTTGGACAGGAAGGCGACCTTGCCGTCCCGCATGCGCATCTCGTCGGCATTCTCCTCGCCCGACAGTTCCGCCGCGCCGAAGCCGGCGCCGATCTCCACGCCCTTGACCGCGTTGATGCCCATCATCGCCGATGCGAGATCGGCATCGAGCTTGCCATAGATCGGCGCGCCCAGGCCCGCCGGCACGCCGCTGGCCACCACTTCGATGACGGCGCCGGCGGAGGAGCCGGCCTTGCGCGTCTCATCGAGATATTGCTCCCACACCGGCACAATGCCGGCATCCGGGCTGAAGAAGGAATTCTGCTCCACCTGGCCCCAGTCCCAGCGGCCGCGCTCGATGCCATGCTTGCCGATGCGGATCAGCGCGCCGCGGATGGTGACGGGCGCACCCAGCACATGATCCAGCAGCTTGCGCGCGATGGCGCCGGCGGCGACGCGGCTTGCCGTCTCCCGCGCCGACGAACGTCCGCCGCCGCGATAGTCACGGATGCCGTACTTGGTCCAGTAGGTGTAGTCGGCATGGCCGGGGCGGAACTTGTCCTTGATGTCGCTGTAATCCTTCGAGCGCTGATCCTCATTCTCGATCATCAGGCTGATCGGCGTGCCCGTGGTCAGGCCCTCGAACACGCCCGAGAGGATCTTCACGGTATCCGACTCCCGCCGTTGCGTGGTGAATCGCGACTGGCCGGGCTTGCGCTTCTCCATCCAGGGCTGGATATCCGCCTCGCTCAGCGCCATGCGCGGCGGCGCGCCGTCGACGACGCAGCCGATGGCAGGCCCGTGGCTCTCGCCCCAGGTGGTGAAACGGAAGAGGGTGCCGAAGCTGTTGGCGGACATGTCAGTAGGACTCTTGCGTCAGCCGGAATCCTGCGTGCGGAAATTCGCCAGCATCTCCGCCGCTTCCGCCGCCGCGTCGGTGCGCAGCATGCCGACCACATGGTAGCCGCTGTCTACGTGATGCACCTCGCCGGTCACGCCGGACGAGAGATCGCTCAGCAGATAGAGGGCGGAGCCGCCCACCTGCTCGGTGGTGACGTTGCGTTTCATCGGCGAGTTCAGCTCGTTCCAGCGCAGGATGTAGCGGAAATCGCCGATGCCCGAGGCCGCCAGAGTCTTGATCGGGCCAGCGGAGATGGCGTTCACCCGCACATTCTGCCCGCCCAGATCGGCGGCGAGATAGCGCACGCTGGCTTCCAGCGCCGCCTTGGCCACGCCCATGACATTGTAATGCGGCATCACCCGCTCGGCGCCGAAATAAGTGAGCGTCAGCATGCTGCCGCCGTCGGGCATCAGCTTCGCCGCGCGCTGGCAGACGGCGGTGAAGGAATAGCAGGACACGTCGAGGGTCAGAGCGAAATTGCCGCGGGACGTGTTGAGGTACTTCCCCTTCAGCTCCTCCCTGTCGGAGAAGGCGATGGCATGCACGAGGAAGTCCATCTTGCCCCAGCGCTTGCCGATTTCGGCAAACACGGCGTCGATGCTGGCGTCGTCGGTCACGTCGCAAGGCACGACGAAATCGCAGTTCAGCGACTTGGCCAGTGGGATCACCCGCTTGCCCAGCGCCTCGCCCTGATAGGTGAAGGCGAGTTCGGCGCCCTGGGCGGCCACGGCTTGCGCAATGCCCCAGGCGATCGAGCGGTCGTTGGCGACGCCCATGACCAGGCCGCGCTTGCCTGTCATCAGCTGCTTGCCGTCCGTCATCGGAACCCCTTGAAAAACAACAAATCCCCAGGATTTGCGGGCATCCTACACGAAACAGGTGGGGGGTCAAATCGCGGCCCGGGCCGGTGACCAAGACGCCCCGTGCCGCTCGCGGGTTTAACAATACCTTCAGTTTGTGGCAGTACTCAGCAGCGGGCGCGAGGGGACCATGAACGACCAGCCGGAGCTGCGCGACCAGGCCAAACCCGAGGACAGTGTTCCTCCGGCAGCTCACGCCGATTCCGGCTTCATTGCCCTGATACGCGACCTCATTCTCGGGCTCCTGCATCTGCTGGAGCATGCGGCGAAGCGGCTGTTCGACGACCGCTGCATGCAAGTGGCGGCCTCCCTGAGCTTCACGACCATCCTGTCGCTGGTGCCATTCCTGGCGATCTCCCTGTCCTTCGTCTCGGCCTTCTCGCAGTTCACCGATGTGAAGGCTGAGGCGGAGCTGTTCATCACCCAGAACCTTCTGCCCCAGGCGGGCGAGGAAGCCGTGGAGCAGTTCCGCAATTTCGTCGCCCAGACGCAGAAGCTGACCGGCCTCGGCATCGTCGCCGTCGCAGTGACGGCCTTGATGATGCTGGCGACCATCAACAACGCGTTCGACGTCATCTGGCGGGTGCAGCGGCCGCGGCCGCTGATGATCCGCTTTCTCGCCTACTGGGCGATCATCACGCTGGCGCCGCTGCTGGTCGGCGCGGCGCTCTCGGCCTCGGGCATCCTGATGTCTGCGGGCGAGTCGGTCGCCGGCAGCGTCTTCACGGGCTCGGTCGCCTGGGTCACGCCGGGCATGCCGTGGGTGCTGGAGACCATCGCCTTCACGCTGCTCTACCTGATCGCGCCGAACCGGCGGGTGAAATTCTCCGACGCGTTGATCGGCGGCGCGGTGGCGGCGGGAATTTTCGAGATCGTGAAGTATGCCTTCGTGCTCTATCTCTACTTCTTCCCGACCTATGAGGCCATCTACGGCGCCGTCGCCGCCATTCCGATCTTCCTGCTCTGGATCTATTGCTGCTGGTGCACGGTGCTGTTGGGCGCGGAAATCACCGCCAGCCTGCCGGAGGCGCGGGAGAAGCCCCGGCAGAGGGGGTAGCCAGAAGCCACCCGCTGTGGCACGAGTCCTCACGATAAAAAACCCAATGGGGAGGACAGCGTGGCGGCGTATGACGAGATCGTGGCGATGGACCGCGAGTCGGTCCTCCATCCCTTCACTCAGCTCAAGGATTTCGCATCCGGCAAGTCGGGCGATCCCGTCGTCATGGACAGCGGCAAGGGCGTGCGCGTTCGCGACATGGCGGGCCGGGAATACATCGATGGTTTCGCCGGCCTCTATTGCGTGAACATCGGCTATGGCCGCACCGAAGTGGCGGAAGCGATTTCCCGCCAGGCGCACCGGCTCGCCTACTATCACAGCTACGCCGCGCACACGACCGAGGAACTGGCGCGGCTGTCTCACCGCCTGGTCAAGATGGCGCCGGGCAAGATGAGCAGGGTGTTCTACGGCCTGTCCGGTTCCGATGCCAACGAGACCCAGGCGAAGCTGGTCTGGTACTACAACAATCTGCTGGGTCGGCCGCGCAAGAAGAAGATCATCGCGCGGGAGCGCGGCTATCACGGCTGCTCGGTGGTTTCCGGCTCCATGACCGGCATGAGTTTCTATCACGACCATATGGACCTGCCGGTCGCCGGCATCCTGCGCACCGGCGTGCCTCACCATTATTGGGGCGCTGAAGCCGGCGAATCCGAAAAGCAGTTCTCCGCCCGGCGCGCCCGCGAGCTGGAGCAGCTCATCCTGCGTGAAGATCCCGATACCGTCGGCGGCTTCGTCGCCGAACCGGTGTTGGGCACCGGCGGCCTGATCCCGCCGCCCGAGGGCTATTGGCCGGAGATCCAGGCGGTGCTCCGGAAGTACGACGTGCTGCTGATGGCGGACGAGGTGATTACCGCCTTCGGCCGCCTCGGCACGCCGTTCGGTTGCCACCTCTACGGCATGGAGCCGGACATGATCTCCGTCGCCAAGGGCCTGACCTCGGCCTATGTGCCGATGTCGGCCGTGCTGGTGGGCGAGAAGGTCTATAGGGTGATGGAGGATGGCGCAGACCGCGTCGGCGCCTTCTCGCACGGCTACACCTATTCAGGTCATCCGCTGGGTGCCGCGGCCGCCAACGCTTGTCTCGACATCCTGGAGCGCGAGAATCTCGCCGGCGCCGCGGCGCGCAGGGGCGCCTATCTGCAAAAGCGCATGCAGGCCGCGTTCGCCCAGCTGCCGATCGTCGGCGAGGTGCGGGGCGTGGGCATGCTGGCGGCGATTGAGTTCGTCGCCGACCGCGGCAGGAAGCAGCGATTCGATCCCGCGCTGAAAGTCGGCGCGCGCATCGCCAAAGCAGCGCGCGACCGGGGCCTTATCGCCCGCGCCATGCCCCATGGCGACATCCTGGGCTTCGCCCCGCCGCTGGTGATGACGGAAGCGGAGATCGACGAGATGGTTGGGATCGCCCTCGAGGCCGTGCAGCAGGTGATGGGGGAACTGCCGGCGGTAGCGTGAATGGGTGAGGGAGTCACCGCCCGCCTGCCGAAGGCGCGGAAGCACGGGCTGAAACAATGCGGCAAGGAAAAGGCGGCATTCTACATTCTTCGAGGAATGGAATGCCGCCCTGTTGGTCCCAGTGAGTCACTCGGAGATAGCGGGATCCCAGTGGCTAGAACTTGGAGTCGCAATCAGTCTTTTGTTCAGGGTCCGTCGACATAGTCGGCGCAGAATTCGTCGCCGGGGTAAATCCAGCCATTGCCGCTACAATTGTTGTCAAAGACGCTACCGGCCGCGGTACATCCGCCGAGCAGCAAGATAGTTCCTAAAACAAAGGCTACGCGTTTCAAATCAAGCATGGTGGTTCCTTACTGTTGAACTTGTCTTGGAAATTGCCGCGCCGCAGATCGGATCAGTTGATCTGTTCAAGCGCCTGGCGGAACGTGTCGATGAAGTCATCCACGGATTCCTCCGGCTGCACGTAACTGCTGGATACCGTGTTCGAACTGCGCAGATGATCCCGCAGCGCGATGCTCGGCCGCCCCGTGACGACCAAACCGGCATCGGCCTGGTACGCCTTGATGGCAGCGGTGGTCTTGGCATCGGAGATGCCGTCTACCGTGCCCACCGCATAGCCGCGGCGGTTGAGCCGGCGTTCGATATCGCGAATGTCCGCCTGCGTGACGTTGCGGGCGTTCGAGTCCTCAAGGCTGGCGAGCAGATCCGCGCTCGCATTGCCGTTCACGGCCAGGCCGGAATCGCCTTGATAATCTTGGATGGCCGCGATGGTTTGCGGGTCCATCGTGCCGTCGACCGGACCGGTCTTGTAGCCGTGCTGCGCCAGTTCTGTTTCGACGCTCCAGATCAGCTTCGATGCCGTCTGCGTGTCATTGCGCTGGTTCGAGCGCTCGATGTGATCGAGCAGCGCGAAGTTCAGCTGGCCGTCCCGAGGTAAGCCCGCCTGGTTCTTGTAGACCTGGATGGCGCGGCGCGTCTGGTCGTCGATATTGCCATCGATAGTGCCGACGGCGTAGCCATGGCGGTCCAGCTGATTCTCGACCTCCCAAACCAGCAGCGAGTTGGTATCGCCTCGGTTGCGAACCGTAGAGGTCTTCAGGCTTTCGAGGAATGCCGCGTTCGCCTCTCCCGTCACGGGCAAGCTGGCATCGCTCTGATAGGCGCGGATCGCCGACCGCAATTGGTCGTCGGCCACCCCGTCGAACTCGCCGATATAGTAGCCGCGACGCTGCATTTCACCTTCGATCTGCATCAACTGCGACGTGGAATTGCCGCCGCTGTTGGCTTGGGTATTGGCAGCGGGCGCCTCGTCGGTGTCCATTTCCAGTTTCGCAAGCAGGCCGTATCTTGCATCGCCGGTGACCGGCAAGCTGGCGTCGGTCTGGTAGCTGCGAATTGCCCCGCGAACCTTCGGACCAACCACGCCATCCGCCGGCCCGGTGTCATAGCCGCGTTCGGTAAGCGCCGTTTGCAGGCGGACGACTTCGGCCCGGGTCAGGCTGCGGCTGTCGCCGGTGTTGCTGCCAATGCGCAACTGATCCAGCAGCGCAGCGGTGACCATTCCGTTCACCGGAAGGCCGGCATTGCTCTGGAAGGTCCGAATTGCCGCCGTCGTCGAGGCATCGAGCGTGCCGTTGATCGACGATACGTTGTAGCCGCGATCGCGCAGCCGCGTCTGCACTTCGACGATCGATGCGGAATCGGCGCCGGTCGCCGGCGTGAATCCGGCCAACAGAGTCTCCTGCAAGTGATCGTTGAGGCTGCGGCTCGGTTCGCCGCTGACCGGCAAGCCCTTGTCGATCTGATACGCGCGGATGGCGCTGCGGGTCTTGCTGCCCATCAGCCCGTCCACCGGCCCGGCGGAATAGCCGAGATCATTGAGCCCGCGCTGCACGGCGGCGACGGAATAGGCGATCGTGAGAACGGTGTAGGTCTGTGCTGGTGCCGGCAGGGGAAGCGCAAGCGTCAGCATGAGCGCGCTGGCGCCGGCCAGTAAATATCTTTTCGACATTTGTAGCTCCTTCTATGCGAGTCAGCGGGGCTGACTCGCCAGGGCCTGGCGTGCTCGCTGGGGAATGTCCTGATGTTCCGGACATAGCGAGGCTAAGTACGCCATCCTTTTTTGGGACTGAAACTTTCAGTACCGCCGCATTCTTAGTTGAGCGGCAAGCGGTGCGCAGTTCACTATTGCACAGGATACACGGAATTCTTTGGCTTCGATTGGCGCTCAGTCGACTGCGGCCAGATTTTTCGCCGACCATTTGCGCGCCGCGATTGCCGTCGAAAACGGCCCGAAATCGGCCTTAGATATGCCGCCGATGGCCTGGCAGCAGTCGGGATCGCAGTGGGGTTTGACGTAGTAGCCTGGATGCGCACTTGATGGGCGTCCGCTGTCGCGCCGACCGATCTCCACGAACAGAATCGCGGGGTCGAGGTAGTAGTTCCGCATGGCGCTTTTGGTCCAGATCTTCATATCCCTGACGTGGAATAGAGCGGCCGCCGCGAAAGCGGCCAATGAACAGTTTACATCGGCAATTCTTGGCGCGCGGTGCGAATGTTGAGCGCTTTGGAGCACTTTGTGAGATCGGTTATTTCACCGAGTTGGCAATTCAGCTCGATCATGTCCCAATAGCGTACTTCAGCGGCTTCCCGTGCAGTCGCCCATCGCTGTTGATCCTCGTACCATACATAAAGACAGTAGCCGGCGATCAGCAGGGGAACGGAAATGATGACAAGTATCTTGGTTATCATGGCGCTTTTGAACTTAGCTTTGACCTGTTGAATTGGCCCGAATCTGCAAGTCAGTATCCCAAACGCAGAAATCCGAATAGCAGCCCGACGACGACCACGACGCCAATAACCCAGAAGATGTTGTTCATTCTTATTCTCCGGTTGAAACGGCGCATCAAAACCGTGCGCATAAGCGTCATCCTACCGCCTGCACATCGCATTCGCTGTTCAAATGGGGACAAGGCCCCAAGGGCGCGATGCGGAACGATACAAGCGCTGGCGCAGCGCAGTTCAAGGCTTGAGGACTTCTCGTACGGTATCCTTCATGCCGCCAACGGCATTCTGCAGCTTTCCCACAGCCTGATCGGCTTTTCCCTCTGCTTCGGCTTTTTGGTCGCCCGCCGCCTTGCCGATCGCTTCCTTGATACGGCCGATGACTTGCTTGAGCGATCCCTGGATCCGATCCTTGTCCATGATGGCGTCTCCATATGTGAATTGGGGAATGCAGCCGGGTTCGGGATGTCGATCAAACGCAATCGGCAGTTCCACGAATCCGAACGAGGATTTTTTCGCAGGGTCGCGTTCTTAGCGCATCGAGGCACGACGCGAAGTTCACAATTGCACACAGATGCCTTCTGACTGCATCAATGCCGCTGGTGGCTCTCGAGGGGAAGAGTGGAGTATGTGCGGCGTGCTTGGACCGCGCCGGCAATTGGGCGCTAGTCGTGAACGATCACGTTCAGAAGCGACGTGTGGACCTTCAGGGTGCCGTTGTACTCGATGAAGCCGAGCTTTCGGAACTTGTTCATGAAGAAGTTGATCCGCGACCGGGTGGTGCCCACCTTTGCCGCCAGGATTTCCTGATTGATTGGCGAAAGGACAGTTTCCAGCTTCCCGTCCTTGCCAAAATTGGCGAGCAGCAGAAGAACGCGCGCCAGGCGTTTCTCACTTGAATTGAACAGCTGATCGACCAGGTCGGCTTCGATCTGGGCATTGCGGGACAGCAGGAACGCCATGAACAGCTGTGCGAAGGTCGGATCGTCCCGCAGAGCTTTTATCATTGCGTCCTTCGTGATCCTGACGATGGTGCAATCCACCATCGCGCTCGCGGTCGCCAGGTGCAAAAGCTGACCGGCCATGCATCCCTCGCCGAAAAACTCCCCCGGCTCTTGGATCGCGATGACGCCTTCCTTGCCCTGTTCCGATACGACGGTGATTTGGACCTTGCCCTGCTGAATGTAGAAGACCGCATCGGCGGCGTCGCCCTGGCGGAAAATGGGCTGATTCCGCTGGTACTTCACGACAGACTTGCCGGCTCCGACCGATGCGAGGAATGGCTTGGGATCGAACCCCTGAATAGGCTTGACCTTCTTGGTTGCCATCAAACCTCCACAACGCTGCAACGCCGAACGCTATGCACAATGGGCACTACGGCACATTTCGTCAATGTGATTGGAAGCGGTGGAGCGGTAGGTGAGGGCATATGGCTCTCACGTTCATGGGAGCAAGGCTCCCGGCAGCCGGGTTTGGGGCACGGGCTGCCGGGCCTTGGAAGAAGTTAGACGGCCACAACGAGATGGGGGGACCGCGTCGTGACCTTGGACGCATGTTGCATGCGTCTAGGCCTTTGTAGGCTTCAAGCAGCGCCCGCGATGTTCAAAATTGGACTCTCCAGCAAACTAGATTCCATCGGCAGGGCAGGCCGCCAGCATAGGCGCGCGCTGGTAACCATCTGTTCATTTATGAACTACGGGAAGCTCACCGCTCGGCTAAAGGTACAGTGCAACTGGAAGATTCTGGTTGGCATGCCCGCCGATAGCAATAATGGAAAGTGAGATAATGGATGGTTGAAACTACTGTCATGGATGCACCGCCGGAGTTTCATGCGGCCCTGCTCGAATGCATGCCCCATCTGCGCGCCTTCGCGCGCTCGCTGACACGCAACGGCGACCGGGCCGATGATCTCGTGCATGACGCCACGATCCGCGCACTTGCGGCAGCCCACCAATTCGCCATGGGAAGCAATTTCAAAGCGTGGATCTTCACCATCCTGCGCAACTGCCACTACAACGAGATCCGCAAGCATCATTGGCGGAATGTGCCATTCGACCAGGCGCCGGAGGAAAGACAGTCAACCGGCGCGACCCAGGAAGCGGCGCTTGAGTTCTGCGACTTCCGGCGCGCCTTCTCACAACTCGGCGTCAGCCACCGGGAAGTCCTGATGCTCGTCGGTGCCAGCGGCCTCAGCTATGAGGAAGTGGCCAACGTCTGCAACTGCGCGGTCGGCACGGTCAAGAGCCGCGTGTCCCGCGCGCGCGAGGAACTGACCCGGCTGCTGTCGGACAACACGCTCATCCGGCGCAGCGAATTCGCGCCTGTCGCGCAGTCGGTGTTATTTCACTCCGCTCCGGCTCCGCAATCCGTACGGCAAAGATCAGACGCGCGCGAGAGGCGGTTTGGCTAGCATGCTCCGGATTCGGCACCGTTCCGCAGGATGGCTCATAGAACGGCAAAGATTCTGGCGGGGGCCAGCGGACACGCCGGAATCACGGCCGGCTGACCGGCGACACAGAGCGTGAGATGAAGTAAGATCATCTCTCCGCGCGGCGCTTTCGCGACTGCGCACCCCCTATCGGAGACAATCATGAGCACGCCATCGCAAGACCTCCTGCGAATGGGACTCGGATTTGCAGTTGCGCAATCGCTTCATGTCGCCGCGGAGCTCGGCATCGCCGATCTGCTGCATGACGGGCCGAAGAGCTCGGAAGATCTGGCGCGAGCTACGAAAAGCGATGCCGCGGCCTTGTATCGCATGCTCCGCTTTCTCGCCAGCGAAGGCGTCTTTCGCGAGGAACCCGTGGGCGTGTTCGCGCAAACCGACCTCAGCAGCGGCCTCAGGGCTGATGCGCCCGACAGTCCGCGGGATTTCATCCGCATGATCAACCGGGAAGCTTATGCCGCCTGGGGGCAGCTTCTTCATTCCGTGCAGACCGGCGGCACGGCCTTCGACCATGTCTTCGGCGCGCCGCGATTCCGGTGGCTGGCCGATCACCCGGAGCAGGCCGCTCTCTTCCAGCGCGCGATGATTGCGGCCAGCGGTGCGAGCAACCTGCAGGCGGCCGAAGCCTACGACTTTGCGGCCTGCAAGCGCGTTGTCGATGTCGGCGGCGGCCATGGCCAGCTCCTCTCGGTGATCGTCACGCGGAACCCGCATCTGTCGGGCGTGCTCTATGACATGCCAACCGGGGTCGAGGCGGCGCGCACTGGCGTTGGCGGACCCTTGCCACGTTGCGACCTGGTGGCCGGCGATTTTTTTGAGAAGGTGCCTGAAGGCTGCGATGTCTACATCATGAAGAAAGTCATTCACGATTGGGATGATGGCCGCGCGGCAAAGATTCTTGAAAATTGCCGCCGCGCCATGGCGCCGGCAGGCAAGGTCCTCGTGGTCGAGGCCATCGTCCCGGCCGGCAACAGTCCAGACCCGATCAAGCTGATGGACCTGAATATGCTCGCGGTGACAGGCGGTCTCGAGCGCACACGCGACCAATATGAGCGCCTGTTTGCCCGTGCCGGGCTGCGCCTTGCCCGCGTGATTGCGACGCGCGGACCGCTTTCGATTTTGGAGGCAGTTGCCGCGTAGTCCATGACGCAACAAATGCGACCCCTCTCCGCCACGGAGTGGGGGAGAGGGCACAGCTTGCCCCGGACTTGATCCGGGGGTGAGGGGGCGTCGAAGAAGTTTACGTTAGGGTCAAAAAGTTCACCGGCTCTGAACGCCAGCGGCAAGCCCCTCACCCTGACCCTCTCCCCGCAAGTGGGGCGAGGGGACAATCTTGACTAGGCAGCTTGCCCTCAACGCGGGATCAATCGCCTCGGGCAACGGGAGGCAGGTAGGTCTCCAACTCGGTGGTTGGAAGCTTTACGACTTGCCCGATTTCCGCCGACCGGTAGAGCGCCATCAGGATCTCCACGACGGCCACGCCGTCTTCAAAGGTTTCAAGTGGCCGCAGTCCCTTGCGGAACGCTTCCACCATGTGGCGATTCTCAGCCGTCATGCCGTAGATGCCCGCTTCGTCTTCCAGCACCGGCATCAGTCCCTGTTCGGCGTTCTGCTTCTCGACAAGATCCTCGCCCTGGCCGCCGGTGATCGCCCGCGACATGAAAACCTTCAGCGCCGTGTTGAGGGAGCTGAACTCCATGGAGTATTCCGGGCCGAGAAGCTCAAGCTGGATCCGCAATCCCGGCCCGACATAGGCCCAGGATGTCGTGGCTTCGATCATCGCCTCGCGCCCATCCGCGGCGCGCAGGACGACGGTGCCCCGGGCGAAATCCTCGGCCGGCGCCCGCATGTAATCCACCTGCGGCCCCATTAGCGTCTTGAGCTTTGCCGCATACTCGGGCCGTGTCCATTTGAGGCTGCTGACCGTGGCGTTGGCGCTGACCGGCGTCAGCGTGTTGCGCGGTGCGCCCGGCTCGGTCAGCAGGAAACGGGCGACTTCGTAGCAATGGCACATCATGTCCAGCAGCACGCCCCCGCCCTGCTGCGATCCGCGCCAGAACCAGGGTTCGTGCGGGCCGCTATGTTCCTCGGCGGCGCGGGCGAGGTACGGCCTGCCGCTGTTCGGCACCGCGCGGCGCCAGATGATCTCCTTGCCGCGCTGCACCGCCGTGGAGAATACCTGATTCTCGAGGTAGCCATGGTTGAGGCCGGCGTCTTCGGCCAGGCGCAGCATCTGGCGCGCTTCCTGGACCGTTCGCGCCAGGGGCTTCTCGCAGGCAACCCCCGCAAGCCGGGCTTTGCCGCTTTTCACGAGGCCGTGAATCTCCTGCATGATCTGCAGCCGCACGAAATTGGGTGCCAGGATCCAAATGGCATCGACCGATCCCGAGGTCACCATGGCGGCGATGCTGCTGAACGCCGTGCAGGGGCCGAGGTCCATCTCGTTGGCCGCCTGGGCGAAGGCCTCGCGGCGGTCCGTCGTCGGGCTGTAGACACCGGACACGACGGCGTTGCGGACGCCGACCAGGGCCTGAAGGTGGAACTTCGCGATGAAGCCGCTGCCGATCATGCCGATCCGCAGCGTTTCAATCCTGTCGCTGGCAACCATTGTTCACCCAATCTCCTTGATCAGCCTCATCAACTCCCCCAGATGTTCCAGCCGCCGGAAGCGCGCGGAGTCCGCGGGTTCGTCGACATGTTCCAGCGACCAGGTGAGATCGTGGGGCACGTAGACGCCCCAGCTTCCAGCCTCGATCGCCGGCACCACGTCGGACTTCAGCGAATTGCCCACCATCATGCTGCGCCCTGGACCGTCGCCGTGGCGGCTGAACACCCGCTGATATGTCGAGGCATTCTTGTCGCTGACGATCTCCACGGCGTCGAACAGCTCGCCCAGGCCGGATTGCGCCAGCTTGCGCTCCTGGTCGAACAGGTCGCCCTTGGTGATGAGGATGATCCGGTACTTGCCCGCGAGCTGCTCCAGCGTCTCCCGCACATGAGGCAGCGTCTCCACGGGATGGCGCAGCAGCTCGCGGCCCGACGCCAGGATCTCCTGGATGACCGCGGCCGGCGCGCGGCCTTCGGTGACCTCGATGGCCGTCTCGATCATCGACAGGGTGAAGCCCTTGATGCCGAAGCCATAGAACTCCAGGTTCCGCTTCTCCGCCTCCAGCAGCCGCCGCGAGACATCACCAGGCTCGGCATGCTCGGCCAGCAGCTCCGTCAACCGCCGCTCGGTCAGCCGGTAGAACTGCTCATTCTGCCAGAGCGTATCGTCGGCATCGAAGCCGATGGCGGAGAGGATGCGGGAGGCGGGCATGGATGGCTACTGTGCAATAGTTTTGGCGCAGCAGAAACATACAGCGGCATGGACCCGGCGGAAATGTCGTTCTCGATCCATGCATCGGCGCACGGGCCTCAACACCCCAATTTGCGTTCTCGAGATCGCATTGGAGCACGCACACAAAACCCGAATGGTAGATGCCAAACCCAACTAACGAAATATGACCACTCGCCACTACGAAGTGGGGGAGAAGGCAGGGTGAGGGGGTGTCGATAACCTACGCGATGCAGCCAGAAAACTCGTCTGGAGCCGGACCAATTGGCGCAACCACTCACCCTGCCCTCTCCCCGCAAGCGGGGCGAGGGGACTGTCTTGCAATGCCTACGTCATTGCGTGCCTCTCTTGAACTCTAGGAAGAAGCACCTATATCGCATCGACACACAAATTCGCTCGCTTTTGCACCTCGATTTTGGACATCGTGTATCTGTCATCTGCCATCCGCGCCCACGGCGAGCGCGAATGAGTTTGTGTGATTGTATACTCTCCGACGATCGCTGCGCGCTGGGCCGGAATTCCCTTGCATGGCATCGTTCCCGAAAATCAGGGTCCCCCGGAATCGCGTATTTCGCGGAATCAGTTTGCTGCATCCGAAACTTGAGCATGAGAATTATGCGGGAAATTGTCACCGCAAACGGCAACACTCAGGCGAGTTGACCGGCTGCCGCGCGGATGCCATCCAATGGTCAGCGGGGAGGAGAGACCATGCTGAAGTTCTATTTCGCGCCGGGCACCTGTGCGCTGGCGTCGCGCATCACACTGGAGGAAGCGGGCGCCCAGTACGAGCCGGTGCGCGTCGACTTCGCCAGCACGCAGCAGCGCTCGCCTGATTATCTGAAGGTGAATCCGAAAGGCCGCGTGCCGGCGCTGGTCACCGAGCGCGGCATCCTGACGGAGACGCCGGCGATCCTCGCCTATGTCGCCCAGACCCATCCGAAGGCGAACCTGGCGCCGCTTGATGATGCCTTTGCCTTCGCCCGGGTGCAGTCCTTCAACAGCTATCTCTGCTCCACCGTCCATGTGGCCCATGCCCACCGCATGCGCGGCTATCGCTGGGCCGACGACCCCGCCGCCATCAAGGCCATGCAGCAGAAGGTGCCGCAATCGGTCGGCGAGTGCTTCAACCTGATCGAGACCGAGATGTTCAAGGGCCCCTGGGTGATGGGCGAGAACTTCACGGTCTGCGATCCCTATCTCTTCACGCTCACGCGCTGGCTGAAGGCGGACGGCGTGGATTCCACGCGCTTTGCCAAAGTGCATGCCCATATGCTGCTGATGGCCGACCGGCCGGCGGTGCAGCGGGCGCTGGCGGACGAGCCGCGCTAGACAAGTCCGCGGGCGCGAAGCATTCGCAAGCGGCCGGCGGGACTTGCCAAGCCCGGCCCGATAGTCTGTATCTGGGTTTGCGGCAACAAACCCGGCGGCAGGCATGAGCGAGACCGATCCCTTCGACCATTTCGACGACTGGTTCCGGCAAGCGGAGGCCAAGGAACTGAACGATCCGAACGCCATGGCGCTGGCCACGGTCGGCGCCGACGGCATGCCCTCGCTGCGCATGGTATTGCTGAAGGGGCGGGACGAGCGGGGCTTCGTCTTCTACACCAACTATGAGAGCCGCAAGGGCGAGCAGCTCCAGGCGCAGCCGAAGGCCGCGCTCTGCCTCTACTGGAAATCCCTCAAGAAGCAGATCCGAATCGAGGGCGAGGTGGAGCAGGTGACAGCGGCCGAGGCCGACGCCTATTTCGCCTCGCGCCACCGCTCAAGCCAGATCGGCGCATGGGCCTCGCAGCAATCGCGGCCGCTGGCGGGGCGGTTCGAGCTGGAGAAGCGCATCGCCCAGTTCACCGCCAAGTTCGGCATCGGCGCCGTGCCGCGGCCGCCCCACTGGTCGGGCTTCCGCGTGCTGCCGGGCCGCATCGAGTTCTGGGAGGAAAAGCCGTTCCGACTCCATGACCGGCTGGTCTATCATCGCGAGGGGAATGGCTGGCGCACCGAGCGGTTGTTTCCCTAAGAAGCGCGGCGAGGACAGCGGCGATGCAGCAGGCGCAAGGCATGTTTGGCGACGGCACGCTGGCCCAGCCGGAGCGGGCGCGAATGATGCGCCTCGCCAGCTACGCCTCGGTGAGCGCGGCATTGCTGTTGATCGGCGCCAAGGTCGCGGCCTATCTGCTGACAGGATCGGTGGCGCTGCTCTCCAGCATGCTGGATTCGCTGCTGGATGCCGGTGCATCGCTGGTCAATCTCTACGCCATCAGCCACTCGCTGGCGCCAGCGGACCGCGAGCACCGCTTCGGCCATGGCAAGGCCGAGCCGCTGGCGGCGCTGGGCCAGGCCGCCTTCATCGCGGGATCGGCCGCCTTCCTCGCCTTCCAGGCAATCGGCCGGCTGGTCACGCCAGTGACGGTGGAGCATGGCGAGATCGGCATTGCCGTCATGGTTTTCTCCATCTTCACCACGCTGCTGCTGGTGTTCTATCAGCGCCGGGTGATCCGCCGCACCGGCTCCTTCGCCGTGCGCGCCGATTCCCTGCATTATGTCGGGGACCTCTTCGTCAATGTCAGCGTGATCGTGGCGTTGCTGCTGGCGGTGTGGTGGGGATGGAATGTCGCGGACCCCCTGTTCGCCATCGGCATCTCTGCCTACATCATGTTTACGGCGTGGAAGATTTTCCGAGGTGCGCTGGACATGCTGATGGATCGCGAGTTGCCGGATGAGGTGCGGGCGAAGATCCGCGCCATTGCCCTGGCCAATCCACAGGTGAAATCGGTGCATGACCTGCGCACCCGCGCCGCCGGCCAGTCGATCTTCGTGCAGATGCATCTGGTGATGGATCCGGAATTGACCTTGCGCGTGGCGCATGAGGCGGCGGATGCGGTGGAAGTGGCGGTCATGACGGCCTTTCCGGGCGCGGAGGTGATCGTCCATGAAGACCCGGCCGGCGTTGTCGAAATACACCCGCCTTTCGGGCAGGCTGCGGCCAGGCCTGGGACTTGATGCATATCAACCCGATATCTGGCCGGCTGTGATAGGCTGATCGCGACGGAATAGGAGGAGAGCCCGATGACCATACGCAGCATCCTGGCGGTAGCCGATGGCGGCACCACGACCCAGGCGACGCTGGAAACCGCGGTGACCGCGGCCAAGCGGTTCGGCGCGGCGCTCGACGTCCTGCATGTCATGGCCGATGTGAACAGCGTCGTGCCTGTCATCGGCGAGGGCATGTCCGGCGCCATGGTGGAACAGCTTATGGCGGCGATGGCGCAGACGATCTCCTCCCGTGCCGCGCGGGCGCGTGAGGCCTATCAGAAAGTCAGCACGGCCGCGGATGCCAAACTGTCCTGGCGCGAGATCACCGGCCGCGAGGCCGACGTGGTGGCGGCCGCTGGACGCCTGACCGATCTCATCGTCATCGGCCGCCCGAGCGGCGAGGCCGAGGCGCCCCTGGCGGCGACGCTGGACGCGGCGCTGTTCGATACCGGGCGGCCGGTGCTGGTGGCGTCGCCCACGGCGGCACGGGTGGTGGCGGGCCGCGTGGCGCTGGCCTGGAACGGCAGCGCCCAGGCGGCGCGCGTGGTGGCCGCCGCCCTGCCGATCCTGGAAATGGCTGACCATGTCACCGTGCTGACCGTCGGCACCATCGACAACGTCGCCACGGCCCAAGACCTGATCGCCTATCTGGGCCGCCACGACGTCAGCGCTTCCCATGATTCGATCGCATCCGGCGGCGCATCCACCGGCGCCACGCTGCTGGCCCATGCGGAACAGAGCCGCGCCGACCTGCTGGTCATGGGCGCCTATGGCCATAGCCGCCTGCGGGAAATGATCCTCGGCGGCGCGACCCGCGACGTGCTGTCGGCCGCGGGAATCCCGGTGCTGATGGCGCACTAGGCCGGTCGACTGCTGATGCGGTGACGGGGGCCGGCCGTTCGGCTAGATTGCCGGTCATGAATGAATCCGTGAAAACCGTCATCCTCACCGGCGCCAGCCGCGGCATCGGCCATGCCACGGTCATGCGCTTCATGCAGGAAGGCTGGCGCATCATCACCTGCAGCCGCGACGACGTGCCGCCGGAATGCAAGCGCGACAGCAACTGGGCCCATCATGTGGTGACCGACTTGGCGGACACCGCCAGCGTCGACCGCTTCATCGCCGAGGCCGGCAAGATCATCGACGGCCAGCCGGTCCATGCCTTGGTGAACAATGCCGCGGTGTCGCCGAAGACCGAGTTCAAGGAGCGGCTCGGCTGCCTCAACGGCGATGTGCAGGCCTGGCGCGATGTGTTCGAACTGAATCTCTTCACGCCGCTGCAGTTGTCGCGCGGCTTCGCCCAGGCGCTGCATCGCGGCCAGGGCTCGATCGTCAACATCACCTCGATCGCCGGCCATGCGCGGCATCCCTTTGCCAGTTCGGCCTACAGCACCTCGAAGGCGGCGCTGTCGGCGCTGACGCGTGAGATGGCGGTGGAGTTCGCCGATCTCGGCGTGCGGGTGAATGCCGTGGCGCCAGGCGAAATCGAGACCGCCATGATCGGCCCGGAATATGAGACGCTGATCCCCCGCATTCCCATGCACCGCATGGGCAAGCCGGAGGAAGTGGCGGCGACGGTCTATCGCCTCTGCACGGCGGATTTCGGCTATGTCACGGGGACGGAGATCTTCGTCACCGGCGGGCAGCATTTGTACTAGATGGATTTGCCGGCGATGGCCGGCGGCGTTCAGAGACTCTCGCCGAGGCGGCGGAACCAGTCCAGCCTTGCCGTTACCTGGGCGATATCGTGCTCCAGCCAGTCGGTCAGCGTGTCGCGGCGCTCGCCGATCTGCCGGCGCAGGCTGGTGAGGCGGCTGAGCTCGCGCTCGCAGATTTCCGCCAGCAGCTCCGCCTGCAGCTTCTGTCCGTCGCGGTCGAGCACCGGCAGGAAGCGCAGCTTCAGCGCGATGACCAGCTTGTTGAATTCGCCGATCGGCCCGCGCAGGTTGGCGGCCAGCAGCCGCTTCAGTTCTTCGATGCCCCGCGCGGTGATGCGCAGCTCGGCCTCCGGCCCGCCGCCATCAGCGGCCTCGATCAGCCCCTCGACCCGCAGTAACTCCATCGGCGGCCCGATCAGATCCAGCGATGGCCCGACGATATGGCCGACGAAGCCGCGCACTTCAGCGGCCAGGTCGGCGTAGCGCCGCGGTGCCTCATGCAGCGTGCCGAGCGCGGCCAGGCGGACCGCTTCCGTCGGGATCAGGCTGTTGTCCTTGTACATGGGCGAGAAGATAGGTCGGGCTGGTTAAGAAGTCCATCGCGGCCGGATTCCGCCGCTGTCACAGGCGGTTAGTTGCGGATGCCGCGCAGGCGCTCGGACCGGCGGCGGAGCAACTCCACCGTCGTCAGCATGGTGATGGCGAAGAGGATGAGCAGCGTGGCGGCCGCCGTGATCGTCGGGCTGATGTCCTCGCGGATGCCGCTGAACATCTGCTTCGGCAGGGTGCGCTGTTCGGGGCTGGCCAGGAATACGACGACGACGACCTCGTCGAACGAGGTCACGAACGCGAACAACGCGCCGGAGATGACGCCGGGCAGGATGAGCGGCAGGATGACGCGCTTGAACACCGTCACGGGAGTGCCGCCCAGGCTGGCGCCCGCCCGCGACAGCGTGTGGTCGAACCCGGAGAGAGTCGCCGTGACGACGATGACCACGAAGGGCGTGGCGAGCGCAGTATGGGCCAGGATCAGGCCGGGCAGGCTGTTGGACAAGCTGATGTCGGTATAGAAGAAGTACATGCCGACCGCCGAGATAATGATCGGCACGATCATCGGCATGATCAGCACGCTCATGAAGGAAGACCGCGCCGGAAAATTGGCGCGGCTCAATCCGAGGGCCGCCAGCGTGCCCAGCGCCGTGGCAATCATGGTCGTGAAGGCGGCGACGATGATGCTCGTCTTGAGCGCAAGAACCCAGCGGTCATTGGTGAAGAAATCCTCATACCAGCGGAGCGACAAGCCGGGCATGGGATAGCTGAAATAGGGCTCGGAGTTGAACGACAGCGGCGTGATCACGAGGATCGGCGCGATGAGAAAGAACAGGACCGCGGCGCAGAAGATCCGGTGCGTGTAATACCAGACGCGTTCCGTGGAGCTTGCATAGGGGGAAATTGCCATCGCCGCCTATCCGAACTTCATCTTGTCGACGCCGATCAGGCGATTGTAGATGAGATAGAGGATCATCGTCGCCGTCAGCAGAATGGCGCCCAAGGCCGACGCCTTGCCCCAGTTGTTCTCCTGGTTCAATGCCTCGGCGATGATGTTGCTCATCATCTTGTCGGACGCGCCGCCGACCAATGCCGGCGTGATGTAGTAGCCGAGGCAAAGAATGAATGTCAGCAGGCAGCCGGCTGCGATGCCTGGAATCGTCTGCGGGAAGTATACACGCCAGAAGGCATAGAACGGCCCGGCGCCCAGGGATCGCGCGGCGCGGACATGGCTCGGCGGAATCGTCTTCATCACGCTGTAGATGGGCAGCAGCGTGAACGGCAATTGTATATGGGTCATGGCCACGATCGTCCCGACCCGCGCAAATATGAGCTTCAGCGGATGATCGGTCAGCCCGAAAAGCATCAGGCTGTCATTGATCGGGCCTGAATCCTGCAGCAGGACGAACCATGCCGTCGTGCGCACCAGCAACGATGTCCAGAACGGCAGCAGGACCAGGATCATCAGCAGGTTCGACGTCTTTGTCGGCAGCGTCGCCAGGAGATAGGCGACGGGGAAGCCGAGGAGCAGCGTCCATGCCGTCACCTGCAGGCTGATCCAGAAGGTGCGCGCGAGAACGGTAAGGTAGATGGCGCGGTTCTGCGGCACCCAGCTCAGCTTTCCGTCCGCTGTGACTTCGACATCGATGGCGGCCAGAAGATAGTTGGCGGTGTAGGCATTGCCGGCACGCCTGATAGTTGCCCAGGTGTTGCGCTCGCCCCAAGCGGAGTCGATGCCGATCATCGCTTCCTTGTACGGCCCCGCCTCAAGCCCCCCTACCTTGCGGGCGGATGCAATGACCTTGCTGCGGATGCCCGAGATCTCGTAGTTCAGCCGCTTGCCGATCAGCGCCGCGGTCTTGTTCTTCTGCGCGTCCTTGAGATCGGCGACCAGGGCGGCATAGGCGGCCTCATCGGGCGTATCCGCGCCATCCCACGTTGCCAGCTCTTGAACCGTTCGAGGTAGATTGTCGCGGATGTCCGGATCGTAAATGGCATTGCGCAGCATCCAGATGATGGGCAGCGCAAAGGAAATGAGGATGAAAAGGAAAAGCGGCAGCACCAGCGCCACCGCTTTCAGTTTCCGTATCCGTTCGACGCGCCGCAGTCGCAATTTCAGCGGCACGCCATCGTTCATGGCGAATGCTGGATTTGCGGTTGCGGAAACCATGAAAGGCTACGGTGCCGGATTACTGGATAACGGGGGAGGCGATTGCGCCGCCTCCCCCAATCGTCCATCCGTTATTGGGCAAGCCAGGCGTTGAAGCGCTCACGCAGCTCTTCGCCCTTGTCGGCCCAGAATTGCGGGTCCAGCGTCAGGATGTTGGTCATGTTATCCGGCGCCGTCGGCAGGTTCGGCAGGATTGCCGGTTCGACGTTCGGGATCGCGTCCTTGTTGGCGGGACCATAGGAGATGTACTTGGTTTGATTCGCCATCGCCCCCGGCTGGCTCGCATAGCTCAGGAATTTGTAGGCGGCGTCCAGGCGCGGATTGCCCTTCGGAATCGCCCACAGGTCATAGTCGGGAGCCTGGGCGTCCCAGACGATCTTGAAGTTCTTCTTGTCTTCGGTGATCGCCTTGTAGATGCGGCCGTTCCAGGCGGAGACGATCGCGGCACCGCCCTCGGCGAGGATCTGTGGCGGCTGGGCGCCGGCTTCCCACCAGATGACTTCGCTCTTGATCGTATCGAGCTTGGCGAAGGCGCGGTCGACGCCCTCGGGCGTGTTCAGCACCTTGTAGACGTCTGCAATCGGCACGCCGTCGGCGATCAGAGCCCATTCCAGATTCACGAAGGGGTTCTTCTGCAGCGCCCGCTTGCCCGGAAACTTCTGGAGATCGAATAGATCGGCAATCTTTGTCGGGCCGGGATTCAGTTTATCGGCGTCATAGGCGATCACAGTGGAGTACAGAATGTTCGGAACGGCGCAATCGAACTGATCGGAGCCGATGAACTTCGACTTGTCGAGGCCGAGCTTGGCCCAATCGATCGTCTCGAGGATGCCTTCGGCGCAGCCGGCAAGCGCGGTCTGCGTATCGACATCGATCACGTCCCAAGTAACGGCATTCGCTTCGACCATCGCGCGGATCTTGGCGATTTCGCCGTTGTATTCTTCTTCGGTGATCTTGGCGCCGGTGTCCTTCTGGTACGGCTTCATGAAAGCTTCGCGCTGGCTTTCCTGATAGGCGCCGCCCCAGGACACGATCGTCAGTTGATCCTCCGCCGCAGCCGGTGCGGTCCATAGCGCGCCGATGGCAGCCGATGCCAACAGCAAGCCAGTTACTCTAGTCTTCGCTGTCATTTTCTTGCAGTCTCCCTGTATAGCCGGCCATTGCCGGCGGTTGCACATAATCCGCCGATCCAGACGACGCCGATCAGCGGTCTCCTGTGAGCCTTCGAACTCAGAACGCATCGAGCGCGCGGCAATCCTCCGTCTTCCAGCCGACCGAGATCGCAGCACCCGGCGACAGGGTCGGCACGCCTTCGGCGTTCGGCACCTTGATCACGAAATCGCTGTTGCCGCAGACCGAAGCACGCACGCGCGTGTGGTCGCCGAGATAGATGAGCTCTTCCACCTTGCCAGTGAAAATGTTCGGCAATGTGCCCGGAGCCGGATTGACGCGCACGCGTTCCGGCCGCAGCGACAATGTCGTGGCGTCGCCCATGCCGACCTTCACCGCCAGCGCCTGGACATTGCCGGCGCCCGGCACTTCGACCTGGCAGCCGATGCCGTTCATGGCGACGATCTTGCCGCGGATCTTGTTGTTCTCGCCGATGAACTGGGCGACGAAGGAATTCTGCGGCTGCTCATATAGATCGCCGGGAGTCGCGAGCTGTTGGATCTCGCCATCATTGAACACGGCGATGCGGTCCGACATGGTCAGCGCTTCGCTCTGATCGTGGGTCACATAGACGATGGTGACGCCGAGATCGTGGTGGATATGCTTGATCTCAAGCTGCATCTGCTCGCGGAGCTGCTTGTCGAGGGCGCCCAGCGGCTCGTCCATCAGCACCAGCTGCGGCTCGAACACCAGGGCGCGGGCGACGGCGACGCGCTGCTGCTGGCCGCCGGAGAGCTGGCCGGGGCGGCGCTTGCCGAATGGCGCAAGCTTCACCATCTCCAACGCGCGCTTGATCTTGGCCTGCTGCTCTGCTTTGGGCATCTTCCGCACTTCCAGCGGGAAGGCGAGGTTCTCCTCCACCGTCATATGGGGGAAGAGGGCGTAGTTCTGGAACACCATGCCGATGTTGCGCTTGTGCGGCGGCATGTTGTCGATGGGGCGGCCGTCCAACATGATGCGGCCGTGGGTCGGCACTTCGAAGCCGGCCAGCATCAGCAGCGTCGTGGTCTTGCCGGAACCCGAGGGGCCCAGCATGGTCAGAAATTCGCCGCGGCGGATGCTTAGGTTAAGGTCTTTTACGACCAGCGTTTCGCCGTCATAGCTCTTCTGGATATCGATGAATTGGACGTATTTGTCCTGGCCTGTCGCCATCCCAGCCCCGTAAAGCCCTGTTCCCTCGTCGTCTTTTGCGGCTGCTTTTTCGGCCGCGCCGGGTATTCCCGGTCGACAGGCCACAGCTTGTATTACTTCTATAAGTCAACCTCAGGCGAATTTGGAGTCAAATTTTTTTGCGGTGCAACAAGTAACCTGATGTCCGCGACCTTATGGCGCGGCGGCTCAGCCGCGGTTCTTCCGGACAATGTTGTGGGCCGGCCCGTAGGGGAAGCGGGTGATGTTCTCGTTGCCGACAGGTGTGATCACCAGGATGTCATGCTCCCGGTAGCCGCCGGCGCCGGGGAGGCCCTCTGGCAGCATGATCATCGGCTCCATGGAGACCACCATGTCGGGCTCCAGGACGGTGTCGATATCCTCGCGCAGCTCGAGTCCGGCTTCCCGGCCGTAATAGTGGCAGAGCACGCCGAAGGAATGTCCGTAGCCGAAGGTGCGGTACTTCAGCAGGTCGTGTTCCCGGTAGATCTCGTTGAGCTGCTTGGCGATGTCGCTGCATTTGTTCCCGGGCACCAGCAGCTTCTTGCCCTCGTCATGGACGCGGCAATTGATTTCCCACAGACGCAGATGTTCCTTCGACGCCTCCTCGCAGAACAGCGTCCGCTCCAGTGCGGTGTAGTAGCCGGCGATCATCGGGAAGCAGTTCAGGCTCAGGATGTCGCCGCGCTTGATCTTGCGCGAGGTGACGGGGTTATGGGCGCCGTCGGTATTGATGCCCGATTGGAACCAGGTCCAGCTATCCATCAATTCGCCATGGGGATAGGTGCGGGCGATCTCGCGCACCATCGCCTGGGTCGAATGCAGCGCGACCTCATGCTCGGGCGCGCCCTCGGCGATGGCCTCGACGCAGGCCGCGCCGCCGATATCGGCGATACGCGCGCCCTGCTTGATGACGGCGATCTCCTCCGCCGATTTGATCATCCGCAGACGCATGCAGCCGGCGGCGATGTCCACCAGCTTGCAGTTCGGCAGGGCTGCTTTCAGTTTCTCGAAGTTCAGCAGATTGAGATGGTCCCATTCGACGCCGACCGTGCCGGCGTCCTTCACCAGCTCCTTGACCGCGCGGAAATAGTTGTCGCGCTGCCAGTCGGTGTAGACCCGGTTGTCGCCCGGGCTGCGGCGCCAGGGCTGGCCGGCATCGATGTTGGCGGAGATCGTGGTGGCCGCATTGGCCGATACCACAAGGCCGTAGGGGCGGCCGAACGAGCAGTAAAGAAAATCGCTGTAGTAGTTGATGTTGTGGATTGAGGTGAACAGGGCGCAGTCGATCCGGTTTTCCGCCATGTGCCGGCGCAGTTTCGTGAGGCGGGCGTCCATCTCCGCGGCGGAGAAGGTGCCCTTCACCTTCTCGCCGTTATGGATGGTCTTCACGGGCGGCAGGTCGAGGCTCATGGCGCAGCGCTTCTCCCTGCCGCTATCGTTTTCGGTCAGGCCGCCCGCAATCCCTGGCTCTTCGTCCAGCTATGGGTCTCGTCGAGCACGCGGCCGAAGCGGCCCAGCATGTCGGCGATCTGCGCCTCATTGATGATCAGCGGCGGGCAGAAGGCGAAGGTGTCGCCAACCGGCCGGCCCAGCAGGCCATGCTCCTGGGCGATGCGGCCGCATTGGCCGCCGACCATGAGCGTGGGATCGAAGGCTTCCTTGGTGGCCTTGTTGCGCACCAGCTCCACCCCGGCGATCAGGCCGATTCCGCGCACTTCGCCTACCAGCGGATGATCGGCGAAACGGCGCAGGCCGTTCTGCAACGCCGGGGACACCCGGCGCACCTGGCTCAGGATGTCGCGCTCCTCATAGATCTTCAGGGTCTCGATGGCGACGGCCGCGCTGACCGGATGGCCGGAATAGGTATACCCATGGCCGAAGGTGCCGATCTTGCCGCTGTTGTCCCGCAGCGCCTTGTAGATCTTCTCGTTGAACATGACGGCGGAAATCGGCAGGTAGGCCGAAGACAGCGCCTTGGCCATGGTCATGATGTCGGGCTGGATGTTGTAGGTCTGGCAGCCGAACATGTTGCCGGTGCGGGCGAAGCCGCAGATCACCTCGTCGGCAATGAACAGGATGTCGTGCTTGTTGAGCACGGCCTGGATCTTCTCGAAATAGCCCTTCGGCGGCAGGATGACTCCGCCGGCGCCCTGGATCGGCTCGGCGATGAAGGCGGCAATCGTGTCGGCGCCATGCTCCTGGATCAGCTTCTCGAGATTGGCGGCGCAGCGGCTGGCGAAATCCTCTTCGCTCTCACCGGGCAGCCCGTTGCGGTAATAATGCGGGCAATCGGTATGAATGAACTTGTCCGGCAGCGGGATATCGAAATCCCGCTGGTTGATCGGGATGCCCATCATGCTGGCGGCGGCGACGGTGACGCCGTGATAGCCGCGCATGCGGCCGATGATCTTCTTCTTATTCGGCCGGCCGATCGCATTGTTGTAGTACCAGACCATCTTGACGACGGTGTCGTTGGCCTCGGAGCCGGAATTGCAGAAGAAGACATGGGACATCGGCACCGGCGCCATCTTTACCAGCCGTTCCGCCAGCTCGATGATCACGTCGGACGCCTTGTGGCCGAAGCTGTGATAGTAGGGCAGCTTGCGCATCTGCCGTGCCGCCGCTTCCACCAGCCGCTCCTCGCCGAAGCCGAGCGCGGTGCACCAGAGGCCGGCCAGCGTCTCGATATATTCCTTGCCGTTCTCGTCGTAGATGTAGATGCCCTTGCCGTGGCTGATGACCAGCGGCCCTTCGGCCTCATGCTTCACCGCATTGGTGTAGGGATGCAGGTGATAGGCGATGTCGCGCGCCGCGAGCGAGTTGGGCATGACGGTCATAAGGGCCTCTTCCAGCAAAATGGCCCGGGCGCGCAGCGCCGGGGCCGTTGTCCAGGGAAGCCGCGACTATCGGGGCAATCGGCGCCAAAGTCAAAAAAAGAGCCCCCGGACCATTTGGTCCAGGGGCTCTTGGCCGGCTTTGAGCCGGGAAGTCTAGGCCGCAGTCCTCAGGCGGCTGCCCTCATGCGGCCGACTGGGCGATCTGCGACAGTGAGCTCTCGATGATGCTCATGCCCTCATCGATGATCGCGTCGCTGGCCGTCAGTGGCATCAGGATGCGGATCGTGTTGGCGTAGACGCCGCAGGAGAGGAGGATCAGCCCGTTCTGCAGGGCTTTGGTCGTCAGCGCCTTGGTGGCGTCGGCGTCCGGCTCATGGCTGCCGCGGTTCTTCACCAGCTCGAAGGCGATCATGCCGCCGAGATTGCGGATCTCGCCGATCGGCGGCACGTCGTTGCGCTGGGCGATGGCCTTCAGCCGGTTGACCACCCGCTCGCCGATCTTGGTGCTGCGCTCCATCAGCTTCTCTTCCTCGATGACGTCGAGGACCGCGAGGCCCGCCGCGCAGCCGACCGGACTTCCAGCATAGGTGCCGCCGAGACCGCCCGGTCCGGGCGCATCCATGATCTCCGCCTTGCCCAGCACGCCCGACAGCGGGAAGCCGCCGGCTAGGCTCTTGGCCATGGTGATGAGATCTGGGGCCACGCCGGAATGCTCGATGGCGAACAGCTTGCCGGTGCGCGCGAAGCCGGCCTGGATCTCGTCGGAGATCAGCAGGATGCCGTTGTCGTCGCAGATCTTGCGAAGCTTCTTCATGAAGTCGAACGGCGCGATGTAGAAGCCGCCTTCGCCCTGCACCGGCTCGATGATGATGGCGGCGACGCGCGCCGGCTCGACGTCTGACTTGAACAGCGTTTCCAGCGCATGAAGCGACTCTTCCACCGTGACGCCGTGAACCGTCATCGGGAACGGCACGTGGTAGATCTCAGCGGGGAAGGGGCCGAAGCCCGCCTTGTACGGCACCACCTTGCCGGTCAGGCCCATGGTCATGAGCGTGCGGCCGTGGAAGGCGCCGGAGAATGAGATGATCGCCGTGCGCTTCGTATAGGAGCGCGCGATCTTCACGGCATTCTCCACCGCTTCCGCACCCGTTGTGAAGAAGATGGTCTTGGCCGGTCCGGGGAACGGCGCGCGCTTGTTGAGCCGCTCCGCCAGCGCGATGAAGGATTCATAAGCCACCACCTGGAAGGCGGTGTGGGTGAATCGCTTCATCTGATCTTCCACAGCGGCCATCACCTTCGGATGGCGGTGGCCGGTGTTGAGCACGGCGATGCCGCCGGCAAAATCGACATAGCGCTTACCTTCGACGTCCCACAGCTCGGCGTTTTCGGCGCGATCGGCATAGACGGGCGTGGCGGTGGCGATGCCGCGGGGAACGGCCGCGTTGCGGCGCGACACGAGATCCTGGTTCTTGGCCATGGAGTTTTGACCTCAGTTGGAGAGTTTGGATTTCTGCAGGGACGGCAGCTTAACCGTTTTTTCCGGGAAGGAAAACGGCGCGGGAATCGGCCGAAAACTCAAGCGGATAGCATCTGCGAAAAGGCGCCGGCGATTTTCTCCGCCGATGATTCTTTCCCATGATTCTTCGTCGGCGGATGGATTGGTTATCGTCGAAAATTTGAATGATTTACTTCCAATAAATACTAATGGGACATGAATTAAACCATATTAGGATCAATAAATCTTTCTCAATATAATAATATTGCTTGAGTCTTTCGTAACACGTATCGTTGCATAGTCTTGGCGAATACTTCGGTGTTCGAGGGACTCCGGGTGAAGCGAGAATGTGGGCAAAAATGCCTGCGCCGCAGCAACCGGTCGGGTGGGTGGAAAAGGGGCGTAGCTGGCGCGCAGGGGGTCGGGAAGACCTTTGCGGGCCGCGATTGTATCGACGGCGTGGCGCGGCTTTCTGAGAGCACGCCGCGTCAAGGCAATCGGGATACGCCCCGTACAGACGGAGAACGGGTCCGATGACCAAGATGCCTGGGGCCAAAATTCCAGTGGCGACGCCGAAGAAGGTCCATAAGGGCCATTCTTACGACTATGTCGCCGGCACAGACGGTAACGACGTCTTCGATGGCGGGCACGGCACGCAGATCGTCGATGCCGGCGCCGGCAACGACAGCATCAACGGCGACAGCGGCCACGATCTTCTGTTCGGCGGCAGCGGCGCGGATCAGCTCATCGGCGGCAGGCTCGGTGACCTGGTGTTCGGCGGCAGCGGCAACGATCTGCTCGATGTCGAGGCCAATGGCCAGAATCGCCACAGCGGCAACGGCGCTGACGCTCTGTACGGCGACGGCTATGAAAGTTTCGCGGACCTGCTGAGCGGCAAGACTGTCACTGCTCCTGGTAATGACACGATCCGTGGCGGCAGCGGCGGCGACATAATTTTCGGCGACAATGGCAATGGCGGCCCGGCCGGCGGCAACGACCTGATCGAGGGCGGCCGCGGCACCGACCTGCTGTTCGGCGAGGGCGGCAACGACACGATCGTCGGCGGCCGCGGCTTCGACATCATGGATGGCGGCGCGGGCGCCGACGTTTTCGTTTATACCAATGCGGAGGATTCCCGCGGCCGGAGCGCCGACCTGATCCGAAATTTCGTTCAGGGACAGGACAAGATCGACCTGACCGGCGTACTGGGCGGCGCGACTGTGAACTGGTGCGGCACGAAGCCGACAGCCTATGGCGTCTGGTACGTGCAGCAAGGCGGCTGCACCCTGGTTTGCGTCGACCTCGACGGCAATCCGAAGACCGTCGACATGATGATCCGTGTCGAAGGCAAGATTGCGCTGTGCGCCGATGACTTCCGGACGGCGGGCGGACAGCAGCCGCCGAATCCGAACACGCCGCCGGTGGCCAACAACGATATCGCCGCCACGAACGAGGATACGGCCGTTACGGTCAATGTGCTGGCGAACGACAAGGACGCAAATGGCGATAGCCTGACCGTTACCGGCGCGACCGCCTTGCATGGCGCGGTGACGATCAACGCGAACGGCACGCTGACCTATACGCCCGTCGGCAACTACAACGGCGGCGACACCATCAGCTATACGATCAGTGACGGGAAGGGCGGCACGGCCTCCGGCTCGGTCGCGGTCACCGTTGCCGCGGTCAACGATGGACCGGTGGCGGCCGGCGACAAGGCGGCGACGAACGAAGACACCGCCGTCACCGTCAACGTGCTGGGCAATGACAGCGATGTGGATGGCGACAAGCTTTCCGTCACTGCCGCCTCCGCCGGTCATGGCACGGTCACCGTCAATGCCGACGGCACCCTGACCTACAAGGGCGATGCCAACTTCAACGGCAATGACACCATCACCTACAGCATCAGCGACGGTCATGGCGGCACAGCCAGCTCCACCGTCGCGGTCACGGTCAACGCCGTCAATGACGGCCCGGTCGCCGGCGCCGACAAGGCAATGGTGAATGAAGATGGCGCCGTCACCGTCGATGTGCTGGGCAATGACAGTGATGTCGACGGCGACAAGCTGACCGTCACCGGCGCTGCCGCCGGCCACGGCACGGTCACCGTCAATGCCGACGGCACCCTGACCTATACGCCCAACGCCAACTACAGCGGCGGCGACACGATCACCTACAGCGTCAGCGACGGCAAGGGCGGCTCCGACAGC
>DATKFM010000136.1:0-16331 GCA_035544395.1 Verrucomicrobiia bacterium
AGTGGGGCGGCATCGGCGATGTGTGCCCGGACGCCAGCCCCATCGTGGCGAAGATGCCGGTGCAGGGTCTCTATTTCAATTGCGGCTGGGGCACTGGCGGCTTCAAGGCGACGCCCGGTTCCGGCTGGGTCTTTGCCTACACCATCGCCCAGGACCGGCCGCATAAGCTGAACGAAGCCTTCACGCTCGAGCGTTTCTCCCACGGCTATCTGATCGACGAACATGGCGCCGCCGCGGTGGCCCATTGATCGCGACGATGGAAGGCAACAACAGATGCTGCTGATCACCTGCCCCTATTGCGGCCAACGGGACGAGAGCGAGTTCTCTTGCGGCGGCGAGGCGCACATCGCGCGGCCGCTGCAGACGGACGCGCTCACCGACCAGCAATGGGGCGACTATCTGTTCATGCGGAAGAATCCCAAGGGCGTCCATTTCGAGCGCTGGAACCACGCCCGAGGCTGCCGCCGCTGGTTCAATGCGGCACGTCATACGGTGACACACGAAATCATCGCCACCTACAAGATGGGCGAACCGCCGCCCGCGGTGAGCAAATGAACGGTCAGCCCAATCGCCTGCCGGAGGGCGGGCGCATCGACCGGACCAAGCCGATCGCCTTCACCTTCAACGGCAAGCGGCTGACGGGCTATCAGGGTGACACCCTCGCCTCGGCGCTGCTGGCCAATGGCGTGGCGCTGGTGGGCCGCAGTTTCAAATATCACCGGCCGCGCGGCATCATGACGGCGGGCTCCGAGGAGCCGAACGCCCTTGTGCAGGTCGGCAGCGGCGCGCGCACCGAACCGAACCTCCGGGCGACCCAGGTTGAGATCTATGAAGGCCTAACCGCGAGCAGCCAGAATTGCTGGCCCTCGGTGGAGTTCGATATCGGCGAAGCCAACAGCGTGCTGTCGAAGCTGTTCCCCGCCGGCTTCTACTATAAGACCTTCATGTGGCCGCCCAGTTTCTGGATGAAGTACGAGTACTTCATCCGCCGCGCAGCGGGCCTGGGAGTGGCGCCCGAGGAGCCGGATCCCGACCACTACGACAAGACCTTCGCCCATTGCGATGTGCTGGTCGTGGGCGGTGGACCGGCTGGATTGGCCGCAGCGCTCGCCGCCGGCCGCAGCGGCGCCCGGGTCCTACTCTGCGACGAACAGCAGGAATTCGGCGGGGCATTGCTAAGCGGCAATGACGAGATCGACGGCAAGCCCGCGGCAGAATGGGTCGCGGACGCCGTCGCTGAACTCGCGGCGACTCCGGAAGTGCGCGTCCTGCAGCGCACCACGGCCTATGGCTACTACGACCACAATTCCGTCTGGCTGGTGGAGCGCACGGGCGATCACCTGCCGCCGGGAAACGTCACCTATCGCCAGCGCCTGTGGAAGGTGCGCGCCAAGCAGGTGGTGCTGGCCACAGGCGCCATCGAGCGGCCGCTAGTGTTTGCGGACAATGACAGGCCCGGGATCATGCTGGCCGGGGCGGCGCGGACCTACGCCAACCGCTATGGCGCGCTGCCGGGCCGCCGCGTCGTGGTGATGACCAATAACGATAGCGCCTATCAGGCGGCCGTCGATTTGGCGCAGGCCGGGGCCACCGTCGCCGCCATCGTCGACCTCCGCGCCAATGCCGACGGAGCTGCGGTCGGCGCTGCGCGCGGGCGCAACATCGAGGTGCTCGCCGGCCATGCCATCACCGGCACCAAGGGGCGCAAGCGTGTCAGCGCGGTTTCGGTCGTGCGGATGAGTGATGCCGGCGATAGCGTCGTCGGCGCCTTGCGGGAGATCGAGTGCGACCTCGTCCTGCATTCCGGCGGCTGGAATGCGACGGTGCATCTGTTCTCGCAGTCCGGCGGCAAGCTGCGCTTCGATGAGAACATCGCCGGCTTCGTGCCGGACAGGTCGGTCCAAAAAGAGCGCTCAGCCGGTGCAGCCAAGGGCAGCTTCGGCCTCGCCGATTGCCTGTCTGAAGGTTTTGACGCCGGTCGCGGAGCCGCGCGGGATGCCGGGTTTATTGGCGATTCCGGCACCGCACCCCGCGCCGAGGCGGCAGGAGCGGAAAGCCCGTTACGCCCGATCTGGGTCGTGCCGTCGGTCAATCCGATCGGCCATGGCGCCAAGTTCTTTGTCGACCATCAGAACGACGCGACCGCGGCTGACGTGCTGCTGGCGGAGCGCGAAGGCTACCGTTCGGTGGAGCATCTGAAGCGCTACACCACCATGGGCATGGGCACAGACCAGGGCAAGACCAGCAACGTCAACGCGCTGGCGATCATGGCGCAGAAACTGGGCCGCGATATCCCGCAGGTTGGCACGACGACTTTTCGGCCAGCTTATTCACCCGTCACGATCGGCGTCTTCGGCGGCCATGAGCGCGGCGATTTGATGGATCCGCTGCGCCGCACGGCGCTGCATCACTGGCATGAGAACGCCGGCGCCAAGTGGGAGAATGTCGGCCAGTGGCGCCGCCCCTGGTACTACCCGCGCCCGGACGAGACCATGCATGACGCGGTCAATCGCGAGGTCAAGGCGACGCGTTCAGGTGTCGGTATCATGGATGCCTCCACGCTGGGCAAGATCGACATCCAGGGACCCGACTCCGTCGAGTTGCTGAACTGGGTCTATTGCAATGCCTGGAGCAACCTGGAGATCGGCCGCTGCCGCTACGGCTTCATGCTGGGCGAGGACGGGATGGTCTTCGACGATGGTGTCACTTCGCGGCTGGGCGAACACCATTTTCACATGACAACCACGTCAGGCGGCGCGGCGCGGGTATTGGGCTGGCTGGAGAACTGGCTGCAGACGGAATGGCCTGACATGCGCGTCTTCTGCACCAGCGTGACCGAGCAATGGGCCACTGTCGCCGTCAACGGGCCGTTCGCGCGCAAGCTGCTGTCCGAGCTGACCAAGGACATCGACTTGGATGCGAAGCAGTTTCCGTTCATGTCGTTCCGCGACGGCCAGGTCGCCGGCATTCCCGCGCGGGTCTACCGCATCAGCTTCACCGGCGAGCTGTCCTACGAGATCAATGTCGCGCCGAGCTATGCACTGGCGCTGTGGCAGGCCCTGATGGCCGCCGGCGAAAAGTACGGCATCACGGCCTATGGCACGGAGGCGATGCATGTCCTGCGCTGCGAGAAGGGCTTCGTCATCGTCGGCCAGGAAACCGACGGCACGGTGACGCCGCAGGATTTGGGCATGGACTGGATCGTCAGCAAGAAGAAGAAGGATTTCCTCGGCAAGCGGGCCCTTGCTCGTGTCGACACCGCCCGCGCCGACCGCAAGCATCTGGTCGGCCTGCAGACCGAGAACGCCAGCGAGGTCATCCCTGAGGGCGGCCAGGTGGTGGCGGAACTGAAGGACAAGCCGCCCATGGCCATGCTCGGCCATGTGACGTCGAGCTACTACAGCCCCAATGTCGGCCGCTCGATCGCCATGGCACTGCTCAAGAACGGCCGCAGCCGCATGGGCGAAACGGTGCATATCCCGCTGGCCGACCGGGTGATCCGCGCCAAGGTGATGGAGCCCCGGTTCTTCGATCTCGAGGGGAAGCGGATCGATGGCTGAAGCATATCTGCGCCGCAGCCCCCTCACTCACCACGCCCTGCTCAGCAAGGCGCTCGATGGGCTCGGTGATGCCGAGCTGGGCCTGAGCGAGCGCGCTCACCGCATGCAGCTGAATCTGCGCGGCGATAGCGGTAATTCTGTGTTCATCAACGGCGTGAAGACGGCCACAGGGCTGGATGTCCCCATCCAGGCCAACCTTTTCACCGCCTCGGGCGACCGGGCCTGTCTCTGGCTCGGCCCGAATGAATGGCTGATCGTCGGACCGGACGGCGAGGGCGCGGACCTCATCAGGGAGTTGCGCACCGCCTTGGCCGGCCAGCACGCCGCAGTCACTGATGTCAGCGAGGCCCGCACCGCCATCCTGCTGAAGGGGCGGCGCGCCCGCGACCTGCTGCAGAAGGGCGTACCGCTCGACCTGCATCCCCGGGAATTCCAGACCGGCCATTGCGCCCAGTCCTATATCGCCGGCGCCAATATCATCTTGCGCCAGCTAGAAGACGCCCCGAGCTACGAGGTCCTCGTCCTCAACAGCTTCGCCGAGCATCTCTGGCTGTGGATGGAAAGCGCCGCGCGCGAATTCCGTACCGTCGTCCTCGCCTAGATAACCGATCACTGGGAAGTTTTTGCCGCCTCCCGGTGTTGGTCAAAATGACAGGGCGGCCCGCATCAGGAAAGGCGCGCCCATGAATGATCTGCCCTGGAACGGCCATCGCGACGGCTACCGGTCGACCAACCTGATCGACGAGATTGTCGTCGATGCCGACTATGACAATCCGAAGGTCTGGGTGCCGCTCGCCGATGGCGTGATGCTGCGGCCGATGATGTTCGACATCACCAACGGCGCCTGGAGCAGCATCCTGCGGATCGCAGCGGGGAAGAGCCTCGCCTGTCACTATCACACCCAGCCGGTGCATGGCTTCACGGTGAAGGGCTCCTGGCGCTATCTCGAGCACAATTGGGTCGCCAGCAACGGCACCTACATCTTCGAGCCCCCGGGCGAATTGCACACGTTGGTGGCCGATGCCAAGGACGGCATGACCACCTTCTTCGTCACCCGGGGCTCCCTGATCTACACGGATGAGGCCGGCAAGCAGATCGGCTATGAGGATGTATTCACCCGCCTCGCCTTATGCCGCCGGCATTTCCAGGAAGCCGGCTTCGAATCGGAGACGATCGAGCGCATGATTCGCTGAGCCTCCGGCCGGCCGCCGCGGGCGTCTTAGATATATAAATCAATTCAATCGCTTACTTGCGAACATTCGCGCAACACCGGAGCAAAGCGGTGCGAGGTAACCAAGCATCAGCATTTATGGTTGATTGGTTAAAGTGACGCACGAAAGTTGCCCCGGAAACCGATTTTTTCGTGCTTAACACGCGGTTAACATCAGCCAAAAGATGATTGAAATTCCCTGATTTTTACGGGGGCTTTACCATCCTAACAGTATGGTAAGGGATTGGCGGCCCACGGGCGGCCGGAAGCAACTTGCCCTTCCGAGATTGACGAATGAAGAAGTTTCGCGAGGTAGCGGATTCGGACGGCGACGCCGTTGCGGCGGCTGATCCATCCAGCCTCCGCAACCGGCGTTGCATTCCGATCGATCTACCGGCCTCGCTGACCAACCTTAACCTCGACCCCAAGGCTATTATCAAGATCGAGGACCTGCCGCCGGGCTCCCTGTTGTCCTGCGGCCAGGGCAATTCCAACAACACCTGGTCGTTGAAGCTCTCGGAGACCGAAGACGTCGTCTTCATCGCTCCGATTGATGACAATTCCGACAGCTTCCCGATCTCCGTCCGCATCCTGATGCCGGACCCGGACGGGTTTGATTACGCCAGCACCATCCACAAGTTCGATATCCTGCTGTCGGCCACCGGCTCCCAATCGGCCTTCACGGCGATCCAGGCCGACGACGGCAAGGGAGAGCCCGCCCAGCTCGGCGCCCTGAAAGACGCCCTGGCCAAGGCGCGCGGCCTCGGCGATATCAAGCTGAACAAGAAAAACGCGCTGAACTTCGACGAGGAGTCGGCGGCAGCCTTTGAGGGCCAGCGCTCCTCCGCCAGCCTGCATGCGCTGTTCAGCGCCGAGCAGAAGGAAGAGGAAGAGCGCCGCCGGATCAAAGACGCCGAGGAGGAATGGCGCGCCCATGAAGAGCGCCGCCTCGCCGAAGCACGCGCGGAATGGATGCTCGAGACCGAGGCCAAGGTCGTCCAGGCGGTCGCGGAAACACGCATGCAGGAGGAGCAGCGGCTGCTCGCCGCCGAGGCGCGCTTCCGCGAGCAGCTGACGGAAAAGCTGGAAGACGCCAAGGCGCGCTGGAAGGCCAAGAGCGCATCGCGCGGCACCGGCGCGGGCACCGGTCGTGCGGCACCGGCCGACATCGAGGCCACGGTGCGGATCCGCATGACGGCGGAAGAGACACGGCTGCAGCAGGAAGCCGCACAGAAGATTGCCGACGCCGAGGTCAAGTTCCGCGCCCAGCTGGTGGAGAAGCTGGGAGCGGCGCGCAAGGAGTGGCAGGCCGACGAAGCGGCCCGCCAGACCGCGGCACTGGCCGCCTTTCAGGCGGAAGAAGCCAACCGGTTGGGCCAGGCGAAGCTGAAATGGCTCGGCGAGATTGAAGCCAAGACCGAAGACTCCAAGCCCGCGACCGATGAAATCGAAGCCATCGTCAAGGAACGGCTGGCCTCCTCGCAGGCGAAGTGGCAGCGCGACGCCCTCGAAGGCTTGGCGCAGGCCGAGGCCAAATGGAAAGAGGCCGAAACCGCGCGCATCGAGTCCGCGCGCCGCGAATGGCAGTCCGACACCGAGCGCCGGCTGCAAGAGGCCGTGGCCGGCGTTCCCCAGGTCGATGTGGAGCAGGTGGTCCGCGAACGCATCGCCTCAATGCAGACGCGCTGGCAGACCGAAGCGCTCAACGCCATCTCCGACGCCGAGGGCCGCTGGAAGAAGGCGGAGAAGGAAAAGCTCGACGCCGCCCGCAAGGAATGGAGCGAGGAAAAGGATCGCCTGCTGAAGGATATGGCGAGCGCCGTCCCCGCCGTCGATCTCGAGGGCATCGTCATCGAGCGCATGCGCGCCGCGCAAGCGAAGTGGCAGGAAGAAGCTGTCAGCGCCCTGGTGGATTCCGAGAACCGCTGGAAGGCCGCCGAGGCCGAACGCATCAAGACGATGCGGGCGGAGATGCAGAAAGAATTCGATTCCCGGATCAAGGATCCCGGCAGCCTGGACGTCGACATGATTGTCCAGAAGAAAATGGCCGCCTCGCAGCAGAAGTGGCAGGAAGAGTTCCTCAAGGTCATCGCCGATAGCGAGAAGAAGTGGAAGACCGGCGAGGCTGAACGCCTGAAGGAAGCCAAGGCGCAGTGGGAGAAGGATTTCGCCGGCAAGGCAGGTTCCGGCTCCCCATCGTCGGGCGGCGCATCGGCTGCCGACATCGAGAAGCAGGTCAAGGAACGGGTCGAGACCGAACTCGCGGTCATGGAAGCGGTGTGGCGTTCGGAAGAGGCGCAGCGCCTGAAGGCTTCGGAGAAGGAGTTCGGCAAACAGTACGAGAAGAAGTTCTCGGAACTGGAATTGCAGCACATCGAGGACCTGCAGAAGCTGCATGCCGCCGAGGCCAAGCTGGTGGAGTTGCAGGCCGCGACACCGAAAGACGCCAAGGCGCAGCGGGCGGTCGAGCAGGAGCGCCTGGCCGTCGCGGAGAAGGAATGGACCGCGACCGCCGAGAAGCGCCTCAAATCCGCCGAAGAGGATTGGAAAGCCGGCGAGGCGCAGCGCCTCCAGGCCGCCGAAGCGGCGTGGAAGGCCGGCGAGCAGAAGCGGCTCGACGATTTGCGCGCGGAAATGACGGCCGCCGAGGATATGCGGCGTCTGGAGACCGCGTCGTCGAGCGGGCCCGCTTCGGCGGAACAGCTCAAAGCCGCCGAGGCCGCGTGGAAAGCTGCCGAGGAACTCCGCTTCAAGGAGGCGCAGGCCACCTGGAAGGCCGCGGAGGAGCGTCACCGCGCCGATGCCGAGGCGTCCTGGAGATCGGCGGAGCAAAAGCGGCTCGATGAGGCCCATGTCACCTGGCAGTCGCAGACCGAGCGCCGCTTCGCGCTGATCGAAAAGCAGGTGAAGGACTATCAAACGCAGCAGGCCGCCATCATCGAGCGCCAGGTTGCCGAGAAGCTGGCGACCGCAGAGGCGGCCTGGAATGCCGCGGAAGCCGAGCGCCTGCGGGCCGCCCAGGCTGAGTGGGCAGCCATCACGCCGGGCACCGGCGCGTCGCCGGAACAGATCGCCGAGCAGCAGCGGGTGGCGGTCGCCGAGGCCGAGCAGAAGCTGCGCGAGCAGATGCTCGCCATGGAAGAGAAGACGCGCATCCGCGTCGCCGACGAGCTCGTGGAGGCGCAGCGCTTCTGGCAGGAAGCCGCCGATCTCAAGCTCGCCGCCGAGCGCGCCCAATGGCAGGCCGATGCCGAAAGGCGCATCGCGGAAGCACAAGCCAAAGTCGACCCCGCCGCCCAGGCGCAGATGGTCGCGGAGATCGAGAGCCGGCTCAAGGCCGAGCATGCGCAGGAGATGGACGGCATGCGCGCCTCCATCGATGCCATGATGGCAGCCAATGCGCAGCGGCTGGAAAAAGAACACAGCCAGCGCATCGCCGTGATGGAGAGCCAGTGGCGCAATTCCACGGCCCACACCGCCAACGAGGCACGCGCCGCGGCGTCGACCGAGTCCGAACAGCGCATCGCCGAACTTACCCGCGAGCGCGACGAGGCCATCGCCCGCCTCGCCCAGCAGCCGGCCGCCGCGGAGTCCGCGATGTCGGCCGACCGGGTAACCCTGGAAATTCGCATCGCCCAGCTCGAAACCGAGCGCGATGCCGCCGTCCGCCGCGCCGAGGATTCGCAGCGCAATTTGGCCTTGCGCGAGGAAGCGCAGAGCAGACTTACCAGCCAGAACGATTCCCAGCTCGCGGCCGCGGTCGCCGCCGAGCGCATGAAGTGGCAGGCGGAAGCCGAACAGCGGGTCGCCGCCGAGCGCCGCGAGAAAGAACAGGCGATCGAGCTGCTCACGCTGGCCGAAGCGCGGCTGCGCGCCATGCCCACGGTCGATCCGGCGCTCGAGGCCAAGTGGAAGGCCGACATGGACATGCGCGTGGCGCAAACCCGCGCCATGCTGACCGCCGAGGCCGCGGCCGCCATGCAGGCCGCCGAGACGAAGTGGAAGAGCGAAACCGACCAGCGCTTCGCCATCGCCGAGGAAATGTTCAAGGAGATTTACGAAGAGCAGCTCTCTGCGGCCGAAGCCAAGTGGCGCGCCGACGAGAACCAGCGCTTCGCCGCGGCTCGCGAGGCGTGGATGGTCGATGCGCGCACCAAAGGCCTCGGCGGCGGCAGCGACAGCTCGCTCGCCAGCAGCATCGAAGCAGCGCTCAACGCCAAATTCGAGCTCAAGGTCGCCGATATGGAATCCCGCTTCCTGGCGCAACGCGAAGCCGCGATTGCCGAAGCTCGCCGCCAGTGGGAGTCCAGCGAGATCGACCGCCTGATCGACGCCCAGTCGGAATTCCAGGTGAATGCCGACCGTCGCGTGAAGGAGTTGGAGATCCGACTAAAGGCGCAGTTCGCCGGCCAGATCGCCGAAGCCGAGCGCCTGTGGAAGGATGGCGAGGCCAAGCGCCTGGCGGCCGCACGCGCCAAGTGGAAAGCGGAGTCCGATGACCGCGTCACCGATGCGGAAAATCGCATGCGTCTCGAATATGAGCGCCTGCTGGCGCAAGGCGCCGAACTGCGCACTGGCAGCGGCGGCTAGGGCCCACAGGCTCTTTCTCGCCGAATTTCTCGGCTCACCGCTTTCCCCACAAACGCGCTAGGGCGTTTGCAAATCCGCCATCTGCTGCAATTGCCGTCCCCTCGCCCACGCTAGCGGGAGAGGGAGGTCACATCCGCGTTCAGCTGATGTGACGGGGTGAGGGTCTAGTGCGCAAGCGGTTCATGCTTTGCGCCAATATCCGCATCATGGTTTCTATCTACCCCGGATATACGCGACCGTAACATACCGTAGTGACATCAGCACCGCCTCTCACCCGCGATATCCGCTAAACGCGCCTATCGCGTGCCTCTCCCCTCATCGTGGGGCGGGGCGACGGTTCGTTTCAGACGCATGTTCATTCGAAATCTAAATTTGCAGCGCGCGGAATCAAAAGGCGGCGGGCATTTCTGCCCGCCGCCTTGATCTCGATGGCCTGCAGCGCCGGCGCTAGGCGCGGGCGAGGTTGCAGAGGACGTGGTCCACCTGCGTCTCTTCATTGCCGAGCGGCAGGGCGACGATGCGATAGGACGAGCTGCCCACCGTGTTCTGAAACGTCTCGATGTCCTGCACCGGCTTGCCGGCGGACACGGCCTCTCGGCCGATGGCGAGCATCCATTCGGTCAACATGGGCGTGAAGGTCACTTCCTCGGCCGGCTCCGCCGTCGCGGCGACCCCGGTCAGGCGCATGACCTGGGTGAAATTGACATTGCCACTGCTGACCGCGCCGCAAGACAGCAGCATGGTGTTCGGCCAGAGCTCGGCGATCTGCTTGGCGTCGAAATCGCCATAGGATGGGAAGCGGCGCCCGTTCTTGCGTTGGGCCCAGAAGCTGTAGAAATCGTTGCCTTGGCGGGCCTTCTCGGCGGCCTGCTGCTGTGCCGCCAGGGCGGCCTGCACGGCGCTGCCTGGCTGCGTCCGGGCCCCTTGGGCGCGGGCGGCGCGGGCGGCGATCGCTTCGAAGCGCGAGCGGCCGGCACTGATGCCGTTGCTTTCCTCGGCCGGAGCCGCCGGGGCGGTCTCCACCGGCGCATGGGCGCCGTTTCCGTTGGTAAAGGACGGGGCCGCGACAGGCTCCGGCTTTGGCGCCTCTGGCATCGGCGCGGGTTCGTTCCATAGCGGTGCGGCCGCGGCGGGCGCCGGTTCGGCGTCGTCGGTTTCAATCTGCGTGGCCAGAGCATCGTCCAGCGCCTGCGCCAGCAGGGCCTGAGACTGCTCCAGGGCCGCATCCATCGAATCGACTTCGGACGCGGGCTCGGCTGCCGCCTCGGGCGCCGCTTCAACTTCTGCGGCGATCTCCGCTACTGGAATCTCGGCAACCGGGATCTCGGCAACCGGGATTTCCGCGGTGGGAGTCTCCATCGCCGGTGCGGGAGTCGCATCCCATATGGGCTCGGGCTCGGCTGCCGGTGCTGCCGGTACGGCCTCGGGCACACTGACGGCGTCTGTAAATTCTGCCGGCGCGGCCGCGGGGGCTATGTCCCCGGCATCCGTGCCGCTGCGCGCCTCGGCGATCGACACGACGTTGGCGGCGGCGGTTGCCTGCGCCAGATCGTCGAAGCTCAATGCCTTCTTGCGCGACTTGCCCTTGGCCGGCTTGTCCTTTGCCGCAGCGCCGCCCATCGCGTCCGCAGCTTTGCGAGGCCGCTTCTGCTTGGCGCCGTTGGTGCCCGGCTTGGGCGATTTCAACGTCATATTCGCCAGGGACGCCGCCTGGTTGGCGGGATCGCTGGGCTCAATATCGTTTGGCGTCTTATCTTCCAGATTCATAACCAATCAACCGCTTCCGATTTCCCCTATCAATCGGCACGCCCGACCGATGCCTCAAGCATCGCGGGCGCGTCCTCTGCTTCCGCCTGAAAGGGTTGCCCCTCTTCGGCCGGCGGCAGAGCGTCCACAAATTCCGGCGCAACCTTCTTCACCAGACGATCGAAGGCGCGGGTCATCAACTCCTGCGCACTCCAGTTCATCTTGAACGCCACCAGCTTCATGCGGAAATGGCGCGGCGCATCCAGGCGCACGGAAATCTTCTTCTTGCTCGTCTCTGCAACCCGCTCACCGGCCCAATGGGGCACCACGGCGGGCATGGGCATGCGGACCACCTTCTTCGGCTGCATGAGCGGCGAACGCTCCAGCTTCGGCTGCAGGAGCTGCGGACGCTCGGGCAGTTCGGCGGCGGCAATTGTCTGTTGGGGGGTGGCGGCGTCGGTAACGGTCATATCCAGCGTCGGCCGGGCATCCATGACCGGCTCGCGCTGGCCCTCGTCCTGGGGCTGCGGCATGGGCGGCGCCGAAACGGCGCGGTTCAGCAATGCCGTCGCCGCGGAGCGACCTTTGACCGCCAGCAATCTGCCTGTCAGCGATGCAGCCCGCATGGACTACTTCGCTCCATGCCCTTCGCCGGCGGCCTGCATGGCGGCGGCGGATTTCGTGCCGGCCGGCGCCTGGCCGGTCGACATTCCCTGCGCGCGCGCAAGGATTTTGAGACGGTTCTGCAAATACTGCCAGAGCTGCTCGCACTCCTGGCCGGAGCGGGAGCCCTCTTCGAGCTCCATCACCGTGCGGCCGTCGATCATGCTGGCGGCGAAATCGGTGCGGTTGTGAATGACTGACGGCGCCAACGTGCCATGCTGCGACAGCGCGATGACGGCCTCGGAGGTGATACGGGCGCGCGGCGATGCGGCGTTGACGACGAAGACCAGGGGCTTGCCCAGGCGCTCCACCAGCTCGACCGTGACGCCGACGGCGCGCAGATCGTGCGGGCTCGGCCGGGTCGGCACGACCACCAGGTCGCACAGGCGGATCACTTCCGCGATGGTCGCGGTGATCGCCGGCGGCGTGTCGATGACGACGAGATTAATTCCCATGCCGCGCATGCGGGCCAGGTCTTCCGACAGGCGCGCGATGGAGGTGTGCGCGAACAGCGGCGTGTCCGCTTCGCGCTCGTTCCACCAATCCGCCAAACTGCCCTGGGGATCGGTATCGACCAGCGCCACCGGGCCGAAGCCCGCGCGCTCGGCCTGCACGGCGATATGTCCGGCCAGCGTAGTCTTGCCGGAACCGCCCTTCTGCGAAGCAAACGCCATCACTTGCATTTAACGACTCCTGGTGCGGCTCTCCAAGCCGCGGGAAAGACAGCCGGCACCGGATGACCGATCGGCTCGAAGACTGACGAGATTCCCTATCACGTCATTAAAAATCTTATAGAGAGCAATCCTTAATGAACCCTTACTGGTACGGGGAATATCGTAAATAGCCCGTATTCTTTGCACAAAATAAGGTGAGGGAAATATTATCGCCGCCGTATCCGGTAACACCGGAAGTCTTTATCAGGTGTAAATTCCAGGCGAGCTTTCTGGAATATTTACCTTGATACATGTCCTAGGCGCGGCGTCCTGTCCCGGCCTGCACCATTGCCGAGAGGCTCTTCACCAGGCTGAGCTGCTGGCGCGGCTCGATCTTGAAGCGCAGGCCGACGCGGTCTTCCTCGCGGTGGCGGACCTCGGAGGTCAGGTCATCGATCGATTCGAGCTTGAGGTAGACGATATCGCCGACCTTGAACGGCAGGTTCGCCATGATCAGCGCGCCGCCGGCGGAGATGTCGTGCACAACGCAGTCATATTCCTTGTCGTCGAGCTTGATCTTTGCCGGACGGTCATAGACGAAGCGCGGATATTTGCGCATCGCCTCCGGACTCGACTGCTCGCCGCCTTCGGATGCTGCGGCGGGCGCTGGCGCCAGAGAAGCGGCAGGTGCCGCCGGCGCAGCGGCGGGAGCAGCGGAGGCTGTTTCAGCCGCCGCAGCAGCCATGCCTGATTGAAACGCCGAGGCCGCTGAAGACTCGCCCTTGCCGGCCGTCTTATTGGAAAAGAGATCCCCGGCGGGCTTGCCCGGATCCGCGTCGGCGGGCGGCGGCGGAATATCCGCCAGCTTCGGCGCGGCAACCCCACCGCCTTCAGCCAGTTTCGGCAAGCGTTTTGCCAAATATTCCCACAGCTTCTGCACATTCCCCGTCGGCGACGGCTCGGTGCTGATTTCCATCACGGTGCGCCCGTCCATCATGCCTTCGACGAAGGCGATGTTGCGCGGGATTGCCGTGGTTGCGACCGGTCCATGCTGGGCCAAGGTCATCACCACTTCGGGCGGCAGCTCGGCATCAGCTTCGACGCCATTGATGACGAACACGAAGGGCTTGCCTGACAATTGCACCAGTTCGACGATGGCGCTGGCGGCTTCCAGATCGTGGGCACAGGGCCGTGCCGGAATGGCGATCAGATCAGCGACAACCAAAGCCGCCTCAATGGACTGGCCCAAGGCGGCCGGGGTATCGATAACGACCAGCTCGGTGCCTTCAGCGCGCAGATTCTCGATCTTCTGCAACAAATCGGCCTGTGTGGCGCGAGCATAGTTCAGGGGAAGCTCGGTGCGCTGAACGCACCAATCGGCCAGGCTCGCTTCGGGATCGATATCGATCAGGGCGACCGAAGACATGCCGCTCTTCTGCGCAAGCACGGCCATATGGCCGGCGAGCGTTGTTTTTCCCGCGCCGCTTTTTTGCGAAGCAAATGCGAGCACACGCATAGGGTTAGGAACTCCGAACATCCCCATGACGATGGCGGGACGGCCAAGCCAGCCCCTATCCATCGTCAAGATTCCAAGCTCGACTATCAGTCTTAATGGTGAAATGTTCGTAAAAACCCGGCCGGATGTTCATGAAATGTCAGCAAAAGCCGGGCTGAGGCGTTGCAGCTACTCACTATAGTCGAAGCGGAAGGCCGCACCCTGCCGCTTGATGTGGCCGATGGACGGCGACGGAAAATGCGCAGTCAGCACCAGATGCTGCGTCTCAACCGCCCATTCCAGGAATCGCCGGCGGGATTGCCGCGCCAGCACCGGATCCAGATCACTGCCGGCATGCCAGTCGGGCTCGGCGCACTGCACGGGGCTGTGCATGAGGTCGCCGATCATGACAGCCTCCTCGCCCCCCGAGCGCAGATGAACGCCATAGTGCCCGAGCGTGTGACCGGGTAGCGGATCGATCCAGACTTCATCGTCCAGCGCGAAGTCGCCGCCGATCTGCACCGCCCGCCCCGCTTCCACCACAGGCAGGACGCTTTCGTCGAAACACTCCTCATAGTCTTCCGCCGAGGCCGTCTTATTGAAGTTCCGGTAATAATCCACCTCAGCGCGGGACATGACATAGCGCGCCTTGGGAAAGGTCGGGACCCAGCGGCCGTCCAGCAGCCGGGTATTCCAGCCGATATGGTCACCATGGAGATGGGTGCACATCACGTAATCGATATCTTCCGGCGCCAGGCCGAGCGCGGACAGATCGTGCAGAAAGGCGAGACCTTTCATCTTGTGCCAGGGCAAATGCCAGCGCGTGGTCTTGTCTTCGCCCAGGCAGGCATCGATGAGGATATTGTGATGCCGCGTGCGCACCACGTAGGTCTGGATCGGCAGGATCAGCAGCCCGCTCTTGGGATCCAGCGCCCGCGGCTCCAGCCATTGCCGGTATGGCGCCAACGCCTCCGGCGTCGCGTTGGGTATCAACCTCGTCGCGACAAATGCCGGCTCCTCGCGCTCGAGGATGCGCGCCAGCGAGATATCGCCCAATCGCCTCGGTTTCATGGCGCACAGTCTGGCATTGCGGTTGCAGGATTGGCAACCCGGCGCGGGTGATGGCAGGCTCAACCGATTCAACAGCTTTAGATTGTGTTTACGCTTGCCGTGCCAGAAAGTGGCATATGGTCGATTGCAAATTTTAGACCGTGAGATTTTGGATGACCGACATTTCCGCAGCCCTGCCCCGCCCGAAAGTTCCGGTCTGGCGCACGGCGTATGACGGCTACCGACTCGGCATCGGCGCCATCTTCAGCAGCGGCGCGATGTTCCGATTCTTCGTTTATGGATCGGTGCTGTCGATTGCGGCTCTGGGTGCGGAAATATACTTCCTCTTCTCGACGCCGATGAATCTGTCTGAACACGCAACCAACATTCTTGCCTTGGTCATCCCCTTCGTTACCTACATTGCAATGACAGCCGTTCAGACTCCCTTGGGCATCGCGATGCAACGGCGAATACTCCTGGGAGACATCCCAAGCCGTTCATATGTCGCCTACGCAGTGGACCAGCGCGGCAGGAACTACGCCTTTGTTCTTCTGTTAATCTGCGGATTCTACTTTCTTGCGTCGCTGATTGAAATTCCGGTGACTCTGCTGGTCTACGGTCAGCCCTTCACTCCCGCTGAAATCCAAGACGACGACACCGCGGTCGCCACATACTCGTCACTGTTGTTGCTGGCGTGGGTTGTGACCTTCGCAGTGGCGAGCTTGATGTCGGCCAAGTGCGCGTTCATGTTTCCCGCTGTTGCCTGCGACAGGCCGGGTTCATGGCGTCAAGCCTATGCCGAAACTCGCGGCATTGTGTGGCCGCTGTTTGTTGTCTTCCTTGTTGCTTTCCTGCCAGTGGCGCTACTCTACATGGTGATCTTTGGCGTTGCGTTCATCGCCTCCTTAAGTCCCATAATGGCAGTACTGGCGCTTGGCGAAGGCGTGCCGGAATCGGCCACGGAGCAGATGATCATCTCGATGTTGCAGTCACCGGCTTTCATCATCGCCTACGTCATTGCCGGCCTGGGCTACATGCTGTCATTCGTAGTCACGGCCGCCGCCGCAGCGCGGGCCTATCAGATTCGCATTGAGCGGGGCATGTCGGGAGTCGCCGACGTCTTTTCGTGAGAACGTGAAACCGCCTATGTAGCGTGCGAATTCGGAATGACCGATTCAGCCTCAAACTCTTCGGCTCCGAGGATTCCCGTCTTTCGCACGGCATATGACGCGTACCGTCTATGCTTCAGCGCAATTTTCGGCAGCCGCAAGATCCTGCGGTTTTTTCTTTATGGGACCGGCCTGACTTTAGGAATCGTGGGCGTGATCAAATATGCAAGATTGGCTGGCTTCCTCTATCTGCCG
>DATKFM010000137.1:0-4882 GCA_035544395.1 Verrucomicrobiia bacterium
CGATCTTCGGCGCGACCTCCGTGAGTTGAGCCAGAAGCTCGTTGCGATCCACCGCCGCCGCACCCATGCCCTTCAGCAGCGGGTTGTGATGCATCAGCAGCGCATCGACCCGGTCGCCGAGGGTCGCTTTGTCCAAGAGATCGCAGACGCGGATCGCCCGGCGGCCGACCTTGTCTTCATAGGCCGGGCCGATGCCGCGGCCCGTGGTGCCGATCTTGTGTTCGCCCCGCATCTCCTCGCGCAGGCGGTCGAGCGCGCCATGGAGCGGCAGGATCAGCGCCGCATTCTCCGCCACCACGAGGCTCTCCGGCGTGATCTCGACTCCCTGATCGCGCACGAGGGCGATCTCCTTCAGCAGCGCCCAGGGATCCACGACAACGCCGTTGCCGATGATCGACAGCTTGTTCGGACGCACGACGCCCGAGGGCAGCAGGCTCAGCTTGTAGGTGCGGTTGCCGATGACAAGGGTATGGCCGGCGTTGTGGCCGCCCTGGAAGCGCACGACCACATTGGCCCGCTCGGAGAGCCAATCGACGATCTTGCCCTTGCCCTCGTCGCCCCACTGGGAGCCGACCACCGCCACATTCGCCATCCGCCGTCTCTCCCGTCCCATCCCGCGCCCAGCGCGGGGCGCGGCAGGTTGATAATGGGTTAAGTCGGAAACAGCAACGGCCCGGGGGCTAGGCCCTTCATCGCATTGGATATTTGCTGTGGCGTAGCAATGCTCATTCCGGGCCGGCCGGTTAATCCGCAAACCGGGGTTAACCACCAGCCTCCAGACTGCCAGATGGGAAAACCCGCCCGGCGCGGCTTCGAGAGGCGCGCCGTCAGTCAGAAGGAAGCTCTTGCAGGCATGACCGATACCGCCCTGCAGCCGAATGGCCTGATGGAGACGCTGCGGCAATTGCCGGGCGCCGGCGCGCTGATCCGTGCCTTGCGCGAGCGAGCGCTGGGTGCCGGCTCGCGGGCGCTGTTCGAACGCCGCCACGCGCCGGCGCTGGAGAAGGCGCGGGCGCTGACGCTGTCGACACGCGTCCGCTATTTCGCCGGCGCCCTCGCACTGCTGACCGTGGCGCTGGTGATGACCGACCTGCTGATCTTCACCCGCGTGCTGCCGGCCTGGCTGGCTTGCGGCCAGGTGGTGGCGGCGCTGCCCTTCGTCATGCTGGCGCTGCCGCCCCATGGCACGCCGACGATGCCCGCGGCGCGGGTCGAGCTTTGCGCGCTGCTCGGCCTGCCGCTGATGTATTTCCTCTTCGCCACCCTGGTGCTGCCCTCGCTCGTGGAAGACCGCGAGCAGCAGCAGGCGATTATTCTCATGGTCTATTCCCAGGGCCTGTTCGTGCTGGCGGCCGGGCTCAGCCTGTTCCCGCTGACCGCGCTCGAAGCCGGCATCGCCCTGGCCGCCATACTCATCGTCGCCGGGCTCGACGACAATTTCCGCGAGGGCTGGACCTCGGTCACCGACACCGTGGGCCGCATCTGGCTGCTGCTGCTGGTGGGCTCGATCGCCGCCATCGCCGCCATGAGCCAGCTCACCCTCTTGGCCATGGTGATCGACCGCTCGGCGCGGGATCATCTCACCGGCCTGCTCAGCCGCGAATTCGGCGTCGAGCTTCTGGAGGCGCAGTTCCGCGTCGCCGAGCGCAACGACCAGCCGCTATCGATGCTGTTCCTCGACCTCGACCGCTTCAAGACGATCAACAGCCGCTATGGCCACGAGGCCGGCGACCGGCTGCTGAAGCAGACCGCGGCCTGCCTCGAAGTCAATTTCCGCACCCAGGACATCCTGATCCGCTGGGGCGGCGAGGAGTTCATGGTGCTGATGCCGAACACCGACGAGGCCGGGGCGCGCAAGGCGCTGCTGCGGCTGGCCAAGCAGGGCATCGGCGCGCGGCCCGACGGCTCGCCGCTCACCGCCTGCGCCGGCCTGGCCGAGCGGCGCAACGACGTGGCGCTCGACTGGACGAAGCTGCTGGAGTTCGCGGACGAGCGCATGTATGCCGCCAAGGACGCCGGCCGCAACGCCTGGATCGACAGCCGCGACCTGCCGGCCGCGCTGTTCCCGCTGAAGAAGGCGGCGGAACCGGAGGTGGTTGCCGTTGATATCGAGCCCGAGGCCGACGCGGCTTAGGCACTTCTCTCCTAGTTCTAAATACCCCCTATTTTCCTTCCCCGCGAAAGCGGGGATCCAGGAATAACAACGCGCCCTGCTGCCCCAGGCCCCCGCTTTCGCGGGGGAAGAGAAATTGGGAGGCTATTTTGCGCCTTTTTCCGCAGGCATAAGTTGTCTAGCACGCAGGGCTTTCCCGCAAGATCCGCGATTCCCAGGGACCCTGATTTTTGGGAACGATGCCATGCACGGGAATCCCCGCGGATTCGCTGGCATCCCATATTCCGATCGACAATGTCCAACATCGCGGCCGCCGGGACCTGTCTCGAGCGCGGAGTCCGATGTGGGAACATTTTCCGATCCGTCAAGAGGGGAGGCAGGGATTCACCACAGAGTCGCAGAGCAGGGGGATTCGCGTGATCACCCATTTCTTCTCTGTGTATCTGTGCCTCTGTGGTGAACCTTTCTCCCTTGCCCGCTCCCCCATTGCCTGACGGCACACCATCGGCCAGCATGGGCGCCGACCCATCGCGACAGACCGGAGGCCCCGCCATGACCGCTCCCCGCATCCAGAAACTCGAGCCCTTCGGCCCTGGCGGGACCGCCGCCGCGACCGGGCTCGCCCCGTGGCCGGAGATTCCGGCCTCCGCACTCGCCGCCGGCAAGCCGGTGCAGCGCGGGCATTACTATCTGGAGGACAAGGCGCGCGGCCTCACGGCCGGGGTGTGGGACTGCACGGCCATGACCGAGAAGGGCGGCCCCTATCCCGTGAACGAGTACATGATCGTGCTGGAGGGTGGGGTCACCATTATCGAGTACCCGAAGAATGTCCCCTCTCCCCTCGCGGGAGAGGGCAGCGCGCCCAGCGGGCGCGCGGGTGAGGGGGCGGCGCAAGCGGAACCTCGGAAGACAACAATTCGCGCCGGCGAGAGCTTCATCATCCCCAAGGGCTTGCCCTGCCAGTGGCACCAGGACGGCTATATGCGGAAGTTCTTCGTCATCTTCGACGATCCCTCCGGCATGGCCCCGGCGGACCCGGAGGCGCTATCCGTGCTGCGCCCCGACCCGCGCGCCGATCTATCGCCCTCCGCCGGCCCGGCGCCGGAGCTGCTGCTGAGCGGCGCGCCGCAGCAGCGGGACAAGCGCTACTTCGCCGACCCGACGGGGCAAATGACCGTCGGCGTCTGGAGCTCCACCCCCTATCACCGCAAGACCATCCCCTTCCCGCGCCACGAGCTGATGCACATCCTCGAGGGCGAGGTGACCATCACCGAAGACGGCCAGCCGCCGCGGACCTTCAAGGCGGGCGACACGTTCGTGGTGCCGATGGGGACGCCGTGCGACTGGAAGTCGACGGTGGATATCAGGAAGTTCTATTGCATCTACCAGCCGAAGGCGGAGGCGGCGGGAACGAAGGGGAAGGAGGCGGCGGAGTAAGCTAGGTCAACCGCCACCGGCCCTGAGCTCTCAAAGCGGTCAATTCAAAATGGATCATGTGTCGGAGGCCATCCCGGCCAAGAGCGATGCCGCGCCCGAAGCGAGCCGGCAGCTCCAGCTTCTCGGTGCGGCGATGGTGGTGGTGTCCACGGCGTCGATCGCCATCGTGCCCACGCTCGCTCGGCTGGCGTATGACGGCGGCACCAACACGATGACTGTGATCACTGCGCGCAGCGTCTTCTCTGCGGCGGTTTGTTTTCTGGCTGTTGTCATCCTTGGCCGGAAACTGCGGATACCGCGTCGCGCACTCACGATCAGCCTGGGGCTGGGGGTGCTCTATGCCATTCACCTCTACAGCCTCCTGGCGGCGGTGACCTATTTGCCAGTCAATATGGTCGTCCTGATCTATTTTCTCCATCCCCTGATGATCGGAATTGCCGTCGTCGTGATCGGACAGCAGAAGCCGTCGCTGGCGCGGCTTGGCGCTCTGGCCGGCGCCATCGTGGGCCTTGGCCTCGCTGTCGGATTCTCTCTCGAAAGTCTGAACATCGTGGGCATGGTATTGGCTTTCGTGGCGGCTGTGATCGCCGCGGTGGTCATAACCTGCAGCTCCATCGCAATGCGAGACGCCGACAGCTTTGTCGTGGTCTATTACATGATGCTGGCCGCGGCGATCGTCCTGGTCCCGGTCAGCCTGGTGCAAGGCGGCATGGCATTGCCCGTGACATCAATCGGCTGGGTGGGATTCGCCGGCGTCGCCATTGCCTACACCATCGGCACCCTGACCTTCTTCGGCGCCATTCCGCTCCTCGGCGCCGTCCGTGCCGCGATGATCACCAACCTGGAACCGGTGCTCGGCATCCTGTTCGCCGTGCTGATCCTCGGCGAGCGGATATCGCCGCTTCAGGGCGTGGGGATTGTGATGGTGGTCGCGGCGATATTTGTGATGGAGATGAAGCGGTGACTATGGTGAGAGCCGTCGATGCCCCATTCTTGTAGGACCCATGTCCCCTCGATCGCCTAACGTATGGCGGCCGGCGAGACGTCTTCGGCGGCGGCGAGATTGACTCTGCACAGCGCAGCGACAATCAGTGTCTTGAGCACCCATCTGAAATCCATTGTTCGTGATCATTTTCCAGAACGGCCGTGATGAGTCTTGGTTTGCCCCTTTCCCCTTGCGGGAGAGGGGACAGTTACTTTGAAAGCACTGCAGCGGCCGCTCGCGCTGGACGGTGGCAGCAATCTAATTCGGTGTGATTCGTGTCCAGCGCCTTATGAGCCTGCCGCTCTCGATGTACTGGAAGTCATCGCCGGAGAGCACGATCTGCGCGT
>DATKFM010000138.1:0-20372 GCA_035544395.1 Verrucomicrobiia bacterium
GGCAATCGCCGTCATGCTGGCCAGGAACAGCGTGTTCCCCAGCCGCGGGGCGATCAAATCGGCGACTTCCCGGCGATTGCCGCTGAGGCTGCCGGCGCCGGCGTAGGACGTCCCGAAATCGCCTTTGACTATGCCGCCGAGCCAGTCGACGTAGCGCACGACAAACGGACGATCGAGACCAATCTCCTCGCGGAAGACTTTTACAGTTTCAGGCGTCGCTGCCTGCCCCAGGATCGACTGGGCAAAATCACTCGGCAGCAGCGCCATCGCGCCTGATATGAGGAACGAGACAATGAGCAATGTGATAGCGCCGAGACCGAGTCTCTGCAGAACTGTTCGAAGGATTGCGTTCACGCGACTAGGGCCCCTTACGGTCTAGAAATGAACGGCTGACAACAATCTCATGGGGGCGGGCATCATCGCCCGCCCCCAAGAAGAAGGTTACGCAAACCACCAACGCTGCGGCAGTTTCATTCCGTCGACTTCCAGATTGGCGGCGACGGCGCCATGCGCGAGCGAGTTCGAGTGCGCGCTGACATAGTTGTTGAACATCAGCACGACCAGTCCGCCATCGTCATGCAGCAGCTGCTGCATTTCCTGATACATCGCGGCCCGCTTTTTGTCGTCGGTTTCCGCGCGGGCGGCCAGCAACAGCTCATTGAACCGCGGATTCTTCCAATGCGTATCATTCCACGCGGCGTCCGCGGCATAGGCGGTGGAGAACATCCAGTCGCAGGTCGGACGACCATTCCAGTAGGAAGCGACCCAAGGCTTCTTCAGCCAGACGTCGTTCCAGTAGCTGTCATCGGGCTCGCGAATCACATTGATCTCGATGCCCGCCGCCTTGGCATGCTCCTGGTACAGGACGCAGGCGTCTATCGCGCCGGCAAATGCGGTGTCGGCGGTGGAAAGATCGACCTTTAGCGTCTCCAGTCCTGCCTTTTTCAGATGGAACTTGGCCTTATCTGGATCGTAGCTGAATCTCGGCTGAGGATCGTATGAATATTTGACCGAGGGCGCGATCGGGTTGTCGTTGCCCGTCGTGCCATGACCCAGCACCACTTTTTGCAGAATGTCCTCGCGATTGACGGCGTACTTAAGGGCCGTGCGGACGTCGACATTGTCGAACGGCGGCGTGTCGCAGAACATCGGCAGGACATAGTGGCCATAGCCCGTCACTTCGAGAACCGTAAGATCCCCGGCCGACGTGACCACATCCAGGGTCTTGGGATCGGCGCGATCATTGAAATGGATCTCGCCCGTGACCAGCGCACTGGTGCGCGCCGTTGCGTCGGCGATGGTCAGGACTTCGCAATCATCCACCCAGACTTCGCCAAAGTAGTTCTCGTTGCGCTTCATCTTGAAGCTGACGCCCGGCTCGAAGTTCTCGAGGACGAAGGCGCCCGTGCGGATGCCGGATTCCCAATCCACGCCACCGCCATCCTTTGCCGGCATGATCGGCAGGTGATAGTCGCTGGTGATATAGGGGAAGTCAGCGCTGCCGCTCTTCAGGCTGAAGATCACGGTATCGGGGCCGTCTGCCTTGATCTCGGCAATCGGATCGAGCACCGATTTGGCCGCAGACTTCGACTCCTCGCCCATGTGATGCCGGTAGGTCTCCAGCACGTCATTCGAGGTGACGGTCTTGCCATTATGGAATGTGACGCCCTTGCGCAGCTTTAACACCCACGTCTTGGCGTCATCAGCCGGCTCAAAAGATTCGGCCAGATCGGGCGTGATGGTGCCGGTGGCATCGATAACAGCCAGCTGATTGCCGGTGGAACCGCCGAGCATGCCGGTGCAATTGTCCGGATAGGTCGCCGGGTCCAGAGAATCGGTAGTGGCGCCGGCGCTAACGCCGATCTTCAGCGAGCCGCCCTTCTTCGGTTCCGCCGCGACGCCCATGGTGGTGAGCATGCTGGTGGCCATTGCAGTGGTGACGCCCAGCGCCGCCGAGCGGCCCAGGAATTCGCGGCGGCCGATCCGGCCCTTCTTGATCTGTTGTTTCCAATAGTCGAGTTCGCTCATCTTGCTTTCTCCCTCAGCGTCGTTACGACGTTTTGTTGACCCGTGACCTCATACGCATAGCAATCGCCCGGCCGCGACCTCTCCGGTCTCAATTCGGCGTGGGCTTCCTCCCCTCGGCGGCAGCATAACGGTCCGCTGCCCACCGGTGAAAACAATGTGTCGCCGCATCCATGACCGGCGAGAACAGCCCGCCATCAAAGGCCGGCGAGCGGCGTCCCTGCTGCATGCCCTCCACCGCGAAGACGTCTTCCTGGAAAACCTGACGCCAGGCGGCGAGGTTGGCAGTCCGGACCTGCCGGTAGCGCTCGTCCAGCGCCTCGTCGCCGACATAGTAGATTTCCAAATGCTCAATCGAACGGTCAGGCGCCAGCGGCTCGATCCGCACCGATTTCACATGGTCCCGGTGGATGCCGATCAGCAGGTTGGGGAACAGCGCCACATACTCTGCCGAGCCGCGCCAGGCCTCCGGCAAATCCGGGAAAACCGGCAACTGCGTGCCGTCGCTAGTGAGCGCCGGCTTGTAGGCGTGGCTGCCCTGGCCGGCGAAGCTGCTCTCTTCCATGATGTTATAGTGGTCTTCCAGGCGGGAGTAGCTGTTCAGGCCAGGATGCACCCAGGGAAGATGATAGGCCTCGCAGTAGTTCTCCACCGCGAGCTTCCAGTTGCAGCTCAGCTGCAGCTTTAGCGACGATTCGCTACCGCCATGACGGATCAGGCTTTCGTCGAACATCGCCCAACGCTTGCCGAGCGGCGCAATATGGGTCTCGAAAGCCGGCGCCTTGCCGGAAAGATCGACAAACACCGCATCAAACCAGACCGCCGCGCGGACTTCCCGCAGGCCGTGGGCAGCACGGTCAAAACCGTTGATATTGTTGCTTTCCGGTCCGCCGAATTTTGGCGTCGCCCGCAAGGCGCCGTCGAGATCGTAGGCCCAGGAATGGTAAGGACACCGGATAACACCTTCGCAATGCTTGGGTTTATCCACCAGGGTCATGCCGCGGTGACTGCAGACGTTGTGGTAGACTCTGAGCTTCCCCCGCTTATCGCGCAGAAGGATCAGTGGAATTCCGAGCAGCGAGACGGGCGCGACATCGCCCGGCGCCGGCACGTCACGGCCGAAGCCGATGCAGGCCCAGGTCTTGGCGAAGAGGTGATCCCGTTCGAACTCAAAGCAGGCCGCATCGGTGTAGAACCGATTGGATAGGCCTCGCATCTCCGGTCCTTGCGCCGGGACGACCCGCAGGTCGCCAACCGGCGGCACAGGCATAACAGTCATTCAAGCCTTACCCTGTTCTCGAACCCGGGCCGGTTCGGCGCGACGCCGTCCAGCCTTCGGAGTTGTCAGGAGTTTCTCCACTTTGTCTGCATCCGTAAACTGGAAAGATTGTGGGGCTTCGATTAAGATTTCCCAATGCGACCCGGACATCTGCGCCTGCCGCCGGCCAACAGCCTGGTGGCCTTCGAGGCCACCGCGCGCCACCTTTCCTTCAAGGAAGCGGCGCGGGAACTGAAGGTCACGCCCGCGGCCTTAAGCCGGCAGATCAGAATCCTGGAAGAGGATCTGGGCTGCCGTCTGTTCGACCGGCTGCATCGTGCCATCCGTCTGACGCCCGAGGGCAAGCGGTTACAGCAGGCGGTGGGTTCAGGGCTCAGCGGCATCGCCGCCATGGTCTCCGAACTGCGCTCGCCCAATCGCGGCCAGCAGGTGACCATCGGTTCGTCAAGCGCCTTCGCATTCCTCTGGCTTCTGCCGCGCATCGCCGCCTTCAACCTGGCCCGGCCGGAGATCGATGTGCGCCATGTCATCTCCGACAGCTTCCTCGATGTCGCCAGTGGCGAGGATGTGGACATCCTGATCCGCTATGGCAGCGGCCGCCTGCCCGGCTATGTCGGACATAAGCTGTTCGACGACGAGCTGATCGCCGCCTGCAGCCCGGCCTATCTCAAGCGCCGCCCGCCACTCAGCGCGCCAGTCGATCTGTTGAATGAGCGGCTGATCCATCTGGAGAATGTGGATCCCACCTGGGAGGACTGGAACTCCTGGTTCAATCACCTCGGCATCACCGAGGCGCCGTCGACCCGCGGGCAGCTCATCAACAACTACATCATCGCCGTGCAGGCGGCGGTGGACGGCATCGGCATTGTGCTCGGCTGGAAACGGTTGTTGACCAACTATCTGAAGCAGGGCCTGCTGGTGCCGGCCATCAGCGCCGTGGTGCCGACGACCGGCGCCTATTACCAGATGCTCCATGAGCGCCGGAACACCGGCGCCAATGTCGATCATCTTCGCAAGTGGATCGAGAAGGAAGCCGCGGCGATCCGGAAGTAGGTCTACCGCCTCCCCGGCCCGTCTTTCGGCGGCTCAGCGCGGTAGGGGACGCGGGCGCGGCGGTCTGTGTCATAGAGTTCGCCGCCATAGTTGCGATTGTACTGCTTGGCGGCGTCGATCTTCGGCTGCCAATCCCAGGGCTGGACGCGGCCCTTCATCAGCGCCTCATGGACCAACAGCCGCTGGTGCTGGCTGGCGATGATCTGCTCCCGCAGCGCGGCGCTGTTCCATTTCGCCGCGGCCTCCTTCGCGAAGCTGGCGAAGATGGCCGCATGGCCGGGATCGGCCGCAAGATTCTTCAGCTCATGGGGATCGGCGGCCACGTCGAAAAGCTGCGGCGGATCGCCCTCGCAGGCGACGTATTTGTACTTGCCGCGCCGGATCATGAAGGCAGGATGAAAAGTGCCTTCGGCGGTGTATTCGCCATAGGCCGTGTCGGCCCAGCCGGCTCCGCCGCCGGAGGCAAGGCCGAGCAGGCTCACGCCGTCGATGGGCGCTGCAGGATCGAATTTCCCATCTCCGGCCAGTTCGGCCAGCGTCGGCAGTAGATCTACCAGCGAGACATTCTGCGGCACCCGGCGCGGCGCGAACTGGCTGGGCCAGTGCATGATCAGCGGCACGCGCGTGGAGTGCTCGTAGAAGGTCATCTTGTACCAGAGGCCGCGCTCGCCCAGCATATCGCCATGGTCGGCGGTGAAGATGATGACTGTGTCTTCAGACTGACCCGTCGCACGCAATGACTCCAGGACATTGCCCAGCAGGCGGTCCGCATAAGTGATCATCGAGTAGTAACCGTGGCGCGCATTGCGCACATGTTCGTCCGTGACGCGATATTCGCCGCGGTCGTAGAGGTCGTACATGCGTCGGCCCACGGCATCGCGCTTCTCCGGCGGGATTGAAGGCACCGCCGGCATGTCGATATCGTCGTGGCGATAGCGATTCCATTCGGCGGTGTGGCCGAGATAGGGATCGTGGGGATGCATCAGCGACATCGTCAGCATCCAGGGCCGCTCGTCGGCGCCGCGGCCGGCGTCATTCAGCCAGCGGGCGGCGGCGAAGGCGACCTCTTCGTCATAGTCCATCTCCAGGGAGCGCTCATAGGGGCCCGCCTCGGTCACGCTCAGCATGTTGTGGAACCACCAATGAATCTTCTCCGGCTGCTCCCAGGTGGGCGTCCAGCCGAAATCGGCGGGATACATATCGCTGGTGACGCGCTCTTCGAAACCGTGGAGCTGATCGGCGCCGACGAAATGCATCTTGCCGGAGAGGCAGGTGCGATAGCCGCGAGCGCGCAGATAATGGGCAAAAGTGGGGATGGTGGATGGGAACTCCGTTGCATTGTCCCAGGCGCCAATGCGGCTGACCAGTTGCCCGGCCATCATGGAGAAGCGCGCCGACGCACAGATCGGCGAGTTGGTGTAGGCGCTGTCGAACACAACGCCGCGATCCGCCAGCGCCGCGATATTCGGCGCCTGCACCAGCTTATGCCCGTGGCAAGGCAGGAACTGTGGCGCGATCTGGTCGAACATGACCAGGAGGATGTTGGGCTGTTTCTTCTTGGTTGATGCGGGCATGGGAATTCCACCGAGCAGGTAAAGCCAAATAACAGAGCCTTGGGGCTGCGCCGCTTTCTATCGCGCCCGGACATCGGAGTCGCACAAATACGACAGCAAGGCTTGATCGCAATTGCCATGCCGCTATCGACAAAAGCTGTCCAGTCGGTAAGAAATGGCGCCCAGGCGAATCCAAGGAGAGCGGCAGATGAGCGGCGTGCGGGTCGAGCGGCGGGGCAAGGTTCTGGAGATCACGCTGGACCGGCCGAAGGCGAATGCGATCAGCGCCGCGGCCAGCCGGGCGCTGGGCGAGGCATTCGCCACGCTACGCGACGATCCCGAACTGCTGGTGGGCATCGTCACCGGCGGCGGCGACAAGTTCTTTTCCGCGGGCTGGGATCTGAAGGCGGCGGCCGAGGGCGATTCCACCGAATATGGCGTTGGCGGTTTTGCCGGCAACACCGAGATGTTCGACCTGGACAAGCCGCTGATCGCCGCCGTCAACGGCATCACCGTCGGCGGCGGGTTCGAGATCGCGCTGGCCTGCGACCTGATAATCGCCGTGGAGCATGCGGAGTTCTTCCTGCCGGAGATCAAGATCGGCATCATCCCCGATGCCGGCGGCGTGCAGCGGCTGCCGCGGCGCCTGCCCCGCAATATCGCCATGGACATGCTGCTGACCGGCCGGAAACTAAGCGCCGCCGAGGCGCTACAATGGGGACTGGTGAATCGCGTGGTGAAGCCAGCCGAGCTGATGCCGACGGCGCGGGCGATTGCCGACGAGTTGCAGGGCTGGGCGCCTCTGGCGCTGCGGGCGCTGAAGACGGTCGTCAACGCGATCGAGGGCCTGCCGATGCCGGAGGCGTTCTCGCGCATGCGCAGTATTCCGGTCTATCAGCAGATGACCCAGTCGGAGGATGCGAAGGAAGGGCCGCTCGCCTTTTCTGAGAAGCGCGCACCCCAGTGGAAGGGCCGGTGAGGAAGAAATCGGCGCCAGCGGCGCGCGGCCAGGACGCCGATGCGCGCCGCTTGACGGCGCTTGAGGAGAAGATCAAGCGCGAGCCCGACTCCATCGACGCCTATCTGGAGATGGCGGCGCTGATGTCGCGGCGGCGGGAGCCCGGCATGGCGGCGCAACTGCTGCGGACGGCGCTGGACCGCGCGCCGCGCCATCTGGGCCTGTTGACCAATCTGGGCGGATTACTGGCGAGCGCGAGCTATACCGCCGAAGAAGGCATCGGCTACCTGCGACAGGTGGTCGAGCAGATGCCCCGCTCCTACCTGTCGCACTACAATCTTGCGATCGGCCTGAAAACCGCCGGGCAGTTTGCCGAGTCCGCGACGCAATTCCGCTTCACGCTGGATCTGAAGCCTGACTTTGCCGATGCCCTGGTCAATCTGGGCCATGTACTGCTGGAGCTGGGAAAGGTCGCGGAGGCGGCCGAGGCCTATGAAACAGCGCTGCCCCTGCGCCGCGCGCCCGGCTTGGTCTCAAAGGCACCGATCAAGACGAACGCCGCGAAGCTGCGTCACGACATAGAGCAGCTCCGCCATCTCCTGGGACTTGGCCTGCTGGACTCGCAATTCGAAGCGATGATCGCGGATTTCGAAGCGGCCCTGGCGGATCTGCCGCCGCTGCCGAATGGCTTGACCACTGTGGACCTGCCGGAGCCCCATCGGGCAAGGCTGGCCCCGATCTATAACCGCCTGCTCCATCGCCACGACGGTACCCCGGTTGCCGCCGGCGCGGTCAATCCTGAGCTCGACCGTGTCGCCATCGAGCAGAGCTATGGCGACAATGCGCCGGGCTATGCCTGGTTCGACGGACTGCTGACGCCCGCAGCGTTGCGGGAATTGCGGGACTATTGCCTTCAATCGACGATCTGGTTCCAGTGCCGCTATGGCGATGGCTATCTCGGCGCCTTCATGGATGACGGCTTCTGCTGCCCGCTCCTGCTGCAGATTGCCGACGAGCTTCGGCAAGCCCTGCCCGGCATCTTCGCGCAGCATACTCTGCGGCGGCTCTGGGCCTTCAAGTATGACAGCCGGATGAGCGGCATTCCCATCCATGCCGACTTCGCGGCAGTGAACGTGAATTTCTGGGTGACGCCCGACGAGGCAAACCTGGACAAGGACAGCGGCGGCCTGATTGTCTGGAATAGGCGCATGCCGCCGGACTGGGAACTTTGGCGCTACAAGGACGACATTCCCGCCATCCGGGAATACCTGAGTAAAAATCGGGCGAAATCGCTGGGCGTGCCCTACCGGCAGAATCGGGCAGTGATGTTCAACTCCGACCTGTTCCACGAGACGGCCAAGCTGAATTTCCGCGAGGGTTACGAAAACCGCCGCATCAACATCACTATGCTGTTCGGCAGGCGGGAGAATAACTGAGGACGAACTGCCCAGGCTGATCTGCTACCCGCGCCTTCGAGCTAGGACACGAACATTTCAAATGCATCACAAATCAGTCCCCTCGCCCCGCTTGCGGGGAGAGGGTTAGGGTGAGGGGCCCGCCCCATTGGTTCCAACGCCAAAAGGAACCTCTGGCAGCACCGTGCACATTGTCGACACCCCTCACCCTGCCCTCTCCCCCACTTCGTAGGGGAGAGGGGTCAATCCTCAGAGATTGAGTTTGATATCTGTCACTCGAATGTCTGGTGGAAGCTGTTCAGCGGTGAAACACATTTCCGTGAGCGGCAACTGATACCCACAGGCGACAAAAAATCCACCTGGACCAACCGGAAATGTGACGTTGGTCCTTGGCTTGCCGCCTCATTTTCAACAAACTTCATGACTCAATTGGGTTAAGTGAAACGGATCGAGATCGACGGCGAGCCCCGAATGGATGTCGCGCGCGCAGGGCAGCGAATCTTCCGGCAGGCTTGGTCGCGGCGCCGCCTGCTCGCAGGCATGGCGGCGCTGCCGGCAGCGGCTTCGCTTGGCCTTCTAGCACAGCGGGCGACGTCCCAGGACCAGCCGGAGGAGGATGTTTCCTTCTTCCGCATCGCCACCGGACCAACCGACGGCAACTATTTTGACATCGGCGGCCTGCTGGCCACGGCAGTGAGCAACCCGCCGGGGTCGCGGCCCTGCGACCAGGGTGGCGCCTGCGGCGTGCAAGGGCTGGTGGCCGTGGCAGAGACAAGCACCGGCTCGGTGGAGAACATCAAGCTGCTAGGCGAAGGAATGGTCGAGTCGGCACTGTCCCAGTGCGACATCGCTTATTGGGCTTATTCCGCCACCGGCATGTATCAGTCGAAGCTGCCGCAAGGAAATCTGCGGGCGATCGCCAATCTGTATCAGGAGAGCCTGCAGATCGTGGTCCGCGCGGAATCGCCGATCAAGAGCATTCCCGACCTCAAGGGCCGCCGGGTGTCGCTGGGCGAACGCGGCTCGGGCACGCGGGCAACGGCGTCGCTGGTGGTCGAGGCCTATGGCCTGACCGCGCGCAGTTTCAAGGGCGAACAGCTCTCCATCGGCGATGCAGTCCGGGAACTTCAGGAAGGCACTCTTGACGCCTTCTTCGTGGTTGGCGGCGACACGATCCCGTCGATCCTGCAACTGGCGGAAGCAATTCCGGTGCGGCTGCTGCCTGTGGATGGCGAGCCGGCGCAGGTGCTCCGGCAGGCCAACCAGTTCCTCACCATGGATGTCATTCCCGCCGGCAACTACCGCAACGAGGCGGCGGTTGTCACCGTGGGTATCGGCACCTATTGGCTGGTGCTCGACAGCATGGCCGAAGATCTGGCCTACGAGCTCACAAAGTCACTCTGGCATCCCTCGACACGGAAGATCCTGGACGAAGGCAGTCCCATCGGCCGCAAGATCCGTTTCGAGAATGCCTTCATCGGCCTGCCCATCCCTCTGCATGACGGGGCCTCGCGATACTATGTGGAGCGGCGGAACAAGACTCCCGACGGCAACTAGAGCGGCGCCACGCCAACGGTTCAGGCGGCGCGCTTGATGGTCAGGATATAGACGTCACCGTCCTGGCGGTTTTCCACCAGCTCATTGCCGGTGGTCTCGCAGAAATGGACGAAGTCCTTGGGCGCGCCGGGATCGGTCGCCAGCACCTGGAGCAGGCCGCCCGGCGGCACTTCCTTCATCGCCTTGCGCGCGCGCAGGACCGGCAGCGGGCATTTCAGTCCCTTGGCGTCAAGGATGATAGGTGGGGGCGATGGGCTAGTCATGGCCGCTTACTGATCCTTTGGCTCTCGGTGCTATCGTCTTACATTATGCAGGTTCGAATCCTAAATGGACAGCCATCGGCGCGGCCATGACCACAGTCTACACCATCGGCCATTCCAATCATCCGCGGGAGCGATTCATCGCGCTGCTGCGCGGGGCTGAAATCACCGCTCTGGCGGACGTTCGATCGACGCCGTATTCGCGGCGCCATCCGCAGTTCAGCAAGCCGGTGCTTGCGGAGACGCTGGCGCGAGAGGGAATCGCCTACGTGTTCCTGGGCGAGGAGCTTGGCGGCATGCGGAGGGACCCGGCGTTGCTGCGCGATGGCGCGCCCGACTATGACAGGATTGCCGCGACGCAGTCGTTCCGGCAGGGGCTGGATCGGGTGATCGCCGGGGCGAGCCGCCACAGAATCGCCCTGATGTGCGCCGAGCGCGAACCCCTGGACTGCCACCGTTTCCTGCTGGTGAGCCGACATCTGGCCCTGCGGGGAACCCGAATCAATCATATCCTGGGGGATGGCTCGATCGAGTATCATAACGAAACCCTGCGCCGGCTGCTGGCGAAGACTCATCTGGATGCCGGAGAGCTGTTCGCCGGAGGAAAGCCGCCAGAAGAAGCAGTCGCGCGGGCATTTGTGGCCGGGCATCGCCGTCTTTTCGGCGGCAAGACGCGGGCTCCCTAGAAGCACTGCGCCCAACACCGCAGGAGGACTGGCCCTAGCGGCCCAACGGCGCCCTATGCTACCAGCGCGGCAACCGACAGAGAATCCATGGGATCTGCACATATCAACAGTTGCCGGGGCGGCGGCCCGTGGTACCAACCGCGCCGCCGGCGGGTCTTCCGCGTCATCTCAGCACATATCCCCAGGTCATGAGTTTTAACCCGTTCGCCACGGTCGTGGAGCAGGTCGATCTGTCGCCCAAGGTGGCCGACGAGGTGAAGACGACTACCTGCTACCTGTGCGCCTGCCGCTGCGGCATCAAGGTGCATCTGCGCGACGGGGCCATCAGGTACATCGAGGGCAACCGCGACCATCCCGTGAACAAGGGTGTGCTCTGCGCCAAGGGTTCGGCGGGGATCATGAACCACTATTCGCCGGCGCGGCTGGAATCGCCGCTGCTGCGGGTGGGCGAGCGCGGCGCCGGCGAGTTCAAGGCCATCACCTGGGACGAGGCTCTGGCGCTGGCTGGGCAATGGCTCGGCGATATCAGGAAGAGCGACCCGCGCAAGCTCGCCTTCTTCACGGGCCGGGACCAGAGCCAGGCACTGACCGGCTGGTGGGCGCAGCAATATGGCACGCCGAACTACGCCGCCCATGGCGGCTTCTGCTCCGTCAACATGGCGGCGGCCGGGCTCTACAGCATCGGCGGTTCGTTCTGGGAATTCGGCGAACCGGACTGGGACCGCACCCGCTATTTCATGATGTTCGGCGTCGCCGAGGACCACGATAGCAATCCGATCAAGATCGGCCTCGGCAAGATCAAGGGCCGCGCGGCCGGCGAGCGCGCGAAGTTCATCTCCGTCAATCCCATCCGCACCGGTTATTCCGCAATCGCCGATGAGTGGATCGGCATCCGGCCGGGCACCGACGGGCTGTTCGTGCTGGCCCTGGTTCATGAGTTGCTGAAGGCCGACAGGATCGACCTGGATTTCCTGGTGCGTTACACCAATGCGCCCTGGCTGGTGATTCACGAGCCCGGCGGGCCGCGCGACGGGCTGATCGCGCGCGACGAGCAGGGCCATCCGCTTTGCTGGAACCAGACGCGCCGTGCTGCGACCAATGCGCTGGCACCGGATGTGGCGCCAGCGCTGATCGGCGAGTTCGTTCTGGCCGACGGTACGAAGGCGCGCCCGGCGTTTCATCTGATGGCCGGGCGCTACCTGGATGCGAAGTATTCGCCGGACGCTGTGGCGGAACAGACCGGCGTGCCTGCCGCGACCATCAAGCGCATTGCCGCCGAGCTGGCACACGCCGCCTTTGAACAGCAGATCGAGATCAAGCAGAGCTGGACTGATTGGGCCGGGCGCGTCCATGACCGCTTCATCGGCCGCCCGGTCAGCATGCATGCTATGCGCGGCATCTCCGCTCACTCCAACGGGTTTCACACCTGCCGCGCCATCCATCTGCTGCAGATGCTCCTGGGCAGCATCGATACGCCCGGTGGCTGGCGCTACAAGCCGCCCTTCCCCCGCCCCTGCCCGCCGCCGATCCGGCCGGGCGGCAAGCCCGGTCAGGTGGGAGCAAGTACACCGCTGCAGGGGCCGCCGCTAGGCTTTCCGCAAGGGCCGGAGGATTTGCTAATCGAACCCGATGGCTCGCCGCGCCGCATTGACAAGGCCTTTTCCTGGGAGGCGCCGCTATCGGCCCATGGGCTGATGCATATGGTGATCGCCAACGCCCACGCGGGCGATCCCTATCCCATCGACACGCTGTTCCTCTATATGGCGAACATGAGCTGGAATTCGGCGATGAACACCGCCGGCACCATGCGCATGCTGACCGACAAGGACCCGGCGAGCGGGGAGTACAAGATCCCGCACATCATCTATGCCGACGCCTATTTCTCGGAGATGGTGGCTTATGCCGACCTGATCCTGCCGGATACGACCTATCTCGAGCGGCACGATTGCATTTCCCTGATGGATCGGCCGATCTGCGACGCCGACGGCGCTGCCGATGCGATCCGCCAACCGGTGGTGAAGCCGGACCGGAATGTGCGGCCGTTCCAGGATGTGCTGATCGATCTAGGCGCGAGGCTCGGGTTGCCCGGGCTGATCAGGGAAGATGGCACCGCGAAGTATCCCGGCTTCTTCCCCGACTACATGGTCAATCACGAAAGGCGGCCGGGCATCGGCATGCTGGCGGGCTGGCGCGGCAACGGGCATGAGCACGGCAAGGGCGCGCCGAACCCGAAGCAGATCGAGAGTTATATCGCCCATGGCTGCTTCTGGCGCCATGAGTTGGCGGAGAACCAGCGCTTCTATCGCCATGCCAATCGCGATTATCTGCAATGGGCGGTGGAGTTCGGGCTGGTGGATCGCGCCGAGCAGATCGTGCTGCAAATTTACAGCGAGCCATTGCAGCGATTCCGGCTGGCGGCGGATGGGCACGGTCACGTGCATCCGCCGGAACAGCATCGCGAGCGTTTGCGGAAATACTTCGATCCCCTCCCAATCTGGTATCCGCCGTTCGAGGAGGCGGCGATCGAGACGCGGGACTTCCCGCTGCATGCCCTGACCCAGCGGCCGATGGCGATGTACCACTCCTGGGGATCGCAGAACGCCTGGCTGCGGCAGATCCATGGCCGCAATTACCTGTACATCAACCGGCAGACGGCGAAGCAGCTCGACCTCGCCGACGATGATTGGGTCTGGCTCGTCAGCCATCACGGGCGGATCAAGGTGCCGGTCAAGGCGATGGAGGGCGTAAACCCCGACACGGTCTGGACCTGGAACGCAATCGGCAAGCGGCGCGGCGCCTGGAACCTGGCGCCCCAGGCGGCGGAGGGCCGCAAGGGATTCCTGCTCAATCACCTGATCTCGGAATTGCTGCCGCCGAAGGCAGACGGGCATCGCTATTCCAACAGCGATCCAATCACAGGTCAGGCGGCCTGGTACGATCTGCGCGTACGGATCGAGAAGGCTGGCGAGCATGAATGGCCCCAGAGCGAGCCGCAGTTCGCCGATCTGAAGGCGCCGTTGAGCCATGAAAAGCCGGCGCTACTCCGTTACGGCGCGCGCTTCCGCGGCCGCGACGAGTGAGGGTGACGCCGTGACTTCCCTCCCCCGCAATCCCAGCCCGAAAAAGCTCGGCCTGGTCATCGACCTGGATATCTGCGTCGGGTGCCATGCCTGCGCAGTGAATTGCAAGGAATGGAACAGCGGCGGCCAAATGGCTCCGTTGACCGACAGCGATCCCTATGGCGCGAAGCCGTCGGGCGTCTGGTTCAACCGCGTGCACAGCTTCGAGGCCGGCGACGGACCGTCGAGCCGCACCGTGCATTTCCCCCGCTCTTGCCTACATTGCGAACAACCGGCCTGCGTCGAGGTCTGCCCCACCGGCGCGTCCTACAAGCGCGCGGAAGACGGCATCGTGCTGGTGAATGAGGATATCTGCATCGGCTGCAAGCTCTGTTCCTGGGCCTGTCCCTACGGCGCACGGGAGTATGACGAGGATGTCGGCGTGATGAAGAAATGCACGCTTTGCATCGACAAGATCTACAACGAGAATCTCGAGGAGATCGACCGCGTTCCCGCTTGCGTCGCCACTTGTCCTGTCAATGCGCGGCATTATGGCGATCTCGGCGATCCGAACTCCGCAGTATCGCGCCTGGTGGCGGAGCGCGGCGGCTATGACCTGATGCCGGAACTGGGCTATGAGCCGGTCAACAAGTACCTGCCGCCGCGGCCGCGCCAGGACGGCGCCGGCTGCACCGGTGCGAAGGCGGAACTGGATCCGCCCGCGAATGGCGATATCGCCAATCCGTTCCTGCGGTGGGTCGACCGCATCCTGTCGCGCTAGAGCCGCGCCGACCAGTTCATGCATCCCGCCTTTTCGGTCATCCTCTTCACCGTCATCTCCGGCGCCGGTTATGGCATGCTGTGCTTGCTGGGAGTCGGCGCCGCCACCGGATGGTTCGCGGCGGACCGCTGGTTCGGAGTCGCCTCCTTCGGAATTGCGTTTGCCGCGATCATCTTCGGGCTGCTGTCGTCAACGAAGCATCTCGGTCATCCCGAAAGGGCCTGGCGCGCGCTGTCGCAATGGCGCTCTTCCTGGCTGTCGCGCGAGGGTGTGGCGAGCCTGATCACGTTCATTCCCGCCGGCGTTTTCGCACTCGGCTGGATCGCTGGCGCCGACTTGAGCCGCGGTGTCGGCTTTTTCGGCGTCCTGACCACAGTCTGGGCAGGGATCACCGTTTATTGCACAGCCATGATATATGCGACGCTGAAACCGATCGCCGCCTGGAACAATGGTTATGTCGTGCCTTGCTACCTTTTGCTGGGGCTGGCGACGGGCGCGGCGTGGCTCGCGGCTTTGCTGTTTGCTTTCGGCTTCGGCAGCATCTGGACATCGGCGATCCTGGCGCTGATCCAGTCGGTCGCCTGGCTCATCAAACTTGCCTATTGGCGGCATATCGACCTCGTGCGCAGCGAGAGCTCGGCGGAAACAGCGACGGGACTCGGTCACCTGGGCAAGGTGCGGCTTCTCGACGCGCCGCACACCGAGGAGAACTACCTGATGCGCGAGATGGGCTTCCGTGTCGCCCGCAAGCATGCACTGCAACTGAGGATCATTGCGACACTCCTGGCCTTCCTGCTGCCACTTATGCTGAATGTGCTGGCCGGCGTGGCGATCGCCAATCGTTTGGATGAAATAGCGATAGCCTTGACGATTGCCGCCGCAGCGGCGACAACGGCAGGAATATTGACGGAACGCTGGCTGTTTTTCGCCGAAGCCAAGCATACGGTTACGCTCTACTACGGCGCCAGCCGGGCCTGAAGCGCCCGATACACAACAAGGTACGCTATAGATGCGGCAATTCTCCGGAGCTGCGGCCATTTCAACGGTTCTCCTGCTCGCGGCCTGCAGCGGCCCGCAAAGCAAACCGGCCGAGACGACGGCTGAAATGACGCCGGGAACCGTGGTGCGCGAAGCGCAGTTCGGCCGGCCCGTGCCGGCGCTGCTCGCCTGCGCGGCGGTGAAGGCCAACAAGGGCAGCAACATGGTGCTCGGCGATCTCAGCCTCGTGACGGAGAGCTATCCGAAGGTCGAGCTTCCGCCGGCGAACGGCGGCAAGGTTTTCGTGGCCATGGAGTTGGCCAACAAGGCGGATTTGATCCCGCTCTGGGTGATGACCGGACGCGAGCTCACAGCGGCCTCGTCCTATGTCGAGCTGCGCATGGGCTATTCGCCAAAGGCAGGCAAGGCGCGCGCGGCCGAACTCTGGCAGTTGCTGGAAACCTGCAGCGAACAGAAATTGTAAACGCCGGATTTCGCCGCGGCGCACGGTCGCGCAATTACCACCGCGCCGTCACGTCATCGTCACGACTCATGTGCAAACTCCCGATAACGAGCGGCGCACTTAAGGGAACTGGCGATGGGTTCGCCCTTCCCGCGGAGCCCCGCCACTCCTATGAAAATATGGAAGGACGGTTCGCCATGACACGGGACGACATCGTGCAATTGCTCAACCACACGGCCGCGTCACTGCTGGCGGCGGCTCCCAGCATTCCCGGCAAGGCCAACGATCTCCGCTGCATCGCCGCGCGGCTGCAGATCGTCTCCATGGATATCGAGGACATGGAGGACATCAGCGGCATGGTGCTGCAGTTCGCAACGCGGCGGTAGCCATAGCCCCGCCTGGGTTGCCAGAGGCATCCCGGGACCGTTAGCCTCCCACCCAGGGCTTGGTGGGAGGCATATTGAGCGCGAACAATCTATTTCGAGGCGACTGGCATCCGGTCGTTCCCGTGCGTTTCGGACCCGGACGGCTCGCCGAGTTGCCAGCTTCCTGCCGCGCTCTGGGCATTGCGCGGCCGCTGCTGATCACCGACAGCGGCCTTGGCAACAGCGCCATCGTCCAGCGGGCAATTGAGACCAACCGGGAGGCCGGCATCGCCACCGGCCTCTATGCGGGTGTGCGCAGCAACCCCATCAGCCGCAATGTAGAGGACGGCGTGGCCGCCTATCTTGCTGGCGGCCACGACGGCGTCATCACCTTTGGCGGCGGCAGCGCGCTGGATGCCGGCAAGTGCGTGGCGGTGTTGGCGCAGCAGCCGCAGCGGGCGCTGTGGGATTTCATCTGGGGCCGGCCACCGCTCAAGGGCGAAGTGAAGGCGGCGCCCATCATTGCCATTCCCACCACGGCGGGTACGGGTTCGGAGATGGATGGCGGCGCGATCATCACCAATGAGGCGACCAAGGTGAAGGAGATCCTCGCGCACGGAAAGATGCGGGCGCGGACCGTTATCGGCGATCCCGAGCTCACCATCGGCTTGCCGCGCAATCTCACGGCCTGGACCGGCATGGATGCGCTGTCCCATGCGCTGGAAGCCTATTGCGTCCCCGATTATGACCCGATGGCCGACGGCATGGCGCTGGAGAGCATGCGGCTGGTGGCGGAATGGCTGCCGGTTGCGGTTGCCGACGGGACCAACATCGAGGCGCGGTCACAGATGCTGTCGGCGGCGATGATGGGCGCGGCCGCGTTCCGCAAAGGATTGGGCGCTATGCACGCCCTGAGCCATCCGATCGGCGCCATGTACGACACCCACCACGGACTCACCAACGCCGTCGTGATGCCCTATGTGCTGAAATTCAATGAATCCGCGCTGCAGCCGAAGATGCGCCGGCTGGCCCATTACCTGGAGCTGCCGACCTCGTCTTTCGGCGCGGTCCTCGACTGGGTCCTGCAGCTTCGCGCGCAACTCGATATTCCGGAAACGCTGGAGGATCTGAACGTACCGGCGGAGGAAGTGGAGATCGTGGCGGCCAAGGCGGCGGCCGATGGCTGCGCGCCGACAAATCCGGTGCCGGTGGGCCACGCGGAAATGGTCAAGATTTTCCAGGCCGCCTATGACGGTGCTCTATAGCTGGCAACAACAAGAGATCGGATAGCGGCGATGCGATGGTTGGTGGGCGGCAATGTGTTTGATGTGGAGAAAGGCAAGTTCCAGCGCTCCGATATCGGCATCGACGGCGAGCGGATTGCGGCGATCACGCCACAGGCCAAGCCCGACCGCAAGGACGAGGTCCATGAAATGCCGGGCGCCTGGCTGCTGCCGGGCCTGATCGATTGCCATGTGCATCTGACTATCCCTACGGAGCTTGCCGATCCGGCCGCCGGCGCTAATCGGACGGATGCGGCCGTCGCCCTCTACACGGCGAAGGCGGCGGAACGGACGCTGCAGGCCGGCGTGACCACGGCGCGGGATGTGGGCGGCTGGAACTATGTGGAGATGGCGGTTCGCGACGCCATCAATCAGGGGCTCGCGACCGGGCCGCGACTGTTCCTCGCCGGCCGGCTGCTGTCGATCACCACGCAAACCGTCGACTATTATCCCGGCATGTACGAAGTTGCCGATGGGCCGGATGCGGTGAAGCAGGCGGCGCGCAAGCAGCTGGCCAAGGGCGCCGATCTGATCAAGGTCATGGCCACCGGCGCGATGCTCTCATCCGAGAACGAGGATGCGCGCGCGATCCAGTTCACCTTGGAGGAGCTGAAGGCGGCGGTCGAGATCGCACACGATAATTTCAAGCATGTCGCCGCCCACGCCCATGCCTGCCGCGGCATCGAGAACTGCATTGACGCCGGAGTCGACAGCATCGAGCATTGCACCTTTGCCGACGAAGCGGCGCTGCGGCGCATCGCCGAGAAGGGCATCTACATCGTGCCGACGATCTGCGCCGGCGAGCTGCTGATCCGCGACAACAGCATGGTGCAGTCCATGCCCGAGCACCTGCGAAAGCGCATGCTGGAGTTCAACGACATCCATATCGAGACGATCAAGCGCGCCCACAAGATGGGCGCGCGCATCGCCATGGGCACCGACGCCGGAACGCCGGGCAATCACCACGGCATGAACGCTTCGGAATGCGTGTTCATGGTACGGGATGCCGGCATGACGCCGGCAGAGAGCATCCATGCCGCCACGATCAATCCGGCACGGCTGCTGCGGCAGGAGAAAAACCTCGGCAGCCTGGAGGCCGGCAAATTCGCCGATGTCATCGCCTGCCGCGGCAATCCGCTGGATGACATCGAGGAATTGACCCGCATCGCCCTCGTCATGAAGGGTGGGCAAGTCTATAAGAATGAACTCTGGCGCGAATGACAGATGGCGGCGCGTTCATGAATATGGGGACCACACAGGACCAGTTCATCGAGCAGTTCCCGACGCTGGTGCTGCACCGCCGCAGCCCCGAAAACGGCCCGCTGAATGCCGAACTTTCTGCGCTGGTACGGAAGCTGCGGGACACTACGCCGAACGCCGCGCCGGGAAGCTCGACCCATGGCGGCTTCCAGACCGACACCAACTTCCTCTATATGGACCACCCGGCCGTCAAGACGCTGCAGCAGCAGATCCACGCCACCGTGCAGGCTTACCTGCCCCGCTATTTCCGGATCGAGCTCACCTCGGCGCCGAAGAACGTCGATGCCAGGCTGTGGGGCTGGGCGGTGCTGATGCGCGAGGGCGACTACAATACACCGCATGTGCATCCGGAAGCTCATATCAGCGGCGTCTACTATGTCGAGGTGCCCCCGGTCATCGGTCAGACTAAGGAGCCGGGGCCTGGCGGCAGCATCACCTTCTATGACCCGCGGCCAGGCGCAGAGATGTATCAGATCCGCCGCCGCCGCATGCAGCACAACGTCGTCCCGCAATCCGGCGATGTCGTGGTCTTTCCCAGTTATCTCCGCCATGCGGTGTTTCCTTATCGCGGTGGCGGCGAACGAATCTCCGTCGCCTTCAATGCCCGCCTGACCGTGGAATGAAGCGAGAAGAATAAACCTAACCAGCGTTCAGAGAGGGCCCATGCGCGTCGTCGAGAGTTTTCCCCGCAAGGTGCGGGAAATCGTCAACACCTTCATTCCGATGTCCGACGGCGTGAAGCTGGCGGCGCGCATCTGGCTGCCGGAGGACTCGGAGAAGAATCCCGTGCCGGCAATCCTGGAATATCTGCCCTACCGCAAGCGGAATGGCGACGGCACCGCGGCGCGGGATGCACTGACCCATCCCTATTTCGCGGGCCACGGCTATGCCGGCGTTCGCGTCGATCTGCGCGGCTTCGGCGAGTCCGACGGCATATCGCTCGATGAGTACACCAAGCAGGAGCATGACGACTGCCTGGAGGTACTGAAGTGGCTGGCGGCGCAGCGCTGGTGCACCGGCGCCTGCGGCATGATCGGCATCTCCTGGGGCGGCTTCAACGGGCTGCAGGTGGCGGCGCGGCGGCCGCCGGAGCTGAAGGCGGTGATCACGCTTTGCTCCACCGACGACCGCTATGCCGACGACATCCACGCCATGGGCGGCTGCATGCTCGTGGACAATCTGGCCTGGGCATCGGCGATGTTCGCCATCCAGGGCCATCCGCCCGATCCGGCGCTGGTGGGCGACCGCTGGCGGGAAATGTGGATTCACCGCCTGGAGAACCATCCGCTGCTGATCGCCAACTGGCTGGAGCATCAGCGGCGCGACGCCATGTGGAAGCATGGCTCGGTCTGCGAGAACTATGACGACATTCAATGCCCCGTCTACGCTGTCGGAGG
>DATKFM010000139.1:0-3075 GCA_035544395.1 Verrucomicrobiia bacterium
TATTGTGTAGGCGCAGCCCCTTTGCGACGTCCATCAGTTCCGGATTATCGATCACCTCGCTGCTGTTGACTTCGATTAGCAGTCCGCCGAACGCGGGATGAGCGGGGATGGCGCGGCAGAGGTCGCGCACCGCGTGGGTATCCCCGAAGAACGATACCGGCAGGTTGATCGAGAGATCGACCGGACCCTGGTTCTCCAGCAGATAGCGCCAGTCCTCGATGGCGCGCCCGACCACGAACTCAGACAGGGCGCGAAAATGCGGATCCTTTTCATCGGGGATGAAGTACGCCGGCGGGACCACGCCCCAGGCAGGGTGCCGCATCCGGACCAGCGCTTCCGCGCCGCTGGGGACCAGCGTGCGGATATTGATCTTCTGCTGATACCACAGTTCGAGCCAGCCGGCCTTCAGCGCCTCGGCCACGTCTACCGCCGGGCTCGGAGCCGGCTCGGCAGGCAGCATCGCCGCCACGCTCTCGCGCAGGCTCCCAGCGCTAAAGGGCGTCTGCAGCGAGGGCAGCATACAGATGCCGTATTCCTCGCCAATTTGCCGGACGGCCTTTGCCATAATCGACTGCGGCTGGCCGATGACGAGGATCTTGCCGGTGAAGTTTTTCCGGACCACCGTTTCGAGAATGTCGCCGGGCTCGACCCCGTTGGCGCACACACTGAGCACGAGCAGATCCGGCTGGTGGACATCAAGCACTCCGGCCAGGTCGCCGGCCTGACCGCATTCGCTGGTGACGAATCCAAGATCCTCGAGTGCGTCGGAAAGGAATAATCTAAGGTGTTTCTTGCTGTCGATGACGCAGGCGCGCGGCGTCAGCTTGCGGTGCCCGAAATGACCAGCGTGCACATCCCCGTGAAAGTTGATCTGACTCATCTTCGCCCTCCCACCCGACAGATACCCCGGACGCAGTCGTACATCCCTGTTGCGGCGGCAATGATGGAATTTTGCAGATGATGCGAGGATTACTTCAGTAAGGTTAAGGCAGAAATTAAAACTGCAATGCTGGCGAAACTGCCGAAATCGTCGGCACGGCGGAGGCCAGGCACATCTGTCCGTTGCTTTCATTGAGGCGACCGGATGGTGCACCGCATCGATGCCGGGCTTGTGCCCGCATGCCGGTAGCCGGCAAAAAGAAACCGCGGCCCTCAACGGACCGCGGTCATTTTTCGATCTGCGTCGCCCGGACTGGCTTTCGCTCGATCCGGGGCGGATAATCCCGATGCCTAGCCCCCGACGCCCTTTTCCTTGAAGTATTTCAGCGCGCCGGGATGGAACGGGATCGGCGAGCGTTCCTGTACCTGGTTGTCGAGCGAGAAGCTCTCGGCTTCCTTATGCACGGCGACGATGTCGGCCTTCTTTTCCACCAGCGTCTTGACGATGGCGTAGGCGTCCTCATTGCTCATCTTGTCGCCGGTAACGATCAGGTTCCACACCTCGGTGATGGAATTGTCCTTGTCGTAGCCGGGATACGAGCCCGCCTTGATCTTGCTGGGCGAATAGAGCTTGCCGTATTTGGCGTTCATCTTCTCGGCCAGATCGCCGTGGTCGATCAGCTTCATCTTCAGGCCCGGCGTCGCGGCGAGATCGGTCACCGCGGCGGTCGGAATGCCGCCTACCCAGAAGAACGCGTCGATCTTGCGGTCCTTGATGGCATTGACGGATTCGGCAACGCCGAGCCGCTCGCGCTTCATGTCCTTGTCCTTGTCGAGTCCGGCGGCCTCGATGACGCGGAACGCCATCACCTCGGTGGCGCCACCCGGAGATCCCGTCGAAACGCGCTTGCCCTTTAGGTCAGCCATGGTCTCGATGCCCGTGCCTTCCACCGTCACGACATGCATGCGGTTCGGGTAGACCACGAGCAGCGCCTGCAGCGGCAGCTTGCCGCTCTTGAACTTGTCCTGGCCCTGCAATGCATCGAGCGCGGCATCGGCCATGGTGAAGGCCAGTTCGCTCTTGCCGGCGCCGATCAGTTTGAGGTTGTCGACAGACCCCCCGGTGACCTCGGCGGTAGCCTGCACGTTGGGAAGGTTCTTCGAGAGCACGTTGGCGACGGCGCCGCCCAGCGGATAATAGACGCCGCCGGTACCACCGGTTCCGATCGACATGGTCTTCTGCTGGGCGTGGGCTGCGCCCGCGAAGGCGAGCCCCAGAGTCATCGCCAATATGGCTGTGGTCTTCCTCATTTTTGTCTCCTCAATCGTTTCTCTATGTAGTGAACGCCGGCCGCTCTGGCGACCGCGTTCTGGCCTGCCACAGCAACACGCCGAGACCGATGATCAGGCCGGGCACATAGGTGTAGCTGATATCGCGGCCGGTGATCCATTCGATGATCGCCTCGATCAGGCTTGGAAACACCAGCAGCAATCCGGATAGCAGAAGCAGGCCGCGCTCGATTGGCGTATTTTGTCGCAGTGCCCAGTTCTGGGCAACCGCGGCCAGCGCCAGCAGCCCGAAGGTTGTCTTGACCGTGATCTCGAGGATATCGACCCACGATCCGCCCTTCGGGATCGACAGCAGCAGCCCGACGCCCTGCGGGTCGAGCACGAATACGAACGGCACCAGAAACGCCGGCAGCGTGTATTTCCAGGATTGTAGCGTCGTCCTGTAGGGATCGCCGCCCGTGATGGCCGCCGCCGCGAACGGTGAAAGCGCCGTCGGCGGCGACACCTCCGACAAGACGGCATAGTAGAAGATGAACATATGCGCGGCGTAGTCGGGCACGCCGAGCTTGATCAGCGCGGGCGCCGCGATGACAGCGCAGATGATGTAGGAGGCGGTCACGGGCACCGCGAGGCCGATGATCCAGACGATCAGCGAGGTGTAGATCGCCGTCAGCAGCAGGCTGCCGCCGGCGTAACTGATGACGATCGACGAGAATTTGAGACCGAGACCGGTCAGCGTCACGATGCCGACGACGATGCCGGCGCAGGCGCAGGTGGTCGCAGCATTGAGCGCGCCGATCGAGCCATCGGCCAGCGCCTTCACCAGTTTGGCCGGCATCAGCGCGGTTTCCTTGCGCAGGAAGCTCAGCGCGAAGGTAACGACGATGGCGTAGAACACCGACAGCG
>DATKFM010000140.1:0-8788 GCA_035544395.1 Verrucomicrobiia bacterium
GTGGAGTTGCTGCCGGAGAGCGACTTCGCCAGCTGCGCCACCGGGCTGTCGGGCGAGGTTGAGAGGCCCGGGAAGGCCGAGATCTGTTGCCATTCGAAGCCGCAGCTCTTGTCGATGGCCTGCATCGCCGGCTGCAGCTCCCGCGCGGCAAAGTCCTTGACCTCCGTCAGCATCGCCTCGACATCGAGCTCCGGCAGATAGCGGAACTCGAAATCGAAATAGCAATCCTTGGGCACGATGTTGAGGGCCGTGCCGCCATGGACGATGCCCGTATGGACGGTGGTGTGCGCGACATCGAACTCGTTGTCGAACGGTCCCTCGGCGGCGAAGCGCCGGCCCATGGCGCGCAGCTTGACGATGACCTCGGCAGCGTACTCCACCGCATTCACCGCGTTCGGCGCCAGGGACGAATGGGCCTCGAGGCCGTGCACATGGCAGCGGATGCTCTTCTTGCCCTTGTGGCTGACGGTGACCTTCATGCTCGTGGGCTCGCCGATGATGCAGGCCCAGGGCTTCACCGGCATCTCCCGCAGGACCTCCAGCAGCCGCCGCACGCCGAGGCAGCCCACTTCCTCGTCATAGGAGAGGGCGAGATTGATCGGCGTCTTCAAGCCGCGGCGCATGAATTCGGGCACGAAGGTCAGGGCGATGGCGACGAAGCTCTTCATGTCGCTGACGCCGCGGCCATAAAGCCGGCCATTTTGCCGCGTCACTTTCCAGGGATCGGTGTCCCAAGCCTGGCCATCGACCGGCACCACATCGGTGTGGCCCGACAGCGCGATGCCCGGCTGGTCGGCGGGCCCGAGCGTGGCATAGAGGTTGGCCTTCTTGCCCGTGGCGTCGTGGACCAGGCGGCATTCGACACCATGTTCCGCCAGGTAGGCGCGAACGAATTCGACCAGTTCCAAGTTGGAGTTGCGGCTGGTCGTGTCGAAGGCGACCAGTTTTTCCACCATTTCAAGGCTTGCGGGGCTGACGGGCACGGTGGCAGTTTTCGCCGTTGTTTCACGGGCGCCTGAAATCGGCGCGGGCGGCTAATATGGCCGAGGGCCCGGCTTAATGCCAGGGTGCGGCGGCCCTACAGGATTGAGGCGAGGAGCGAGGACGTGGCGTTGGTGATTCCCGGGGTATTGTCGGCGGAGCATCCGCTGACGGAGGCCGGTGCTGCGAACGCCGCGCCGGTCGTCTTCGACTCGCCCCATAGCGGCACCGACTACCCCCAGGATTTCGCCTATGCCGCCCCGTTCAGCGTGTTGCGCCGGGCGGAGGACGCCTTCGTCGATGAGCTGTTCGGCGCGGCGCCTTTGCACGGCGCCGGCCTGCTGCGGGCCTTGTTTCCCCGCAGCTATGTGGACCCCAACCGCCATGAGCATGAAATCGATCCCAAGCTGCTGGCGGAACCCTGGCCCCAGGATCTGCCGCTCAGCCCGCGGGCCGACCGCGGCCTGGGCGTGGTGCGGCGCCTGGTGCGCGCCACTGTGCCCGTCTATGACCGGCCGCTGACCGTGGACGAAATACTCTTGCGCATCGACAGCTATCACCGGCCCTACCACGTGGCGCTGAAGGAAATGCTCGACGCTACATATGCGCATTTTGGCGCCATCTGGCATGTAAACTGCCATTCGATGAAAGGTGCCTATAAGGGCAAGCAGCGGGCCGATTTCGTCGTCGGCGATCGCGACGGGACGAGCTGCGATGCGGAATTCACCGCGCTGGTCGCCGATACGTTGCAAGGCCTCGGCTATCGCGTCGGCGTGAACAGCCCGTTCAAGGGAGCGGAAATCATCATACGCCACGGCGCGCCGGCGCAGAACCGCCACAGCCTGCAGATCGAAGTGAACCGCGCCCTCTACATGGATGAGGAACTCATCGAGAAATCACCGGGATTCCCCAGCCTGAAGCGGGATATCGATGCGCTCATTTTGGCCGTCACCGGCTACGCGCGGCAGAACCTGCCCGGCAGCGGCGCGATACCTGGTCCCGCCGGCGGCATGAGCAGTTTTCGGTCGGCGGAGTAGCCAGCGGCCTGCGACCCCTTTGGCCAGGGTCGTTGCTTGCCAACACGCTTCTAGACCGCGAACTGCTCGGTCAGGATGCGCTCTTCCAGGTTATGCTCGGGATCGAACAGCAGGTTCAGCGTGATATTGCGGTCCTCGCGCACGCTGACCTGAACCACGTCGCGCACTTCCGTGAAATCGGCGACGGCGCTGACCGGCCGCTTGTCGATTTCCCTGATATCGAACACCACCTCCGCGCCATGGGGCAGGATGGCGCCGCGCCAGCGCCGCGGCCGGAACGCGCTGATCGGCGTCAGCGCCAGCACATCCGAACCCAGCGGCAGGATCGGTCCGTGGGCGGACAGGTTATAGGCGGTGCTGCCCGCCGGTGTCGCCACCATGGCGCCGTCGCAGATCAGCTCCTTCAGCCGCGTCTTGCCGTCGATGCGGATGCCGATCTTTGCCGCCTGGCGCGTCTGCCGCAGCAGGGAGACCTCGTTGATGGCATGGGCCTTGTAGGAGCGTCGCCTCACGGTCTTCGCGACCATCAGCAGCGGATAGAGCCGGACCGTCTGCGCCGCCTCGATGCGCGCCGGCAGGCCGGCCTCGGCATAGCGGTTCATCATGAAGCCGACAGTGCCGCAATTCATGCCGAAGATCGGCATGCCGCGGCTGAGGAAGCGGTGCAGCGTCTCCAGCATGAAGCCGTCGCCGCCAAGCGCCACTACCACCTTCGCCCGCCGCGGATCGCAGACTCCGTAGCGTTTCTCGAGGCGCAACCGGGCGCGCTGCGCCACCGGCGAGTCGGCGGCCAGGAAGCAGATCCGGGGCTCGGCTTTCAGACGGCGGTCGGGCAAGGGCGCTTACTTTCTTGAAATTGTTGGGGCGGACTACGGAGGCTGGCGGCGAGTATAGCGGCCGGCGATCCGCTGGCCAGCCCGGCGGTTTTCCGCCGGGATCGCCCATGTTAATTGATCACCATCGGAATGCAGTTGGCGGGGGCGGCAGAAATGATGCGGGCAGCAATTCTTCTGATGTTTGCGGTGGTCTTCTGCGGGGGCGCCAGGGCCGACGAGGTCTCCGGCGACCGCCACGCCGGCTACTACTACCCGGTGCCGGAATCGAGCGAGACCTACACGGCCAGGGTCAACCGGCTGGTGGACAGCGACCGCAACCGGCGCATCGGTTTCGTGACCGCCCTGACCACCGAATTGCTCAACCAGAAATATGCGCCGACCTACGCCATCTTCGCCAAGGGCGACGATGCGGAGAAGCTGATCATCATCGGCCTGATGGACGGCCAGCTCGATACGATCTACCGGGCGAGGGCGCTGTTCGCCACCTTGACCGCCGTGGCGCGCCTGTCGCCGATCTTCCAGGAGACGCCCGATGCGGACCGCATGACGTTCTTCGATCTGCTCAAGCTGCTGGGGTTCGAGCAAGTGACCATCAGCGACGGCGTCGGCTTCGCCCACCAGGTCTTTATCGAGTAGCAGCCACCGTATCCTCCGATCGCTCGACACTGCCGCCGGAACCTTCAACGGCGACCGCCTTGATCAACGCGTAGACCTGCTTGCCGGCTGTGAGACCGAGATCGTGGCGTGAGCGCGCCGTGATCCCGGCCCAGATCGACGTCGGCGCATCACCCGGTGTCGAGAGCCGCAGCAGGCATTGCTCCCGCCGGTCATGGATCTCAGCGATCGTCACCGGCAGCACGTTCAGGATGCTGATGCCCGTGGGCGCCTGCAGCGCCACTGCGACATCGCGGGCGCGGATGCGCACGCGGACAGGGGCGCCCGGCGGCAGCGCCATCCGCCGTACCTGAAGTTCGGCGCCCGGCAGGTTGAGCCGCGTCAGTCCGAAATGATCGTCGTGACCGGCAATATGACCGGCGATCAGCGCCTCGGCCTCCGGATGGTCCATGATGTCGGCCATGTCCAGGCGGCCGACCAGTTCCTCGACGCTGCCGGTGAAAGCCGCGGCGCCTTCCGACATCAGTATCACCCGGTCGGCAAGCCGGACGATCTCGCCGAGATCGTGGGTCACATAGACGATAGGGATACCGAAGCTGTCCCGCAGCTTTTCAATGAAAGGTATGATCTCGTTCTTGCGCTCCGCATCCAGCGAGGCCAGCGGCTCGTCCATCAGCAGCAGTTTCGGGCTGGCCAGCAGCGCGCGGCCAATGGCAACCCGCTGTTTCTCGCCGCCGGAGAGATCGCGCGGGCGGCGGTCCAGCAGCGGCGCGATGTCAAGCAGCGCGACTACTTCGTCAAACCCGACACGCTGTTCCTCCGCCGCGATGCGGCGGTGACCAAACAGCAGATTGTTGCGCACGTTGAGATGGGGAAACAGGCGGCCTTCCTGGAACACATAGCCGAGGCGCCGTTGTTCGGGCGGCACCGACAGGCCTGCGGCGCTGTCAAACAGCACGGTGTCGCCAACCTTCACGTAGCCGCTGTCGGGCTTCAGCAGCCCCGCCAGGAGACTGACCACGGAACTTTTGCCGGCGCCGGAACGGCCGAACAGCGCGGTGACGCCGGAGCTGGGCACGCTGACATCCAGCTTCAAATGGAAGCTGCCAAGATTGTGATCGGCGCGGAGCGTCAGCATGGCCTAGTTTCCGAGCCGCGTCCGCAGCCGCCGCGCCAGCCATTCCGACGCCACCAGCGCAATCAGCGATAGGATCACGGCGATGATGCAGAGGCGGAGCGCCGCCGCATCGCCGTCGGGAGTCTGGGTCAGCGTATAGATGGCGACGGGGATCGTGCGCGTCTGACCGGGAATGTTGGAGACGAAAGTGATGGTGGCGCCGAACTCGCCGAGGCTGCGGGCGAAGGCCAGCACCAGGCCGGTGAGGATACCCGGCGCCATCAACGGCAGGGTCACACTGCGGAAGGTATCGAAGCGTCCAGCGCCGAGGGTGCGCGCTGCCTGCTCCAGCCGCCGGTCAACCGATTCGAGGGAGAGCCGCATCGCCCGCACCATCAGCGGGAAGCCCATCACCGCGGCGGCGAGGGCGGCGCCCTGCCAGGTGAAGATGACGGTGATGCCCAGCGTGTCGTAGAGCCAGCCGCCAATCGGCCCGCGCCGGCCCATCAGCAGCAACAGCATATAGCCGACAACGACAGGCGGGATGACCAGCGGCAGATGCACGAGCCCGTCGAGCAGGCTCTTGCCGGGAAAGTTTGTGCGGGCGAGGAGAAAAGCGGTGGCGACGCCGAAGGGCAGGCTGCAGGCGACGCTCCAGAGCGCCACCTGCAGGCTGAGTCGGATCGCTTCCGTTTCGAGATCAGTTAGTGGCAGCACCAGGACCCAGGATCGAGAATCCGTATTTTTCGAACACGGCGCGCGCCTCGTCCCCGGTCAGGTAGCTGTAAAAGGCCTTGGCGGCATCGTCGTTATGTTCGGCAACGATGGCGATGGGATACACGATCGGCGGGTGGCTGTCCTCCGGAAACTCGCCGGCGATCTTCACCTTGTCGGAAACCAGCGCGTCGGTCCGGTAGACCACGCCGGCCGCGGCCTCGCCGCGCTCCACCAGCGCCAAGGCAGCACGCACGTCCTTGGTCCGCGCGACTTTGGGTTCGACAGCGGTCCACAGCCCGAGCTTTTCCAGTGCCGCCTTGCCATAGCGCCCGGCCGGAACGCTGTCGGGATCGCCCATCGCCAGCTTGCTGTCGCCGATCAGCGAAGCGAGATCAACATTGCCGGCCTTGAAGTCGGCGCTGAGGCTGCTGTCCTTGGGGGCAATGAGCGTTAGCGTGTTGCCGAGAAGATCGCGGCGGCTGTCCGGAACGATCAGGTTCTTCTCTTGGACATAGTCCATCCACTTCTTGTCGGCGGAGATGAAGATCGAGGCGGGGGCGCCGTTCTCGATCTGCTTTGCCAGATCCGAGCTGGAGGCGAAGGAGTAGACGACCTTGCCCTTGCCGGCTGCTTCATAGGCCTTGCCGATATCCTCGGCGGCGTTCTTCAGGCTGGCGGCGGCGAAGATCGTGAGATCGTCAGCGGCTGCCGGCGCCGCGGTCAAAGCGACAGCAAACAGGCCGCCCAGCAGCGCAGTCATGGTCCTAGTCAGGCAGGTTTTCATCTCCGCGTCTCCTCCAGGGAACCTCGTTATATATGACTGACTATAGCGAAACGCGGCTTTCTGTCCAGGCAAGCCAACGCGAGATTTCTGCGGGCGACGCCGGCGCGGTCAGCCGGCTTTGCGCTTCATGGCCGACTGCAGGGCCTTGAGATGGGCGGCGGCCGCCTTGGCGGCATCGCCCTCGATAGCGCGGAAATGTGCGATCACGGACTGGCCCAGCGGCGTCAGGGCGGCGCCGCCGCCATGCTGGCCGCCCATCTGGGTGGTGATCACGGGCTTGCCGAAGCAGCTGTTCAATTCGTCCACCAGGTCCCAGGCGCGGCGATAGGACATGCCCATGGCGCGGCCGGCGGCGGCGATGGAGCCATGCTCGGCGATCAATTCCAGCAGGCGCGCCTTGCCGGGGCCGAGCGCGCCGCGCTCGCCGAACTCCACCCGAAGATTGAGTGTCGCCATGCCCCCATCCACCCGGTCAGCCGCCGGTCACGCTCATATGGCGCGGCACCGCGGCACCGGTGTGGCGGCGGTCGATGATGAAGTCGTGGCCCTTGGGCTTGCGGCCGATGGCTTCCTGGATTGCGGCCTCCAGGAGTTCGTCGCCTTCGCTGGCACGGACGGGCGTGCGCAAGTCGGCATCGTCGTTCTGGCCCAGGCACATATAGAGCATGCCGGTGCAAGTGAGGCGCACGCGGTTGCAGCTTTCGCAGAAGTTATGCGTCAGCGGCGTGATGAAGCCGACACGGCCACCGGTCTCGCGCACGCGCACATACCGGGCGGGACCGCCGGTGCGGTAGTCGATTTCGTCCAGAGTCCATTTCCTGGCGAGATTGGCGCGCACGACAGACAGCGGGAGATATTGATCCAGCCGCGCGCCTTCGCCGACTTCGCCCATGGGCATGACCTCGATGAAAGTCAGGTCATGGCCTTCGCGGCCGCACCACTCGATCATGGAGTCGAACTCGCCGTCGTTCACGCCCTTGAGCGCGACGGCATTGATTTTCACATGCAGGCCGGCGGCCTTCGCCGCGGCGATGCCGTCCATTACCTTATCGAGCTTGCCCCAACGGGTGATCTCCGTGAACTTGGCGGGCTCCAGCGTGTCGACGGAGACATTGACCCGTTTCACGCCGCAATTGACGAGCTCGGCGGCGTACTTCGCCAGCTGGCTTCCGTTGGTGGTGAGCGTCAGCTCGTCCAGCGCGCCCGATTTCAGGTGCCGCGACAGGTTGCGGATCAGGCTCATCACATTCTTGCGCACCAGAGGCTCGCCGCCGGTCAGCCGCAGCTTGCGCACGCCCAGGCGCACGAAAGCGCTGCAGACCCGGTCCATCTCTTCCAGGGTCAGCAATTCGGCCTTCGGCAGGAAGGTCATGTCCTCGGACATGCAGTAGACGCAGCGGAAATCGCAGCGGTCGGTCACCGAGACCCGCAGGTAAGTGATTGAACGGCCAAAGGGATCGATCATCGGCAAGCGTTTCCGGGCTGACGGGGCGATGTATCCCATTGAATATAGCCGCTTTGGGCGGGAATTACACCCCTGCCCGGTGGGCCAATTTCAGTGCAGGATGCTGGTGGCCGTCAGATAGTCGAACAGCCCGAAAACCGTGATTCCCACAGCAACCGCAGCCGGAATCAGCAGGATCATCACGGCGGCCTCGCCCGCGCTGATCGGGCCGCTGCCGGTGTCGAACCGTCCGCGGGTCCACTCGCGAAAGCCCACCGGCCGGTCATGCACCTCATGATCGACACGCATCAGGGTCCAGGGCAGCATCCCGAACATGGCGACGAGGAATGTAACGACGCCGAAGAGCAGGGGGCCATAGTAGCTGTGGCTGAACAGCAGCCAGATCGCCGCCAGGCTCCAGATGGCCAGCGCCACCGCCACGCGGCGGATCAGCGGATGCACCTCAAGCCAGAGCGGCCGGTTGGCGCGGGATTTATGCGGGTCATGCATGGCACCTCCTTTTCCGGAGGCTCGCGTCCTCCGACACCGATGCCATAAACCAGTAAATAGACATGCCCGCGCCGGTTTGAAGCGCCGGAGTGCGCCTGCGTCAGTTCGCCGCGAAGGTGCTCCGAGGGGAGTCGATCAACCCAATAGCAGGCTGTCGTCGGAGAGTTGCTGGCCGCGGTGCTTGGCGAAGAGCGCCAGCAGGTCCGGCACATCCAGGTCTTTCCGTTCCGGCCCGGCCACGTCGAACACCACCCGGCCCTCATGGAGCATCAGGGTGCGGTCGCCGCAATCCAGCGCCTGGCGCATGGAGTGGGTGACCATCAGCGTGGTGAGCTTCTGCTCGGCGACGATGCTGCGGGTGAGGTCGAGCACAAACTCGGCGGTGCGCGGGTCCAGCGCGGCGGTGTGCTCATCCAGCAGCAGGATGCGCATGGGCCGCAGGGTCGCCATCAGCAGACTTACCGCCTGGCGCTGGCCGCCGGACAGCAAGCCCATGCGGTCGCCGAGCCGGCTTTCCAGGCCGAGGCCGAGGCGGGAGAGTCGGGCGCGATAGTCGCCGCGCCGCCGCCGGTCGATCGCCAGGCCCAGGCCGCGCCGCCGCCCGCGGCCATCGGCGATGGCCAGGTTCTCTTCGATGGTCAGCTCCTCGCAGCTTCCGGCTTTCGGGTCCTGGAACACCCGTGCCATCAAGCCGGCGCGGCGGGTCGCCGGCCAGCGGGTGACTTCCGCGTTGCCGATCATGATACG
>DATKFM010000141.1:0-3624 GCA_035544395.1 Verrucomicrobiia bacterium
GCGGCCATGGAAGATCAGGTCGGCATGCCGTTCGAAGCGGCGGTTCCAACGCTCGATCTCGGCGATCGTCTCGCGCAAGGTCTCGTGATAGCAGATCGTGGCATGGACGGCCGTGACCCCCGCGGCCCGCATCTGGCGGAAAATCGCTTCCGACCAATTGCAATATTGCAGGCCATCGATGATCATGGGAATCCGTAGCAGCCGCAATTTCTTGTCGATTATGTGAGCCCGATGACAACACGACTCCTGCCGCAACCGCAACCCCGGGGCATCGTCATCGCCGCGCTCAATCACAATGAAGGCGAATTGGTGGTGAATTGGGCCGACGGCCGGCAAAGCCGCTTCGCCGCCATCTGGTTGTTGGACAACCGGCCGGACGGACGCAACGGCCCGCTGGGGCAACGGCAGTTCGACATCGCCGAATTGCCGGAGGAGCCACGGATCGCCGCTGCCGCGCTGACTGAAACCGGCGATGTTGCCGTGACCCTCGCGCCGGCAAACGCGGCGCTGACCTATACCGCCGTCTGGCTGCGCGAGCATGCGCTGGATCCGGCATCAAGAGCCGAGCGCCGTTATCCGCCGCAGCTCTGGGACAAGTCGTTGGCGCAGCGGTTGCCTAGCGCCAGCTATCGCGATGTCGCGACGAACGACCGGGCGCTGGCGGGCTGGCTGGCCGATGTGCGCGCCTACGGCTTCTCGCTATTGACCGATGTGCCCACGGAACCTGGCACGGTGCTGCATGTAATCTCGCTGTTCGGCTATGTGCGGGAAACCAACTACGGCAAGCTGTTCGACGTGGTGTCGGTGGAGCAGCCCACCAACCTCGCCTTCACCGGCCTGGCGCTGGGCAACCATACCGACAATCCCTATCGCGATCCCGTGCCGCAACTTCAGCTCCTGCATTGCCTGGCGCAGGCCAGCGAGGGCGGCGAGTCCGTGGTGGTCGACGGCTTCAATGCCGCCGAGCGGCTGCGCCGGGAATCTCCCGAGGATTTCGAGCTGCTGACCCGCCACGCCGTGCCGTTCCGCTATGTCGAGGATGGCGACGGCGTCCGCCAGGTGGACCTGCAGGCGAAATCGCCGCTGATCGAACTGGACAGCGAAGGCGCGCTCTATGCCGTGCGCTACAACAACCGCTCGGCGGCGCCCCTGGATCTACCCGAGGAGTTTGTGATCCCCTACTACCGCGCCTATCGCCGCTTCGGCCGGCTGCTGCACGATCCCCAGGCCACCGCCGGCTTCCGGCTCAAGGCCGGCGATCTCTTCATCGTCGATAACCGCCGGGTGCTCCATGGCCGCCGCGGCTTCGGCAGCGGCCACCGTCATCTTCAGGGAGCCTATGCCGACAAGGACAGCCTGCTGAGCAAGCTGCGGGCGCTGGAGGCGCGACGTTGACCGGCGTCGTCACGGAAATCGAATCGCTGTTTGCCGCACATGGCGACGAGTCCTATGGCGAGGGCGTGACCATGCTGGCCCATATGCTGCAGGCGGCGGCGCTGGCCGAGTCCGAGGGGGCCAATGAGGCGCTGGTGATCGCCGCACTGCTCCACGATGTCGGCCATTTCCTGCAGCCGACCGACGATAGCTTCGGCTATCACAAGCATGACCGCTCCGGCGGCGACTGGCTGGCGACGCGCTTTCCGCCCGAGGTCAGCGAGCCCGTGCGGCTGCATGTAACGGCCAAGCGCTATCTCTGCGCGGTGGAGAGGGATTATTTCGACAAGCTCTCCGCCGCCTCCGTCTACACGCTGTCGCAGCAGGGCGGGCCGATGTCCGATGCCGAGGTCCGCGCCTTCGCCACTTCGCCGCATTTGGAGTCCGCCGTGCGCCTGCGCCGCTGGGACGACAGCGGCAAGGTGACCGGCGTCACCGTCCGAGATCTGCCCTATTACCGAGCCATGCTGCGGAGAATTGCCAGGATTTAGCGGCAACCTTGGCCGCAGAATCGTGTTCTAATGGCTGCCGCCAGTCTCGCGGCAGTTCAAAATCCAATCATCAGGGAGCAACCCGTGGCCAAGCCGATCCAAAGTCTTGTTCCCATGCTATCAGCGCTTCTACTCACGGCTTGTTCCGGTGAGCAGGCGCAACAGGCGCCGAGCGAGGAGGCGAAAACCGCCGATCCCCGCCTGGTGGAAGCCTGCGGCCTCGTGAGCGACACCGGTTTCTGCCACGTGCGCATCGGCATGACGCTGGCGGAGGCCAAGGCAGCGTTTCCCGAGCCCCTGGAGTCGTTCGGCGACGCGGCCGCCGGACAAAGTCTGGAATGCGCCATGGTCTTTCCCGAAGGCCGGCCGGAGCAGTTCACCTTCATGCTGGTGAATGACAGGGTGGCGCGCGTCGATATCCTGGTCGACGGCTACCTGACGGACAAAGGCGCGCGGGTAGGCTGGTACGAGGACGACGTCCTCCGGGTCTATGGCGACCGCGCGAAGGTGTTTCCGAACAAGTATGACGACACGAAGCACGACATCGTCGTCGACACGCGGTTCAACTACCAGATCATCTTCGAGACCGACGGCAAGAAGGTCCTGAAATACCGCGCCGGCGTCCTGCCCGGCGTGGGCTTCGCCGAGGGCTGCGGCTAGGCGCTTAGCGCGCCGCCACCGGCTCCAGCTTCGCCCCGTCCTTCGCCACCGCTTCCTGCTGCTTAGCCCACATGGCGGCGTATCTGCCGGACTTGGCCAACAGATCGGCGTGGCGGCCGCGTTCGACGATGCGGCCGTCTTCCAGCACGATGATCTCGTCGGCATGGATCACCGTGGAGAGCCGGTGGGCGATGACCAGCGTGGTGCGGTCGGCGGAGACTTCGCGCAGGCTTTTCTGGATCTCCTTCTCCGTGTGAGTGTCCAGCGCCGAGGTGGCCTCGTCGAACAGCAGGATCGCCGGGTGTTTGAGGATGGTGCGGGCGATGGCCACGCGCTGCTTCTCGCCGCCGGAGAGTTTCAGCCCGCGTTCGCCCACCATGGTCTTGTAGCCGTCGGGCAGGCTGCTGACGAAATCGTGGATGCGCGCCAGCCTGGCCGCTTCCTCCACTTCCTCCCGCGTCGCCGACGGGCGGCCATAGGCGATGTTGTAATAGACCGTGTCGTTGAACAGCACGGTGTCCTGGGGAACGATGCCGATGGCCGCGCGCAGCGAGGATTGCTGCACGTCCCGCAAATCCTGCCCGTCGATGGCGACGCTGCCTTCGTTGACATCGTAGAAGCGGAACAGCAGGCGCGAGATGGTGGATTTTCCGGCGCCGCTGGGACCGACGATGGCCACGGTCTTTCCCGGGGGCACGACAAAGGATACGCCCTTCAGGATCGGCCGCCGGTCGTCATAGCCGAACATCACATTGTCAAAGACGATGCCGGCACGGTCGACCTTGAGCGGCGGCGCGCCGGCACGGTCCTGCACCTCCACTGGCACATTCATCAGGGAGAACATCTTCTCCATGTCGATCAGCGATTGGCGGATTTCGCGATAGACCGTGCCGAGGACATTCAGCGGCAGATAGAGCTGGATCAGATAGGCGTTCACCAGCACGAAATCGCCGATGCTCATATTGCCGGCGACCACGCCGCGGGCCGCCAGCGCCATGATCAGAGTCACGCCGACGGCGATGATGAAGGCCTGGCCGGT